>CBDULQ010000008.1:0-34638 GCA_965368115.1 uncultured Gammaproteobacteria bacterium | reverse complement strand
CCATCGCATTGCTGTCGTTTACCGTCTGGTTACATCATTTTTTTACCATGGGTAACAGTGCCACGGTGAACGCTGCGTTCGGTATTGCCACCATGATCATTGCTATTCCCACAGGGGTGAAACTGTTCGACTGGTTGTTAACCATGTATCGGGGGCGCGTCCGATTCGATTCACCCATGCTGTGGGTGCTGGCGTTTATTCCGACCTTCGCAATCGGTGGTGTAACCGGTGTGATGATGGCGGTGCCGCCAGTGGATTTCATGGTGCACAACAGCGAATTCCTGGTCGCGCATTTTCATAACATGCTGATCCCGGGCGCCCTGTTCGGTTATCTCAGCGGATACATGTACTGGTTTCCCAAGGTCACCGGTTTTCGTCTGCATGAAGGCTGGGGCAAGGCGGCATTCTGGTTATGGATCAGCGGCTTTCTTGTTGCTTTCCTGCCCCTGTATGCCCTGGGATTGATGGGCATGCCGCGACGGATGCAGCATTATTTGAATACGGAATGGCAACCCCTGTTGATTGTGGCAGCCATCGGTACGCTGTTGATTGTCGGCGGTGTGTTTGCGCTGGTGATGCAACTGGCGGTGAGTATTCGCCAACGTCGACAACTGGCGGACCGGACTGGCGATCCATGGGACGGACGTACGCTGGAATGGGCGACCTGTTCGCCGCCACCCGCTTATAATTTTGCCGTTCGTCCCCGCGTTACCGAGCTGGACGCGTTCGCGCTCGCAAAACAACAGGGACGATCCGTGTTTCCGGCATTTTCAGAACATACCCTGCAGATGCCCGCCAACACACCGACCGGTTTTATGCTTGGTATGCTCGCTATGGTGCTGGGTTTTGCGGTCATCTGGCATATGCTCTGGCTGGTGGCTGCCAGCGGCCTGATGTTGCTGGGATTGTTGTTATTCCGTCTCAATCGACTGCCGCGCGAACACCGCATTCTTATCAGTGATGAGCAGGAACCGGGTGATTCGTTTTCAACCCTAGCAATCGGGGAGTCGGGATCATGAACGATCTGGCCATGCCGTTGAAGGTGCGGCAAAGCCTGCAAGCCGAACACGACTGCGAACAGCAGTTTGGTTTCTGGTTATACCTGATGAGCGATGCGGTGCTGTTCGCACTGTTGTTTGCGACCTGGGCCAGTATGTCGCCGGCGATTAGCGGTGGCGTATCGATCCGGGAGCATCTCAATCTATCCACCGCGTTCATCGAGTCACTGTTACTGCTGACCAGTACCCTGAGTTGCGGGCTGGCCCAGTTGAGTTTTAGCGCGACCACCAGCAAAGCCCGGGGCATGACCCTGGTCTGGTTGCTGGTGACGGCAGTACTGGGGGCAAGCTTTGTGTTTCTCGAGTTCAGGGAATTCGGTGAGTTGATCCGGCATCATGCCGGGCCTGATGTTAACGGAACCCTGTCCGCGTTTTTCGTGCTGGTCGGTACCCATGGTCTGCATGTCAGTGTCGGCCTGCTCTGGTTGTTGAGTATGATGGGGCAGATACTGCGTTATGGCCGAGTTCCGGTGGTGATGTCGCGGCTGCATCGTTTCAGTTTGTTCTGGCATTTTCTCGATCTGATATGGGTGGGTATTTTCAGTTTTGTGTACCTGGCGGAGCATGTGTGATGGACAAGCCGACGAACACCAGGCAGCAGCTAAAGTCATATCTGACCGGATACCTGAGTGCGTTACTGCTCACGCTACTTGCCTTCGCGCTGGCCTGGTACCAGCCTGAGTCGCCACTACGTTTGATGGCCGCGGTGAGTGTGCTGGCGGTACTACAGATGCTGGTGCACCTACGTTACTTTATTCTGTCCAGCGGTGGGCGGGAACAAACTGCGCAACAACAATTGCTGATTTTTACCCTGTTGGTGATTGCGCTCATGGTCGGTGGTACCTTGTGGATCTTTTACAGCCTGCATAGCCTGCTGAGCTGAAGACAGTGGCTTAAAAATCGAGTCGATGTCGCATGCGATCGATCAGGGGTTTCAGACTGGTGCCCTGAACCAGTACCGAAAACAGCACCACTGCGTAAGTCATGGCAACAATGAGGTGGCGATTGTTCGAAACCGGCAGGGAGAGCGCCAGGGCAACCGCAAGCGCACCGCGCAGTCCACCCCAGGTCATGATCAGTGCACGGGTTGGGTTGAACCGTTGTAGCGGATGCATGATCAACAGGGACAGCAGAATGCTGCCGGTACGCGAGCTTAGTACCAGCGGGACCACCAGTAGCAGCGGCAACAGATTTTGCAGTTGGAACACCAGCAGAAACTCCATACCCAGCAACATGAACAGCAGCGCATTGAGCAGGTCATCGGTGACTTCCCAGAACAGCATCACGCGGCGTTTGTCGTGACTGGAAATACCTTCGTAATGACGTCCGGGGTTGCCGAGTACCAGACCGGCGGCCACCATTGCGAGAGCGCCGGATATTTCCAGCGACCGGGCCAGCGCAAAACCGCCGCTGGCGACCGCGAAGTAGATCAGAATAATGACACGATAATTATTGATGCCCCGTAACAATCGTTTGACCAGCAGTGCCATCAACAGGCCACTGAATAATCCACCCAGTGCTTCGCGGAAAAACAGCCACAGGCTGCTACCCAGATCGACAGGCAATTGATTGTGTCGCAGATGTGTAAACAACAGAAACAGGGTGATCCCCACGCCGTCGTTGAACAGTGACTCGCCGGCGATCTGCATTTCCAGGTCCAGCGGTGCTCCGACCTTGCGCAAAATCGATAACACGGCGATGGGATCGGTGGGCGAAATCAATGCGCCGAATAACAGACAGTCCTGCAACGACAGGTCGAACTGAAACAGGTGTGCAGAGAAATAAACACTGGCGGCAACCAGTGCCGTCGAGATGACGGTGCCGATTACCGCCAGTATGGCAATGATCAGAGCGTTGTTACGCAAACGTTGTAAATCGATACTCAGGCCGCCGGAAAACATCAGAAAACCGATTAAGCCTTTGAGTACCGTGTCGTCGAAATGAATCTGCGAGAGCAGCTGTTCGACCGGTGTGGCCATGTCCACACCCAGCTGTTGCAAGGCGACCAGCGACAGCGACGTCAATGTGGCCAGTAACATGATGCCGATGGTAGCCGGCAGACGCAGCCATTTTTCATTGAACAGGGCAAAGCCTGCGGTAAAAACCAGCAATGCCGCCTGAATGTTCCAGAAACTCATCGTGTCATTTAACAGGGTTTATCGACTCGATGAGCGTTTATTGTCGTCGAGTGGAATACGCGCATCCGCCTGGTAACGTTTGCGTGCCGAAGGCCGAAACACATATAGCACCAGAACGATGAAAGCAATGGGAATTCCATAAATCAGTAGATTATGCATGATGGCGCTCCTGATAGATGCTCGCTGGAAAAGATGTATTGTTTTTCTACCAAGAAACGTACCAGTCCTGATACGAATAAAAATCCCGCTGTGATGCGCGGCTGCCGCTAACAGAATGCTGAGGCGGCGAATATTACACGTTGTAGCGATTTTTCTGTTCGACAAAACGGTGAATAATCACCGCGTTTGAAAACCTGTTCGGCACAAATGCCTTTGCAGCGGCAGACGGGTTTTGCGGAACGGAATATGCAGAGCAATCGATGACTCAATCTTTATCAGGAGTACGTCATCATGAAACAGTCAACAACCGTCATCGCCAGTTATAAAACCCATGACCATGCTGAACAGGTCATCCGTGATATGCACCAGGCTGGCTTTCCTATGGAGCAGCTGTCTATCATCGGCAAGGGTTACCATTCCGAAGATCAGCCGATGGGTTTTTATACCATGGGCGATCGCATGAAATCCTGGGGCGGCTTCGGCGCTTTCTGGGGAAGCCTGTGGGGCTTCCTGGTCGGTTCGGCCTTTTTCTGGATTCCCGGCATCGGACTGGTCGGCGCAGCGGGACCGGTCGTACATTTAATCGTCGCTACACTGGAAGGTGCGGTCATCGGCGGCGGTGTGTCCGCGCTCGGTGCGGCACTGGTTAGCCTGGGCGTACCGAAAGACAGGATCATCAAATATGAAAAGCATCTGCGCGCGAATCGTTTTGTCGTCATTGCCCGTGGTGATGAAGAGACCGTGGCGCTGGCTAAAAAAGTGTTTGCCAGAACAGAGTCCGGTGAGCTGGAGAGTTATGAGACTTCGGTTCAGGGGCAGCAGTTGCAGGTTTGAGAATGAAAGCTCAGGGGGCGTCGGAACTAATGGGTGAGATACCTCCGAAGTATTTTTGATTGTCGAGGCCTGGCTCTGATGCAGCGTCCAGGAGCTAGAAATACATGCTGTCCTGAGTCAGGAGTTGATTGAGGTTTGGTTGTGGGCGCGAGGTGTACTCCCGAGGTTGTCGAAGGGCTGGTGGCATATACTACCGGCCCTTCGTTATTTCTCCTGGAAATTCGAAACTGTCGTAGTAGATGGCCCTGAGTATCTAACTTATTGAGTTTCTAACATATGTTCGTATATAGTAAATGAAACGAATGTAACTGAAGCAAAATAGATGAATAGGTTAGATGACAAGCAACTCCCTTTGTTTGAATCTGATATGGGAAAGGATATAAGGGAAAAGAAGGGAACAGAAAAGGCAGAGGAGAAAGAGACCCCTTTCAGTAAATATATTGTTTATGTGGATGAGAGTGGAGACCATAGCTTACAAAGCATAGATAGCCAGTATCCTCTTTTCGTGCTGGCTTTTTGCGTATTTCATAAGCGCCATTATAGTGAATCAGTTGTTCCGGCCTTGGAGAAATTTAAATTTAACTATTTCGGGCACGACCAGGTGGTATTGCACGAAAATGAAATTCGCAAGGAGAAAGGCGTTTTCAATATATTTAGGAGCAAGGAAGAAAAATATCAGTTTCTTGATCAGCTCACCGATATCATTGAGTATAATAACTTTATTTTAATTAGTTGTACTATCGACAAGCGCGCTTTAAACAAACAAAGTGGCGTGGATGAAAATCCATACCACATAGCCTTGGGATTCTGTATGGAAACTCTATATGAATTTTTGCAAGAAAAGCATCAACATGAAAAACAAACTCATGTTGTGGTGGAGTGTCGTGGTAAAAAGGAAGATACAGAATTGGAGCTTGAGTTTCGGAGGATATGTGATGGAAACAACCGATTGGGGATTGCATTTCCTTTCGAGGTGCTATTCGCTGATAAAAAAGTTATGTCATCTGGATTGCAATTAGCTGATCTTGTGGCGCGTCCAATAGGGTTGAATATTTTGCGGCCGGAGCAAAGTAACAGAGCTTTTGAGGTGTTGAAGCGTAAGTTTTACTGTGATGGTGGACGAGAGAGTGTCGGTAAGGATTATGAAGGTGTAGGAATGAAGATTTACCCTGCTACAGAAAGCGAAAAGCCCCGATGAAACTCACCGAGGCTGTAACGCCGACCGGGCACCCCCAATCCACTTTCAGTAAGTATAGGCGATAAGCAGGTAAGATTTCAAGTTGTCGAAAGGGGTTGGTGGCGGACATTTGTTGTCGAAATCAGGTGCTTACAGCAAATAACCTAGGTGTAATGAATTTAAGAGAAGAAAATCGTATTGGTCATGTGCATCATCCCTACAGGGCTATGCTCAAGAGCAATTGCGTCAAAAAATGCTGTCGATCAACCACGGGTTTTACGAATTTACTTGAGAGGGCATAGTCTGCTGAAAGTCGCGCCCGACAGGATTGCTCGGCGCTTCCCTGCGCCTCGGCCTTCGGCCCATGGTATGAAAGAAAAGCTTTTTCATACCATGTCCAGAATTGTTCCTGACAATTCTGCACGAACCCGGAGGTCCTCATCGGGCTATCAGGCCCACAATATAAAAAAGCACCCCCACTGGGGGTGCGTTTTGAAAGGAGCGCCCGACAGGATTGATTCGGCACTGTCGTTCCCGGCATCCATGCCTCTCACGACACTTGTACTTCCATGTACATCGTCCTGTGCCTCACCCCTACGGGGCGCGATGAAAAGCGATCGCGTCAAAAAATGCTGTCGATCAACCACGGGTTTTACGAATTTACTTGAGAGGGCATAGTTTGCTGAAAGGAGCGCCCGACAGGATTACTCGGCACATCCTTGTGCCTCGGCCTGCGGCCCAGAGTATGAATGAAAGCCTTTCATACTCTGTTCAGAATGGCTCCAGGCCATTCTGCACGAACGCAGGTTCTCATCGGGCTATCGGGCCCACAATATAAAAAAGCACCCCCAGTGGGGGTGCTTTTTTATATGGCGCGCCCGACAGGATTCGAACCTGTGACCTTTGCCTCCGGAGGGCAACGCTCTATCCAGCTGAGCTACGGGCGCGTGGGCGGGAGTATATCAGAAATCCGGGGCTGGACCATGTTCGTCCGGGGCAAATGAGCGGGTGCGGACCCTCTTCTCGTCATTCCCGCGCAGGCGGGAATCCAGTCTGGAGTGTGGCAGGGTGCTTGCTTTCGGCTCTGGCGTTGAAAAGGTGGGGCGGTTTCCTAGCTCGTCACGTCCTTCCGGTTCTGATTGGCTTGCATCAACGCCAGTTCCGCTTTGGCGCCGAGGTAGACGTAGAGACCCAGGCCGACCAGCAGGCCGATGGCGGTGGCCATCATGGCGACGGCGTTGGTGAGGTATTCGGGGGAGCCGAGTACCGATTTGAACATCAGCAGCAGCGATTCGATGGAGACGGCGATGAGAATGGCGGCGATGAAACGGGTGATGGTCCGGCGTGTGGAACTGTGGCGGAAGATGTCCTTGTGCATGAGGACTTCTTCTTCGAGGGTGGTTTTACCCAGGTCGAAGATGGCCAGTGCCAGGGTGAGAAAGATGATGATGCCAAAGGGTTTCAGGTGCAGATTCAGTTCCGAATGGCCGTCGGTGAGCATGGCGATTTCATGGCCGGCGGAATACAGCAGGATGCCGACCACAATGAACAGGCCGATGACGATGATGCTGTACACGGTAATGAAAAAGGGCTGAAATTTGCGCCGCCGGCGGTCGCCCATGAGAAACTCGATGGCATCCGCCAGGTCGATGTCGATGACCAGGACGCCGCGCAGGGTGCCGTCGTCGTTCAGGCAGCGCACTGCAGATGAAATACACAGGTTGTGGCTGGAGGTGGACAGGTAGGGTTCGGTGACGATGACGCTGTTGTTTTCCACCGCCTGGCTGAAGTAGGGGCGATGACGCCGATCGATGCCCTTGCCGATGGGGTTTTTACGTTCGGCATTGTGATTGACGGTGATGTTGTTACTGGTCTGGATACCGTTGGCGTCCAGGGTGAAAATCAGTTCCACGAAGGGATAGTTCTGGTTTAGCCATTTGATGGCGCGGTTGAGATTGTCTTCGCTGTCGATCAGACGATAGTCGAACACGCCGGTGACGATGGAGGCCATGAGTTCATGAATGGCGCTTTTGTATTCGTGATAGCGTTCGATGGCGCTGAGATAATTCATAGTATTCCACTCCATTGCGATTCGAGACTCTCGGACCTGAAAGATGAATAGCAGGATTTATGCCTGTATTAGTATTTTCTTATATTTATCCGGAATCCGGGCCAAAGTCCCGTGTGGCGCGGTCGAGTATTTTTGCATCGATGCCGGCCGCGCATCGGTGTGGAACAGGACTTACCGTTGCTTTTCAAAATCGACTGTCTGCTTTGCATCAATATCGTCGGATGGGTCTGGTGCATAATGGCGGTTAGCGGCGTGGGTCCATGTGCCTGTTATTGGTGCGATTTTCAACCGGGTCGATGGTTTGCTGACTGATATCCGGGCATCAGTGTGCCGCAGTGGGCGCAGTTGCGTTGAATTTGCGTGGCATATGTCTTGCTTTTTTTGTACTCCAATATTGCTTAACATGTGACGCCACACCGGCGAAAACGAAAATTAAAATGAGGATGCGAGCATGGCCGATTTCAGTATCTGGGGAATAATGTCCCTGGCGTTCAGCCTGGGCATGATGCATGCGCTGGATGCGGACCATGTGGTGGCGGTGTCCGGTCTCGGTGCGCGCGGCCGCGACTGGAAACAGGCGGTGGCGTTTTCTGCACGTTGGGCCATCGGCCACGGCGGCGCACTCATGATTATTGGTGCCGGTGTGTACCTGCTCGGCATGGCGATTCCCGAAAGCCTCAGTGCCTGGACCGAAAAAGCGGTCGGCCTGGTGCTGATTCTGATCGGTGGCTGGGTCATCCAGGACCTGGTGCGCAAACAGGCCCATCTGCATTTTCACAGCCACGATGATTTTCCCAAGCACGCCCACTGGCATACCCACGATGCCCGGGAACGCAAGCATCACGGCGAGCACCATCGCCATGAACATGCACCGGTGATGGTCGGCGTGTTGCACGGCGTCGCCGGTTCCGCACCTTTGCTGGCTCTGTTGCCCTTAACTCAGATGGATTCGCCCTGGCTGGGCATGTTCTACCTGCTGATGTTCAGTGTCGGTGTTTTTGTTGCCATGCTGCTGTTCGGCGGTGTGCTCGGCGGCTTATTGAATTTACTGCAACGTTGGGGGCAGCGACTGGTCACTGCGGTGCGCCTGCTGGCCGGTTTAACCTCCATTGGCTTCGGTTTGCATCTGTTGTATCGGGTGGTGGCATGACGGCACTGGCCAGCAGCCAGCCGGGTCACTGGCAGGCGCACCTCAGTCTGGGGTTCAGCGGTCGCGACGATCGCACCATCATCAGTCATCGCCGTTACCAGGGACCGCTGGTGATTCAGAAACCGTTTTACCCGGAACAGGACGTGTGTCACGTCTATCTATTGCATCCCCCCGGCGGTGTGGTCGGCGGCGATCAGTTGCGTCTGGACGTCGCCGTCGATAAACAGGGGCATGCCCTGATCACCACGCCGGCGGCGGGGAAGTTCTATCGTAGCGATGGTCGGCGTGCCGGCTTGCAGCAAACATTGCAGGTGAGTGCGGACAGTACGCTGGAATGGTTGCCGCAGGAAACCATTCTGTTCGACGCCTGCGTGCTGGATATGACGACGCGGGTCGAACTGGAAGCGGAGGCGGGTTTCATCGGCTGGGAAATCATCTGTCTGGGCCGACCGGCCAGCGGTGAAACGTTCAGTCGCGGTGATGCGCGCCAGACCTTTGAAATCTGGCGTGACGGTCAGCCGTTGATCATCGATCGCGCGCGCTTGCGCGGTGGTGACGAATTACTATCCGCACCCTGGGGTTTGCAGAATCATTCTGTTACGGCGACGCTGCTGGCGGTGAACGCGGATGCGAACATGCTGCTGGCGGTGCGTGAACAGACACCGCAACTCGACGGTTTGTTCAGCGTGACCCTGATCGATGAGCTGTTGCTGTGTCGCGTACTGGCGCACCAGGCGGAACAGGCGCGTAACGCGTTCATTCATGTGTGGAAAACGCTGCGACCTTTACTCAACAAACGAGCGGCCTGCGAGCCGCGCATCTGGTCCACCTAAACGGGGAGCACTATGGAGTTAACACCAAGAGAAAAAGACAAGCTGCTATTGTTTACTGCCGCATTGCTGGCGGAAAAACGTAAAGCGCGCGGCGTTAAATTAAATTACCCGGAAGCAGTGGCGCTGATTTCCGCGGAAATCATGGAAGGCGCGCGGGACGGTAAAAGTGTCGCCGAGCTGATGAGTTACGGCACCACACTGCTGACCCGCGACGACGTTATGGACGGCGTGCCGGAAATGATTCACGAAGTGCAGGTGGAAGCGACCTTCCCCGACGGTACCAAACTGGTCACTGTTCATAACCCCATCGCCTGAGTCGAAAGGAGCGCATATGAAACCCGGAGAATATTTTATCGACGCCGGCGACATCGAACTGAATGCCGGACGTCCCACCCTGACTATTAAAGTTTCCAACACCGGCGACCGACCGATTCAGGTGGGTTCCCATTATCATTTTTATGAAACCAACAGCGCTTTGAGTTTCGATCGCGAAGCCAGCCGCGGTTATCGATTAAATATCGCGGCCGGTACCGCGGTGCGTTTCGAGCCCGGCCAGGAACGGGAAGTGGAACTGGTTGCTTACGACGGTAGTAAGACCGTATACGGCTTCAATGCAAAAATCATGGGATCGCTTTAAGCGGCCGGGGAACAGACAGCATGGCTAAAATCAGTAAACAGGCGTATGCCGAAATGTACGGCCCCACCACCGGCGACCGGGTGCGCCTGGGTGATACCGAGCTGGTGATCGAAGTCGAAGCGGATAAAACCATTTATGGCGATGAAGTGAAGTTCGGTGGCGGCAAGGTGATTCGTGACGGCATGGGTCAGAGTCAGCTCACGGCGAAAGACGTGGTGGATACGGTGATTACCAATGCACTGATTCTCGATCACTGGGGCATTATCAAGGCGGACATCGGTATCAAAAACGGTCGCATCGTCGGTATCGGTAAGGCGGGTAACCCGGATGTGCAGCCCGGTGTCGATATCGTGGTCGGTCCGGGCACCGAAGCGATTGCCGGCGAAGGCCAGATTCTCACCGCCGGCGGTATCGATGCGCACATTCACTTTATCTGTCCGCAACAGGTGGAAGAAGCGCTGATGTCCGGTGTTACCACCATGATCGGTGGCGGCACCGGTCCGGCTACAGGTACCAATGCGACCACCTGCACGCCGGGTCCCTGGAATATTCATCGCATGTTGCAGGCGGCGGACGAATTACCGATGAATTTCGGCTTCCTCGGCAAGGGTAATGCAAGTCTGCCCGAAGGTCTGGAAGAACAACTCGCCGCCGGCACCATGGGTTTGAAACTGCATGAAGACTGGGGCACCACACCGGCGGCGATCGACAACTGTCTGTCGGTGGCGGATAAATACGATGTGCAGGTGGCGATTCATACCGACACCCTGAACGAGTCCGGTTTTGTGGAAGATACACTGGCGGCATTCAAGGGGCGGGTGATTCACACTTACCACACCGAAGGTGCGGGTGGTGGTCATGCCCCGGACATTATCAAGGCGGCGGGGGAGGCCAATGTATTGCCTTCCAGTACCAACCCGACACGGCCTTACACGGTGAATACGGTGGATGAACATCTGGATATGCTGATGGTGTGTCATCATCTGGATCCGAACATTGCCGAAGACGTGGCGTTTGCCGAATCACGCATTCGTCGTGAGACCATCGCCGCTGAAGATATCCTGCATGACCTGGGTGCGTTTTCCATGATTGCTTCAGATTCACAGGCAATGGGTCGCGTGGGTGAAGTGGTAACCCGAACCTGGCAGACGGCGCACAAGATGAAAGTACAACGCGGTGCGCTGGATGGCGACTCGGATCGCAGCGATAACCTGCGCGCTAAACGTTACGTCGCCAAGTACACCATCAACCCGGCCATCACCCACGGTATTGCCGAGCATGTGGGATCGGTGGAAGTGGGCAAACTGGCCGACCTGGTGTTGTGGAAGCCGGCGTTCTTCGGTGCGAAACCGTCACTGATCATCAAGGGAGGTTTCATTGTCGCAGCACCCATGGGCGATCCGAATGCATCGATTCCGACGCCGCAACCGGTGCACTACCGACCCATGTTCGGCGCTTACGGCGGTGCGCGGGCAGCGACCAGTTATACCTTCGTGTCGGCCGCGGCACTGGATGCGAATATCGGTGATCAACTGGGTTTGCAGAAACAACTCGCAGCAGTGACCAACACGCGTAACATCAGCAAGAAGAACATGTTGCTGAACGATTACCAGCCGAAGATCGAAGTGGATTCGCAAACCTATGAAGTGCGCGCCGATGGTCAGTTGCTGACCTGTGAGCCGGCGGAGGTGTTGCCTCTGGCGCAGCGTTACTTCCTGTTTTGACTTAAAGACTGGGTTCCCGCGTGCGCGGGAATGACGGAAGAAAAGATGGCCGAGAATCTCGTCATACCTGCGCAGGCAGGTATCCAGACTGCTGAAAAAAAGTCTGGTATTTGGAGACCCATAGCCTGTCTAATTTTTAATCGTGATGAACATGCGGAGCATGCATGCTGAAAATTTATCAAAGACTCGAACAGACAGAGGCTACTGAGCAGGTGCTGACCCTGCCGTTCGAGCTGCGCCAGAAAAGTCGCTTAAGAGCCACATTGAACGATGGTACTGAAGTCGGGTTAATGTTACCGCGCGGTCAATTGTTGCGCGGCGGCGACTGTCTGCAGGCGGAAGACGGCACGGTGGTGCGTGTAGAAGCCGCACCGGAACAGGTTAGTACGGTGCGTCATAGCGATCCCCTGATGATTGCGCGTGCCTGTTACCATCTTGGTAATCGTCATGTGCCGTTGCAGATCGGCGATGGCTGGATTCGTTATCAGCATGATCACGTGCTGGACGACATGGTACGTGGCCTGGGCCTCGACGTTGAATTTGAATCCGCGCCATTCGAACCGGAAGGCGGAGCTTACGGTGGCGGGCACGGACATCATCACGATCATTCACATGATCATGAACATGCTGAGCAGGATCATGTGCATTGACCTTAATCGGCGGTTGAAACAATGAATATGTCGTCCGCATCATCCATGCGTCTCTGGCAACTGATCAGTCCGACCCTGCCGATCGGCGCCTATGCCTATTCCCAGGGGCAGGAGTATGCCGTGGAAGCCGGCTGGGTGCATGATGAAGCTGGAGCCGTCGAGTGGATCGTCGGCCAGTTGAAACATAACCTGGCTCATCTCGATGTGCCGATTTTTCTGCGCCTTTACCAGGCCTGGCAGGCGCAAGATGTTGCGCAGCTTATCGCCTGGAATAATCGTTTGCTGGCCATGCGTGAGTCGGCGGAATTACGCAGCGAAGATCAACACCTGGCCGCGGCATTGCAGAAAGTACTGGCCGGCCTGGATGTGGATATGCCGAAGTTAGGCTGCCCGGCGCTGGCCTTTGCGACCGTATTTGCGTTTGCCTGCCGGCACTGGCAGATCGATCGTATCGAAGCGGCGCAGGGTTTGCTGTGGAGCTGGTGCGAAAACCAGGTCGCTGCAGCCATCAAACTGATACCGCTGGGGCAGACGGCGGGACAGCGTATCATATCCTGCGCCATGCCGGTGATAGCGCAAAGCGTGCAGTGTGCTGAACAGCTTGATGATGACGATATCGGCATGTCGGCGCCGGGGCTGGGCATCGCCAGTGCGCGACATGAAACACAATACACACGACTTTTCAGATCCTGAAAATATAGAGGATATACATGAGTAAACAGGTATTACGTGTCGGCATTGGAGGTCCCGTCGGTTCCGGTAAAACCGCACTGGTGGACGTACTATGCAAGCGCATGCGGGAAGATTATCAGATCGCCGTGGTGACCAACGACATCTACACCCAGGAAGACGCCCAGTTTTTAACGCGCAACGCGTCGCTGGAAGCGGAGCGTATTATCGGAGTGGAAACCGGCGGTTGTCCGCATACGGCGATTCGCGAAGACGCTTCGATGAACCTGGCGGCGGTAGACAGTTTACAAAACCGCTTCAACAATCTCGATGTGGTATTCGTGGAAAGTGGTGGCGATAATCTGAGTGCGACCTTCAGCCCCGAACTTTCAGATCTTACTATTTACGTCATCGACGTGTCTGCCGGGGATAAAATTCCGCGCAAGGGTGGTCCTGGCATTACCCGTTCCGATCTGCTTGTGATCAATAAAATCGACCTGGCCCCTTATGTGGGTGCATCACTGGAGGTCATGGATCGGGACGCCAGGCTGATGCGTGGCGACCGGCCTTTTGTGTTCAGCAACATGAAAACCGGTGACGGCGTACAGAGCATTATCGATTTCATTATCGAAAAAGGCATGCTGGAAAAAGCCGCCTGATCCAAGGTTAAAAAAAGAAAACGTAAACAACGCGAATGCACGCCAATTCGGAACGCAAATGAGTTTGTGTAAGGTGCCGCTATGGAAGGGCTTTGTATGATTCGATCGGGTTCCATGGTCTGGCATTGCGAAAAAATCAGCGGCTACGCGAGCGTAAAGATGCAAGGTATGAATTGAGTGTGAAACCGGTACTGGCAAATCCGTTTTGTTTTTCTAGCCTGGACCGCTTTACGGCGACCATTCGGACCGTCATGTAGATATCCGGAATATCAATCGATATGATGCCGCCAGATCGTCCACTGAAATTCCCGACAGTCACCTGAACGGGTCTCCATTCGCATTTATTTGCGTTTTCTTTGTCGAAATTATCCTCCGTTGCCACGCCCCGCATTGAACGATTCGGGGCGTTTCTGTTTTCCAGGTTCCGTTGCTTCGTGAAGGGGCCGGGAGTCCTGTCTTCCTGCGATGAGTTGTCAGCGCACCAGCAGAATGCACAACATGGTGCAGGCACCAAAATAACGCACTAATTAAGTGCGTAACCCGAGTGAATTAGCTTAAACAAATCGTCATAAATACCTTAAATGCTTGTTTTATTAAGGAATACTTAAGTTGGTACAGTGTATGCAAACTATGGGGCAGAAGCTTTTCAGCGCATCTTTTCTGGTCAAAGAAAAAAGATCAAGAAGGGTTTTAGCAATAATTTGTTCCATAAATATTCGAGGAGAACTCCTAATGAAACTCATCAAGAAACTGACTCCAGTGGCTCTGGCAACTTCTATGGCGCTGGGTGGTTTGGCTGCTCCGAGCATTGCAAGTGCTGAAATGTCAGCCAGCATCGGCGTTGCCAACATGTACCTGTGGCGTGGTCTTAACCTGACTCCAGACGGTCCTCAGGTTCAGGGTGGTCTTGAATGGTCTAACGAAGCTGGCGTCTACGGTGGTGTATGGACCACTAACGAAACCGGTGGTCACGAAACTGACCTGTATCTGGGTTACGGCGGCGCTGCTGGTGACTTCTCTTACGACGTTTCTTACTGGTACTACATGTATCCTGAAGATGTTGACGGTGTAGGTAACTTTGTTGATCTGGCTGACAATGCATTGTCTGAATTCGTTATTGGTCTGGGCTACATGGACTTCAATGCGACTTTCTACGTGAGCCAGGAAACTCAAGGTGGTTCTGACTGGGTTTACACCACTCTGGATTACACCTACGGTGACTACAACTTCCTGTTCGGTACATGGTCATTCGATCAGAACGGTGCTGGCGACGAGTACTCTCACATCACTGTGACTTACTCCATCACTGATGATCTGGCATTCGCTGTTAGCAAGGTTTCCAGCGATGACGGTACTACCGAAGAAGATCCGCTGTTCGTCATTTCTTACAACATTCCCATCGACATGAAGTAAGAAACAGACTGTTCTACCGAGAATATTCCGTCATGGATGACGGATTCTCACTATAAAAATACTAATGAACGAAAGTGATACAACAGGATGCTGTGTTGCCTGACCTGATGTTCCTGTTGTTCAACATGACATCGATTGTGGAGATAAAAATGAAACTGTTTAAGAAGACCGTTGCAGCAGCTGCAATGGCCGCTGGGTTTACCGTGTCCAGTCTGGCTATGGCTGCCGATACCATCAAAGTTGGCGTTTTGCACTCTCTGTCTGGCACCATGGCAATTTCCGAAACCACCCTTAAAGATACCGTTCTGATGATGATCGACGAACAGAACAAGAAAGGTGGTGTGCTCGGTAAAAAGCTGGAGCCTGTTGTTGTCGACCCGGCCTCTAACTGGCCGCTGTTCGCTGAAAAAGCCCGTGAATTGCTGGAAAAAGATAAAGTCGATGTCGTATTCGGCTGCTGGACATCGGTATCACGTAAATCCGTGTTGCCGGTTTTTGAAGAACTGAACGGCCTGCTGTTCTATCCCGTTCAGTATGAGGGTGAAGAGTCCTCTAAAAACGTATTCTATACAGGTGCTGCGCCCAATCAGCAGGCGATTCCCGCTGTTGATTACCTGATGAACGAGCTGGGCGTTAAGCGCTGGGTGCTGGCTGGTACCGACTATGTGTATCCGCGTACCACCAACAAAATCCTGGAAGCTTATCTGAAAGCCAAGGGTGTGTCCGACAAGGACATCATGATCAACTACACACCGTTCGGTCACTCCGACTGGCAGAGCATCGTATCGGACATCAAGAAGTTCGGTTCAGCCGGTAAGAAGACTGCGGTTGTTTCTACCATCAACGGTGATGCTAACGTGCCTTTCTACAAGGAATTGGGCAACCAGGGTATTTCATCTGAAGATATTCCGGTTGTAGCTTTCTCTGTGGGTGAAGAGGAACTGTCCGGTATCGATACCAAACCTCTGGTGGGTCACCTGGCGGCATGGAATTACTTCATGAGTGTCGATTCCAAGGAAAACGATGCGTTCATCAAGTCCTGGCACAAGTTCATCAAGGACAAGAAGCGCGTGACTAACGATCCTATGGAAGCCACTGCGATCGGTTTCAACATGTGGGTTAAAGCGGTTGAGAAAGCCAAGACAACTGATGTAGACAAGGTTGAACAGGCGATGATCGGTATCGAAGTGCCGAACATGACCGGTGGTACCGCCAAGATGCTGCCTAACCATCACCTGACCAAGCCGGTACTGATCGGTGAAATTCAGGACAACGGTCAGTTCGACGTGGTCTGGTCTACCGATGGTGAAGTGCCGGGTGACGCCTGGTCCGACTTCCTGCCCGGTAGCAAGGATGTGGTCTCCGACTGGGTCAAACTCAAGTGCGGTAACTACAACACCAAAACCAAGAAGTGTTCCGGTCAGAACTACTAATCAACCGGAAACTGATCGGTCAACAGCCGATCGACAAATAGCGGTGGATGTGGGGCTTTGGCTCCACATCCCCGACTTTAAACCGGAAGATACACCCGGTTAATTATGAACAACGGCGTTCAATCGAAACACAACAATCATAATGATGACACTCCTCAGCAAAAGACTGCTGGCTGTCGGACTGGCACTGTGTGCCCTGATTTCAGTCTCGGCACTTCAGGCAGAAGAAACCGCGCCAGCCATTGAAGAATCGACTCCCGTCGGTTTCGAATCCATCGTTTTAAAACTGACGACCAAAAGTTATCGGGAAAAGCAGGGCATTATCGCCGAACTGACTGCGCTCGATGACGAGCGTGTGCGCCCGGTATTGAAAGAAATGCTGGAAGGGCGTTTGCATTACACCAAAGATAAAGTCCATATTGTTTTCATAAAAGATGTCGAAGACGGGTACGAAATTACCGATGTGGTGAATGCCGAATCACTTGGTGTCGTCGGTACTCGCGACGTTAAAAAAGTTAAAGTGAACAATACGCTACGCGGTATTCTGCGCGGTGAAATCGCCAAGCTCAGCTTGAAGAGCAAGAACGACGAAATTCGTCGCATGGCAGTCATTGAGTTATTACAGGACCCGGACGAGCAGACTGTGGGTTTACTGCGCGCCATGCTGACCGCTGAAACCAACAAGGATATTATCGAACTGATCGGTGTTGCGCTGGCGGTGGACGATATCAGCAAGGAGGACAAGGCCTTGCGCCTGTCCGCTATTGATGTGCTGGAAGATTCGTTATATCCGGAAGCACGCCAGGCACTGTTGCCGCTGGTGGCGCGTAACGAAGACGGCAGTTACCAGGAAAGCGATTCAGATATTCGCAAGGCAGCCGCGGGCGCCTTGAACACCATCGACAGCCGACGTGAAATCAATGCCTTTGCCGAAACCGTGTTCTTCGGCCTGAGCCTGGGTTCGGTGCTGTTGCTGGCTGCAATTGGTCTTGCAATTACGTTCGGGGTTATGGGCGTGATCAATATGGCCCATGGTGAAATGATGATGCTAGGTGCATACACCACCTACATTATCCAGAGCCTGATGCCGAACTACATCGACTATTCCCTGTTTATTTCAATTCCCGCGGCATTCGTGGTGGCTGGCCTGTTCGGTATCGCAATCGAACGCGGCGTAATTCGTTTTCTTTATGGCCGACCACTGGAAACGCTGCTGGCCACCTTTGGTGTCAGCCTGATTTTGCAACAGCTGGTGCGGACGACAATATCCGCACAGAATGTCACCGTGAGTACACCGTCCTGGATGAGCGGTTCGTTACAGATTAATCCGGTGTTGTCGATTACCTATAACCGGCTCTACATCATCATCTTCAGTCTAATTGTGTTCTTTGCCCTGTTATATGTATTGAAGAAAACCATTCTCGGATTACAGGTGCGCGCGGTGTCGCAGAATCGCGCTATGGCCAAGGCTATGGGTGTGCGTAGCGACTGGGTGGATGCTTTGACCTTTGGGCTGGGCTCCGGTATTGCCGGTATCGCCGGTGTTGCATTGAGTCAGCTGACCAATGTCGGGCCAAACCTGGGCCAGTCCTACATCATCGACTCGTTCATGGTTGTGGTGTTCGGTGGTGTCGGTAATCTCTGGGGGACATTAGTCGGTGCGCTTTCACTGGGCGTGGTGAATAAATTCCTCGAGCCCTGGTCGGGAGCGGTGCTGGCGAAAATCTTCGTGCTGGTTTTCATTATCCTGTTCATTCAGAAAAAGCCGCGCGGATTGTTCCCGCAGAAAGGCCGGGCCGCGGAGAACTAAACCATGTTACTGAATAAATACGGATTGAATATTCTCAACAACGATCGCGGTGGCAACATATTCCTCACCATCATGATCGCCATGGCGATCATGGTGCCGATTGCCAACCTGATGATGCCGGCGGATTCCGCCCTGCATATGGAAACCTATATGGTGACCTTGCTCGGCAAGTACCTGGCATTTGCCTTGCTGGCAATCGCACTGGATCTGGTATGGGGTTATTGCGGCATACTTAGCCTGGGTCACGGTGCATTCTTTGCCCTGGGCGGATATGCCATGGGTATGTACCTGATGCGCCAGATCGGTGACCGCGGCGTGTATGGTAATCCCGAATTACCGGACTTCATGGTCTTTCTCAACTGGCAGGATCTGCCCTGGTACTGGCTCGGTTTCGACATGTTCTGGTTTGCCATGTTGATGGTGATTCTCGCACCGGGACTGCTGGCGCTGGTGTTCGGCTGGCTGGCGTTTCGTTCACGGGTTACCGGTGTGTACCTGTCCATCATTACCCAGGCATTGACCTTTGCGTTGATGCTGTCCTTCTTCCGTAATGAAATGGGTTTTGGTGGTAACAACGGCCTGACGGACTTTAAAGATATCCTCGGTTTCGATCTGCAATCGGATGCGACACGCATCGGTTTGTTCTTAACGACGACCTTTTTCCTGGTTGCGGGTTACCTGGCTTCACGTTACATCGTGAATTCGAAACTGGGTCGGGTGGTGATTGCCATCCGCGATGCGGAAGACCGGGCACGATTCATCGGGTATAAAGTCGAATCCTTCAAACTCTGGGTGTTTGTCTTCTCCGCCGTGCTGGCGGGTATCGCCGGTGCACTTTATGTGCCCCAGGTCGGCATTATCAATCCCGGTGAGTTTTCTCCCCTGAATTCCATCGAGCTGGTGGTTTGGGTTGCGGTTGGTGGACGTGGCACTTTATATGGCGCTGTAGCCGGGGCGTTTCTGGTGAACTATGCCAAAACCTATTTCACGGGTGTGATTCCCGAGCTCTGGCTGTTCGCACTGGGTGCTCTGTTTATTGTCGTAACCATCCTGTTGCCACAGGGTATCGTTGGCCTGATCAGTCGCATGACGAAGAAAAAAGACAGCTCGAATTCCGGTGGTGGGGATACAAAGCAGGAGGTGCAACATGAGCCTGCTTGATGATGTAAGAGACGTGATGCGCCGCGATCAGGTATTCGATTTCGTTGCCGAGAATCGTCTGCCGTTTCAGGGGCGCCGTACCGTACGCCCTGATGAAGTGGATCTTAGCCACGGACCGATTCTCTACCTTGAAAACATCACCGTGAGTTTCGACGGTTTCAAGGCTCTGAATGATTTAACCTTGTATATCGATGCGGGCGAGTTGCGTTGCATTATCGGCCCCAACGGCGCTGGCAAAACCACCATGATGGATGTGATCACCGGTAAGACCGAACCTGACGAAGGTAAGGCCTTTTTTGGTCAGACCATGGATCTGACCAAAATGACCGAATACGAAATCGCCACCGCCGGTATCGGCAGGAAATTTCAGAAACCGACTGTTTTTCCTCATCACTCGGTGTTCCAGAATCTGGAACTGGCCATGCGCACAAATAAAGATGTGTGGCCGTCGCTATTTGCTAAATTAACCGGTGAGCAGAAAGACCGTATCGAAGAAGTGAAAGAAATTATCGGCCTGATGGCACAAAGCGACATGGAAGCCGGTTCCCTGTCCCATGGCCAGAAACAGTGGCTGGAAATCGGCATGCTGCTGATGCAGGACCCGCTGTTGCTGCTGGTCGACGAACCGGTGGCCGGCATGACACACCAGGAAATGGACAAAACCGCCGAGCTGCTGAATCGGCTCGCCGGCAAACACTCGGTGGTGGTGGTCGAGCACGATATGGATTTCGTACGCTCTATCGCCAACAAGGTGACCGTGCTGCACGAAGGTCATGTGCTGGCGGAAGGTAGCATGGATGAAATGCAAAGCGACAAGCGTGTTCGCGAAGTGTACCTGGGAGAGTGAACATGCTGAAAGTGGACGCAGTTAATCAATATTACGGCGAAAGCCATACCCTGTGGGATGTGAATCTCGATATCGGCCCCGGTGACTGTGTGTGCCTGATGGGGCGTAACGGTGTGGGTAAAACCACGCTGTTAAGAACCGTTATGGGTCTGGTTAAAAGTAAAACCGGCAGTATCAATTTCGACGGCCAGGACATTACTTCGAGAACTGCGGAAACCCGAGCCCGTATCGGCATCGGTTATGTGCCCCAGGGCCGGGAAATCTTCGCCCAGCTCACGGTGGAAGAAAATCTGCGTATCGGCCTCAATGCACGGCGCGACAAGGTACGTGAAATTCCGGGAAAAATATTCGAGCTGTTTCCGGTGCTCAAGCAGATGCTGCATCGCCGAGGTGGTGATTTATCCGGTGGTCAGCAACAGCAGCTTGCCATCGGCAGAGCGCTGGCCATCGACCCTAAAATTCTCATCCTCGACGAACCGACCGAAGGCATCCAGCCGAATGTGGTGCAACAGATCGGTGATGTCATTGTGCAGTTGAACGAAGAAAGCAACATGACCGTATTGCTGGTGGAACAGAAACTGCATTTTGCGCGTCGTGTCGGTAAGGAGTTTGTGATTCTGGATCGCGGCCGGAATGTGGCCGCAGGGTCCATGGGTGATCTGGATGAGGCGCTGGTGCAGAAGTACCTGACGGTTTGATCTGCAAATCAGTCGCCAGACCGAACTTGGTTAGCTCATTTTCTATACATCGATTTTATACCCCAGGTCGACATCGCATGCAGCTTGCCCGCCTCTTATGCCCCAGTTTTCCGGGGTAATTTCGCGGAGCATAATCTTGACGTGATCGGCCGGGATGCCGAAGGCCTGCAGGCCTTCGACAATGGCTTTATACAGACTTCGTTTGGCCTGCAGCGATCGCCCGGCAAAACAGTCGATACTGATGTGGGTATAACATTCGGGTTTCTCTCGTTCCGGAGGGCACTGAAAACGGTGGGGTTCATGCACGATGAGCCGTACATTGCGGTCATCGGCTTTGATTTTAAAACCGTTCCTTAACGCGGCATGAACGGCTTCCATAATGGCTGTTTCGGTTTCCTGCGGATAATCACGACGTACTTCGATCAATACGCTGGGCATTTTACCTCCTTGTGGGAATTACCTGGTCTGCGGCTTGCTCGCCTGGGCGTCATTCTCATATTAGCGTTTCAGGTGTTACCACTCAATTAAATGGCGACGGATGTGAAAATTCGCCATGTCGATACTTTATCTGAATATTGTTGAACCCTGCTAAACTGGCCTTCGACTCAAGGAGCAATAAGAGTCTACTCGCCTGTGGGCGAATCTACATACGGAGAAACAAATGATGTCATCGAAGCATATTGCAGGTACGTTGGGGCTGTTTCTAGTGCTGGGCATTTCCGCGCAGGTTCATGCGGGAAAAACCGTTGAGATCGTCTGTGGCGATGGCAAGACCGCGCAGATCGACAAGATGAAGAATACACCGATCGCACAGGCCAGGCTCTGCAAGAAGGCCGGTCACCCGGCGCCGGCTCATAAGCCGACCCTGCCTAAGCCCGGCCCTCAAACCCTTAAAAACCCTGCTGGAGGCGAGAGTAAAGCGGCGTTGTTGCTACCGGCGGTCATTGCGGCGCGTGAGGCACCTGCTCCGGCCAAACCCGGAGTGATGCGGCCCCATGGTATGAAAGGCTTCGGGCAGCGTGGCGGTAATTCGGCAGCGGATACCAGTTGTAGCGGTGTAGCATCCTGTAATGAGATGATTGCCACCTGTATCGCCCTGGGCGGTAATGTCACCCCAACCAGTTACGACCCGGATACCGGTGCACCGAGCAGTGCAATCTGCTTTAGCCCGGGTCAACAATAAGGAATATGTCATGAGGACCCTATTTTGTGTATGTGTTGTCGCAGGATTGCTGATGTCCACCGGCGTGCGCGCCGATAAGCAGAGCGAGCCGGTCACTGATGCCGGTCTGCGTTCGGACGGTGAGCTGGTTCAGGGCAGGACACCGACCAATCGCCTTAAACCGAACACACCACCGGCTCGTCAGCAGCAGGGACGGGTGCTGACAGATAGTGACCAGAATGAGGGTGAAACACGGGGTCACACCATTCACCTGCAAAATGCCACGGTGACTTCAATCAAGTCGCCATCACTGAACAATAAAAAGACAAAAAAATAATCCCGGCAAAAATAACCGCCGGGTGTTCAGTTCAGCAATCGATCCATGGAACGGTATGAAATCGCTTCGCTGAGGTGTGTCTGAGCGATCGTGTCGCTGTCCTGCAAATCCGCAATACTGCGCGCCAGTTTCAGAATGCGATGATAGGCGCGGGCGGACAAGCGTAAATGATCCACCGCCTGATCCAGCAGTTTCTGTTCCGCCTCCGCCAGTTTGCAGTGTGCTTCCACTTCTCGACTGCTTAGATCCGCATTGGCTTTGCCCTGGCGCTTCATCTGCCGAGCAAATGCGGTTTCCACTCGGTGCCGAATGGCTTGCGAATCCTCGTTCCCTGTACTGTCCTGTTTGAGTTCCTGATGCGGTACCCGTGGTACTTCGATGTGAATATCGATGCGATCCAGCAAGGGTGCGGAGATGCGCGACATGTGTTTGCGTTGTTGCTCGGCGCTGCACTGGCACAGCTGTTTTCCATCACAGCTGTAACCCCGGGGGCAGGGGTTCATGGCGGCGATGAGCTGGAAACGAGCCGGGAAGTCGGCCTGGCGAGCGGCGCGGGAGATGGTGATCTGCCCGGTTTCCAGCGGCTCACGCAACACGTCGAGTACACGGCGATCGAATTCGGTGAGTTCGTCGAGGAACAGTACGCCCTGATGGGACAGGGAGATTTCGCCGGGGCGGGGGATCGAGCCGCCGCCGACCAGGGCGACGCCGGAGGCCGTGTGGTGCGGGGCGCGGAAAGGCCGTTGTTTCCACTGGCTGATATCGAAATCCTGTCGGCTGATCGACTGAATGGCGGCAGCTTCGAGTGCCTGGGGCTCGGTCATCGCCGGCAGTATGCCGGGCAGGCGACTGGCGAGCATGGTTTTTCCGGTGCCGGGCGGACCGATCATCAGCATGTTGTGACGACCGGCAGCGGCGATTTCCAGTGCGCGCCGTGCCCGTGGCTGGCCCTGGACATCCTGCATGTCGAGCGGGTGTCTCCCGGCTTGCGAAAGGATGGGCGTCGGCGTCGGCAAGGTCTCGTTGTTGATGAGAAAACGGCATACATCGAGCAGGTGTCCGGCTTCGAGGATTTCCGCTTTTTCGACCAGAGCGGCCTGACGTGCGTTTTCCGGTGCCATGATCAAGGTGCGTTGGTTGCGGGTGGCGGCGATGGCGATGGGCAAAGCGCCGTTGGCGGGGCGGATGTCGCCGTTCAGGCTGAGCTCGCCGTGAAATTCATAATCCCCCAGCTGTTCGTGTTTGATCTGGCCCGAGGCCGCCAGAATGCCGATAGCGATGGGCAAATCGTAGCGTCCACCGTCCTTGGGCAGGTCGGCGGGCGCCAGGTTGACGGTGATGCGGCGGGCGGGAAATTCGAACTGGCTGTTCTGGATGGCGGCGCGGACCCTGTCCTTGCTTTCCCTGACTGCGGCTTCCGGCAGCCCGACGATGGACAGGGCAGGCAGGCCGCTCGCGACATGGACTTCGACTTCGACAGGCAGGGCATTGACGCCGTTCAGGGCGCAGGTGTGGATACTGGCGAATGATGGCATGGCGTCCTTTCCATTTTGAGTGTGCTCGAGCTAGCGGTTGTTTTCCATCTCCGCCAGTTGCTGTTCGAGCTGTTTGAGCTTGTCGATGGTGCGCGCCAGCAGGGCGGCCTGTACATCGAACTCTTCGCGGCTGACCAGATTCATGTTGCGCAGACTGGATTCGAGCACCGCGCGCAGATTGTTTTCCAGGTCGGCTTTCAGCACTTTTATACCGTCTGGAAGCGCATTGGAAATGTTTGTAACAAGTTGGTCAAGGGTCTTTTGATCAATCATTTCAGCCTCCGATCCTGGCTCATATTGTACCTGATTCAGCTGCACTTGCCTTGTGCAAGGAGTCGCACTATTTCCGTGCATAGCGGTTCATGCTGGTGCATGGCTACTGTTGGTATTCCGCCAAAAATGTGGAAAAAACCACATATATTCTTGTTTTTCAATAAAAAAAGGTTCTTGGCATAGCGTCTGCATTCCATTCGACACAGATATTTAACTGACAATGACTGGTACCGGTTTTTCGGCGATTCCATGGTCGTTGCCTAAGTATCGAGTCTCGTTGAAAGTTTTGGTTTGTTCCGTGAACGGCCGTCCTTTGGAGAAATACAATGAAACTAGTAAGTGCAATCATAAAGCCCTTCAAGCTGGACGATGTGCGTGAAGCATTATCGGATATCGGCGTACAGGGTATTACCGTGACTGAAGTCAAAGGCTTCGGTCGTCAAAAAGGTCACACCGAGTTATACCGCGGTGCCGAATATGTCGTCGACTTTTTACCCAAGGTGAAAATCGAAGTGGCGGTTGATGACGGTATCGTGGACCAGGTGATCGAATCTGTTCGCAACGCTGCCAACACAGGCAAGATTGGTGATGGCAAGATATTTGTCTATCCCGTCGAGCAGGTTGTCCGTATCCGTACTGGCGAAAGCGGTGTAGAAGCCCTGTAAATAATAAGAGGATAGATAAGTGGAAACCAACTTAAATTATATTTTTGAACTTCAATATGCCATGGACACCTTTTACTTCCTGGTAATGGGTGCTCTGGTCATGTGGATGGCTGCTGGCTTTGCCATGCTCGAAGCTGGTCTGGTCCGCGCTAAAAACACAACTGAAATTCTGGCAAAGAACGTTTCACTGTTCGCCGTGTCCTGCATCATGTACCTGGTTTGCGGTTACGCCATCATGTACGGTGGCGGCTACTTCCTGAGTGGCATCGAAGGCGGTGATTCCCTGGTTGCCGATGCGCTGAAAGCAGCGGCTGAGCGTGAAGACGGTTTCGGTGGCGGTTCAGTTTACTCATCTGCTTCTGACTTCTTCTTCCAGGTTGTATTCGTTGCAACTGCAATGTCCATCGTATCCGGTGCCGTTGCAGAACGTATGAAGCTGTGGGCGTTCCTGGCCTTTGCGGTTGTCATGACCGGCTTCATCTACCCGATGGAAGGTCTCTGGACCTGGGGCGGTGGTTCCGTATTCGGTATGTACACCCTGGGTGATCTGGGCTTCTCTGACTTCGCGGGTTCAGGCATCGTACACATGGCAGGTGCTTCTGCTGCGCTGGCCGGTGTATTGCTGCTGGGTCCTCGTAAGGGCAAATACGGTCCTAACGGTCAGGTGAATGCATTCCCCGGCGCCAACCTGCCGCTGGCAACTCTGGGTACTTTCATCCTGTGGATGGGCTGGTTCGGCTTCAACGGCGGTTCTGTTCTGAAACTGGGCGACGTGGCTAACGCCAACTCAGTTGCCATGGTGTTCCTGAACACCAATACCGCTGCTGCCGGTGGTGCAGTTGCAGCCATGATCACTGCCCGCCTGCTGTTTGGTAAGGCTGACCTGACCATGATCCTGAACGGCGCTCTGGCCGGTCTGGTGGCCATCACTGCGGAACCTTCCACGCCGACTGCGCTCCAAGCTACTATCTTCGGTGCGATCGGTGGTGTTCTGGTTGTATTCAGCATCATCACACTGGACAAACTGAAGATCGACGATCCTGTCGGCGCCATCTCCGTTCACGGTGTTGTGGGTCTGCTGGGTCTGCTGCTGGTTCCGTTCACCAATGACGGATCAAGCTTCTCAGGCCAGATCATCGGCGCACTGACCATCTTTGTATGGGTATTTGGTGTGAGTCTGATTGTCTGGGGTATCCTGAAAGCTGTAATGGGTATCCGTGTAAGTGAGGAAGACGAATACGAAGGTATGGACCTCGTAGACTGTGGTATGGAAGCCTACCCAGAATTTACCAACAAGTAAGTTGGTAAATAACCAGTAAGATTAGACTCCTGCTGGTTGTGTGGTCAGGCCGGGTACGCAAGTACCCGGCCTTTTTCATGCCTGCCATTTAACACCCGCATCCCTCGATTTCATTTACCCTTGCTAATCTTGTGATAACATTTTTGTCCTGATCAAAGTCCGGGACGACGAAAATGTACGTATTACGAATGCTGGTAGTAACCCTGCTCATGTTGAACAGTATCATGGCGGGCGCAGAAATTTTTAAATGGACGGATGAGAAAGGTAATGTCCATTACGGTGATAAACCGATGAAGAACAGTACCCAGGTTGAAGTCTCCGAAAAGAATTTGAGTGGTGAACTGAGTACCGACGAAAGCCGAGCCGAAAAGCGTCGCCGGCTGATCGACGCCATGGTCGAAGACCGTGAGAAAAAAGAACAGGCCGAAGCCAAGCAGCGCAAGAAAGAACAGGCACGAAAAGCACGTTGTGTGAGAGCCAGAGATAGAATGAAAAGCTATCAACGTGCGAACAGATTGTACCGTCTGGATGAAAACGGGAACCGGATCACTCTGTCCGACGCTGAGCGCGAGAAAAGCACTCAGCGCCTGCAGTCGCAGATCGATAAATACTGTGAATAGAGATGAGTCGTGACTCCCATCGACGATGCACTATCGTCGATGGGAAATGAATCAGGAGTTTGCAGCCAGGGAATTGATGACCTGACCCAGGGCGTGATCGAAAATTGAATGGTCGGCCAGGATGCGAGACTGGTTGTTGGCGATTTCCTCGGCAAATGCGATGGCATCTTTTTCGATGACTTTCTTGCCGATACGATCGACGAACACCAGTTGCGCGGTTTCGCGAATGATGACCGACAGTTTGAGTCGACGTACCGGACCATCCCCGTTGTGAATTTCAAACCAGACACCAGGCTTGACCGAGTCCGGTAAACTCTCGATTTTCTTCGCAGCAATCTGCCGTTTGATTTCAACCGCGCTGGGCTGATTGCTACGTTGTTGGAGATTCTGCATCGAGTTAAGTGCAGAAGAGTCGGCCATGGATTCAACCAGCTCGGCATAGTTTTTCTCGCCGGCTTCAGCAAACGGCGAGTCGGCCAGTACCTTCTTGTAGGTCATATTCAACGCCCGCGAAGCGGTGAAGGTATGTTCCTTGCTCTGGCCGCTTTCCTTGAGCAGTTCGGCAATCGTGTCGACCAGAGTTTCGTGATAGGTCTTCAGTGCCAGCCAGTCTTCCATGGTTTGCGGTGGCTGGGTGGTCTTGATCAGTACCTTGAGGATGTTGATGGCTTCATGCCATTCTGCGCTGTTGTCGCCATGCTTGAGGAAGCGGCGGAACATGACGCTGGACCAGTGTTTGAGAATCAGTGGCTGAATCGCCTTGGGTAACTGCTTGCCTTTGACGTGGTACTGCAATTCGGTAAGTACCATCTGGCGGGCGTGTTCCTTGAGAATCTCACGGCGGGTCTGTTTCTCGTTCACCGCCTGTTTTTCATTTTCGATCTTGCGCAGTCGGCTCAGCGAACTGAGGGTATTCTGGAAGCTGGCAATGTTCTGATCGAAGTTGTTCAGTAGCTGGTCGATAATCAGTCCCATGGTTTGGTAAACCGTATTTTCGGGATGATCTATACCTATGCCCAGGTGAGCGATGGTGTCCAGAACACTACGTGCCACGTGCTTGGGCTCGTAAAAGAATTTATTGTCCAGCAGGGCGGTTTTGATGACCGGGATCTGCAGGCGCAGCAACAGGGTCTTGATGCAGTCGGATATGTTGTGGTCGCGCAGGAAGGCGCCGAAAATCATCTCCACGAAATCGATGGTGCGGCCATCGATCTGATTGACTGTTTTGGGGACGGTGCTGTTGCTGATTTTGGCCATGCTGTTCAGCAGGGCGCGTTTGAAATCGTCAGTATTGATGTTGACCTTGCGGCCGGCCACATACTGGGCTTTGTAGCTTAGCTGGAGTTTGGACAGTGCCTGTAGCACGTCCTGGCGGTTATAGCAGTTCTTGCGAGTGGCGCGGGGGGCGGATAATGCGCTGTTAGTTTCCTTGTCTTCATCCGGGGTAATGAATTCTTTAATAACTTTATTAATGTATTCATTATCCTTCATGATGCTAGGCCTGCTTCCATTTTCAGTTGTTGTTTTATCAGCACACATGTGTACACCGTCCCATGCAAATTGGACCAAATTTCACAAATGGGCACTAGTTCGGGTGGATCCCAATAAGCCGCTGGCTTGCCAGTGCGCATCGCGTTCACGGACTCTGGACCCGTGGGATGCTCTATACATTTCCCGGCCGCTACCCGAAAAACTCAGTGAGCGGCCCTCTAGATTAATATTCTCTATTGTTACACGATGTGACGACTATCACAAAACCACCCTGAATTCAGGGTGCCTCAAAAATACTCTTAAATATCAATAGGTTAACTTATCCTGCCGCTGACAGACTCTGAATCACCTGGCTTAGAGCGTGATCGAATACCGAATGGTCGGCAATCACTTCGGACTGGCCTTCGCTCAGCTCGCGGGTAAACTGCTCCGCATCTTTTTCCAGTACCTTCTTGCCCAGGCGGTCGACGAAAATCAGTCGTGCTTCTTCCATGATGATCACTGACAGCTTGAGTCGGCGTACCGGTCGATCTTCGCCGTCGAAAATCTGGAACCAGACGCCGGGGCGTACCGAGTCCGGCAGGTCGGCAAGTTTCTGTCGGGCTTCCTGGGTCTGTTCATCCAGTGGTGAGGATTCGTCGTTGGCCGATTCCTGGATAAAAGGTTCTTCGAAGCTGCCGGTATCCGCGAATACGATGTTTTCGTCCGGCACCAGGGCAGGATCCAGTTGCGGCTGATACTCGGATTCACGCAGCATGGTCTCGTAAGTGCTGACCAGCGCTTTGATCGATTCGTCGATGTTTACTTGATTCTGATGGGTGTCATTCAGCTGCTCCTTGATACTTGAAACGATTTGCTCATAGCTGCGATTGACGTAAAGCCACTGGGTATGGGTGGCTATCGGCTGCAGCGAATTCAGCAGTTGTTTGAGAATCGCAGTGGCCTGGTTCCATTCATCGCTATCCTTGCCGTGGCGGATATAGCGCTGGAACATCAGGGTAGACCAGTGCTTGAGTACCAGCGGGTGAACCGCTTTGGGCAGATTGCGATTGGCGACCTGGTGTTGCATCTCGATCAGCACCATCTGCCGGGCATGTTCATGCAGGGCCTGTTTCTGGGTCTGTTTTTCGTTTTCCTCGATCAGCTGGCTTTCTTCATTGATCAGCTGATTCAGTTGATCCACTGCGAGCTGGAAACTGACCACGTCGACATCAAATTCTTCCAGTAACTTATCGATGATGGTTTCCAGCTTGATGTAGGTTTCGTTTTCCCGATCACTGATGCCATTGCCGGCTTCACAGACCAGGTTGAGCACACGCCGCGCCGGATGGCTTGCGGATGCAAAGAAAGCCTGGTCCAGCATGGCGACCTTGATCACCGGAATCTGCAGGCGTAGCAACAGGTTGGTGATGATTTCGGAGATGCTGTTGTCTTCGACGATGACTTCGAACAGCATTTCGATGAAATCGATGGTCTTTTCGTCGATCTGGTTGACGCGTTTGGTGAGGGTGCCGCCGTGGCGACTACCCATATCGATCATCAGCGCGCGCTTGATGGTTTCCGCATCGACAAATTCGGTGAATTCATGCTGTTGAATCAGGTTGGCCTGAATGTTTGACAGTGCGCGCAGTACATCGCGACGATCGTAATACTGTGTCTTGTTCTCGCCGGATTTCTGTGTGCTGACGGCGAAGGACGAGGGTATGCCGGGGCCCTGGGCGGTCATCGGCCCACTGATGAACTGCTGAACCACACGACTGATTTCGCCTTCCATACCCGCGGCCTGGCCGCTACCACCGGTGCCTGCCCCGCCCACCGTACCGCCTGCTGCTGCAGAGGAGCCGCCAGTATCGCTGCCGACAGGGGCAGAGTTGCCGTGAGCTCCGCCAGTCGCCGGACCAGAGGCGTAGCCTGAGCCGCTAATTGAACGGCCCGATCCGGTTCGCTGAGTGTTCGATGCAGCCGGTGCCGGAGTCGACTCTTCGGGTGCCATCGGCTGTGATGTCGGAGATTGCGGTTTGCCGCTTTGTTTGTCCAGTTTGATTTGCGGCAGGATGTCGTGTTTGACCAGCAGTTTGTTCAGTGACTGGTACATGTCCGCCAGTTGAGAGCAGACCTGTTGATCGAACAGTTTGTAGATAATCAGCTTGTTCTTGATGCTGATTTCAACATTGACCAGCGCCTGCTTGAACGCATCGCATATATTGCGTGGCAACAGCGCCTGTTTGTCGATGATGCCGGGCACTTTCATGGACAGCACTTCGAGGCGGGCTTCCAGGTGATTGACCGACTCGCCGAAACTGTTCATGGCTTTGGAATGCATGGTTGAGATGGCGACCATTTCTTCCATCTCGTCCTGGTCGACCAGGCTGAGTTCATCGTCCAGTTCGTCGCTGGCCTGCTCGGCTTTCGCAGGTTGCATGTATTCCCGCAGGGCGCCGGCGAAATGGCTGGCGATGTTTTTGCGCTCCAGTCGCAGCAGGCGCATGGTGTCGAAGTAGCGGGTCTGGTCTTCGTTGGATTCGGCTTTTTCAGCCAGCATGAACAGGATGTCGTCAGCAGAATCGAACATTCTGGACAGTAACACTGACAGCTCGTCGTTGACGCAACTGCGAATCTCGGCAATCAGTGTCTTGTATTTGGGGTCAACAGTGTTTCTGACGTTGTCCAGGTTGTGAATATCTGCGCTCATGTATGCGTTCCCGAATAATACTGCGGGCTAAGTTACACATGATGGCACTATGCGTTGGTGGGTTACCCACCCTGCCCGGAAGGGCGTAGCGGCGTTAAAGTGCGCATCCTCGTACAGGTCGGACCTGCATGATGCTTTTAACATTTGAGGTGAACATACCGGCTAGCGGCATGTGGGCCTGGACATTCAGGAAACGGTTGTCGCAGGCGGGACTCGATGCAGCTGGTCCCTGAGTTAAAAATTAGCTGTATGGGCAGGGCTTTGCAACCCGAACGGGTGACGCAGCCCACAGATTTGAACAAAATAGCCGGGACGCTGCTTAAAGGGCGGAGAGGGATTCGATTTGTCGACCGCTGGTAGGTGAAAATCGACCGCTGGTCCGCGTGCGGCCGATCAGACCCGTGGGCAGATGATGTCCAGCACTTCGCCGGCCTGTTCCCAGGCTTTGTCCATGACTTCGGGCAGGATGTTCAGGTTGAGGCCGGTGATGTTCAGGGTCTCGGGCTCGAAACCGGCGTAATCATCCAGCAGGTGGGCGTCGATTTCAGTATCGGGCCCAATTGAATTCACCACACAGTCGGCAATGTGCACGATGGCGGTTTCAGTGGGGTGTCGAGTCGCCTGCAGCGGCGTGTGGTGATGAGTGACCACGTCGACCAGGGTGTCGGCCAGCTGCCAATTCTTGATCAGCGCACCGCCGACATCGGCATGGGTGAAACCGATCAGCTCCTGCTCGGCGCGGAAGGTCATGCCGTCGGTCTCGGCAGCACGCAGCAGGACCTGCTGGGACAGATCCGCTTCCTTGAAATACAGAATCAGTTTACCGATATCGTGTAACAGTCCGGCCACGAACAGGCGCTCGCCGTGCAGGATGTTGCAATGGCGTGATAACAGCCGAGCGACGATACCGGTGTGGATGCTGTGGCGCCAGAACAGGTCGATGTCGACCAGCTGGTTGGGAATGCGTTTAAAGGTGTCGACGGCTGAAGTCGCCAGCACCAGGTTGCGCAGGTCTTCTTCGCCGATGACTGAAATCGCGCGGCTGACCAGTTCGATTTTTACCGCCAGGCCATAATAGGCGCTGTTGACGATGCGTAATATCCGCGCTGTCAGTGAGGGATCATGGCTGATGACATCGCCCAGCTGTTTGGCGTCATGGTTCGGGTCTTCCATCACCTGATTCAGGCGGATGAAGATTTCCGGTAATGAAATAAGCTTAATGACGCCTTTAACCAGGTCCTCGGGGCGCTTGGCCATTGATCAATCTCCCAGGTAATTACTAATCTTGCAGTGCCTGCCTGAAAAACTCAGGCGCCGCGGCGGCGGCCCGATGCACATCCTGATTGTAATAATGGGTGATAAACGGGCGGTTTTCCACCGACTGCTCCCGCAAATGGGGGATTTTTTGATCCTTGCACGCCAGAGTGCAGGTCCACCAGCCGCTCGGATAGACGCATTGCGGGAAATGCAGGGTTTGCCGATCGGCGAAACCGGCGGCCTTCAGTTTGTCGTACATCGGCTTGATGATGGTCTCGGTGTGGAACAGTGGGGATTCACTTTGCTGCACGATCAGCCCGCCCTGGTTGAGCGCACGAAACGCGTTGTTGTAAAAGTCAGCGGTAAACAGGACTTCTCCAGGGCCTACGGGATCGGTGCTGTCGACGATGATGACGTCGTAGAAGCCATCCGCCGCATCACGCACCCATTTGATGCCGTCGTCGAAATGCAGCTCGGCGCGCGGGTCGGCGTTGCTTTCGCAAAGTTGTGGAAAGAACTGCTCTGAAACCCGGGTCACCCGTTCATCGATATCCACCTGCTGGGCCAGTTCGATGTCCGGGTGCTTGAGTACTTCGCGCAGGGTGCCGCAGTCACCGCCGCCGATAATGAGCACGCGTTTCGGTGCGGGATGGGCGAACAGAGCCGGATGCGACATCATTTCGTGATAAATGAAGTTGTCCCGGTCGCTGAGCATGATGAAATCGTCGATGACCATCAGCCGGCCGAAGGTGGTGGTGTCGAAGACTTCGATTTTCTGGAAGTCTGACTGCTCTTCATGCAGCTTACGATTGTCGGTCAGTTTTAATGAGAATGCGGTGCCCAGATTTTCAGAGGCTTCGCTAAACCAGCTTTCGTCCAGTGTCATGTTCAAACCTCGCAAAGAATTTCGGCGCAATTATACCGTAATGATGGTTACGGTGGCCCGAATCTCTGAGTTAAAATGCGCTTTTTCGCAGCCGGAATTTCGTCATGAACGAGTGGAGCATCGAGCAGGCCCGACAGACTTACAGCCTGCCTTCCTGGAGTAACGGTTACCTGGATATCAATGAACAGGGGCGACTGATCATGCGCCCGGATGCCAGCGATGCCTCGGCGATCGATCTCTACCAGCTGGTGCAGGAGTTGCGTCGGCAGCAGCTGCGCTTTCCGGTGCTGGTGCGCTTTCCCGACATACTTAAACATCGCATTCAGCATCTGTGTCGTGCCTTCGACCTGGCGCGCGAACAGCTGGACTATCCCGGCGGGCACCTGGCGGTCTATCCGATCAAGGTGAATCAGCAATATTCGGTGGTGAAGGAAATCCTCCATCACGGTGCCGAACGCGCGGGTCTCGAAGCCGGCAGTAAGCCGGAACTGATGGCCGTGCTGGCGCTGTCTCGACCCGGTGGTGTGATCGTCTGCAATGGTTACAAGGATCGCGAGTACATCCGCCTGGCGTTGATGGGTCAACGGCTCGGCCACACGGTGTATATCGTGGTCGAGAAGGCATCCGAGCTGAAACTGATCCTGCAGGAGTCAGAGCGTATCGGCGTCGATCCCTGTATCGGTGTGCGGATTCGCCTCGCTTCCATCGGCCAGGGCAAGTGGCAGAACAGCGGCGGTGAAAAAGCCAAGTTCGGACTGTCGGCGGCACAGGTGATCAACCTGGTGGAAACCTTGTCTGGTCATCAGCGCCTCGATTGCCTCAAGCTGATTCATTTTCATATGGGTTCGCAGATTGCCAATATTCGCGATCTGCAACAGGGCCTGCAGGAAGCAGCGCGGCATTTTGTGGAACTGCGTCGGCTTGGTGCGCCGATCGAAGTGCTCGATGTGGGCGGCGGTCTGGCGGTGGACTATGTGGGTACCCGTTCCCGTGACGAATGTTCGATGAATTATTCGCTGGAAGAATATGCGCTCAACGTAGTGCGCAGTCTGAAAAATATCTGCGACGAATTTGATTTGCCGGCGCCTAAAATCATTACCGAAAGCGGCCGTGCCATGACGGCACATCATGCCATGCTGATTACCAACGTCATCGAGACCGAGTCCATCGAAACGCCCCTGCAAGTCGATGTCGACGAAGACGATAATGAATGCGTACACGAACTCTATCGTCTTTTACATGAACCCTTGCAGGCTTATGCCGTAGAACGTTATCACGATGCGGTGCACTGGTATGAAC
>CBDULQ010000007.1:0-35360 GCA_965368115.1 uncultured Gammaproteobacteria bacterium | reverse complement strand
CAGTAGTGCAAGGCTGGCCAGGTTAGCTGTTTAACTTGTCTTTTTCGATCAATGCGTAGGCTGAGTGGTTATGGATTGACTCGAAGTTTTCTGATTCGACGGTGTAAGCTGTGATTCGGTCGTCGTCGTTGAGTCGGGCGGCGACATCGCGCACCATGTCTTCCACGAACTTGGGATTGTCGTAAGCACGTTCGGTTACGGCTTTTTCATCCGGACGTTTCAGCAGGCCGTAGAGTTCACAGGAGGCTTCTCTCTCGACCATTTCAATGACGTCTTCGATCCACACGAAACCGTTGGTGCGCACCGTGACGGTAACATGCGAGCGCTGATTGTGCGCGCCGTAATCGGAAATCTTTTTCGAGCAGGGACACAGGCTGGTAACCGGCACGATGACTTTCAGGCTGACGATGTTTTCGCCTTTCTTGGCTTCGCCGATAAAAGTGACCTGGTAATCCAGCAGGCTTTCCACACCCGTGACCGGGGCTTTCTTGTTGACGAAATAAATAAAGCCCATTTCGATATGGCCGCATTCGGCATCCAGGCGCTCGGTCATTTCCGACAGCATTTCGCGGAATGACTTGACGGTGATTTCACGCTCGTGACTGTTGAGAATTTCAACGAAACGTGACATGTGTGTGCCCTTGAACTGATGTGGCAGGTCGACATACATGTTGAAGTTGGCCACCGTGTGTTGCACTGAACCGGAACGATCCTTGACCTGAACAGGGTGGCGGATATCCTTGATCCCTACTTTGTTGATGGCAATGCGACGGCGGTCTTCGCTGCTCTGTACGTCGGGTATTGTGTTCGCAGTAGTGCTCATTGGTGTCAATTCTCTTCAGTGTAACGCACACAAGCTCGATCGGTTTCCCAGAGGGTCACTGCACAAACTTTTACGCTGTCAGTATTAATGAGGGCGCCAATCTCGGCATACAAGTATGCCGCAATGTTTTCGGCGGTTGGATTGATTTTGTTAAAAGGTGGAATATCGTTGAGGTACTGATGATCAAGGCGGTCGCACACTGAGTTGGCGGCTTTTTTCATGTCCTTGAAATCGATGGCAATACCAATCTCGTTCAACTGACTGGCTTCGATTTCCAGCTCCACTTTCCAGTTATGACCATGCATGCGGCTGCAGGCACCCGGATAGTTTTTCAGGGTGTGTGCAGAAGCAAAATCGGTTAGCACTTTGAGTGTGTATTTCGCGGCCATAAAAAAGCTTAAATAATAACTGAGTAAAACAGTAGGATTTTATCCGAAAGCCTGTATATAAGCAATTTAAACAGGGCTCTCCTGTATAGAGCGTATGATGCCTTCGGCGTTCAGTCCGCATTCCGCCAGCAGTTCTTTCGAGCTGCCGTGATCGACGAAATGGTCGGGTAATCCCAGATTTAAAACAGGGGATTTAATCTGCATGCTTTGCAGGGCTTCGTTCACTGCACTGCCGGCGCCGCCCTGTACGGCGTTTTCTTCCAGCGTCACCAGAAGATCGTAATGTGCCGCCAGTCGTTTCAGTAATTCCGTATCCAGCGGTTTGATAAAGCGCATGTTTACCACGGTGGCGTCCAGTTGTTGTGCGGCTTCGAGTGCCGGTTGCAACATGCTGCCGAAACTGAGAATAGCCACACGATGACCTTCGCGCACCACCCGGGCTTTACCGATGTCCACGGATTCCATGGTTTTCTGTATGCTCGCATCCGGTCCCTGGCCGCGTGGGTAACGCACGGCCGCTGGACCCTCATGCTGAAAACCGGTGTACAGCATTTGCCGGCATTCGTTTTCATCTGCGGGTGCCATGATCAGCATGTTGGGAATGCAGCGCAGGTAACTGAGATCGAAACTGCCTGCATGGGTCGGGCCGTCGGCGCCGACCAGTCCGGCGCGATCGATGGCAAACAGGACCGGCAGGTTCTGCAGCGCAACGTCATGAATCAATTGATCGTAAGCCCGTTGCAGGAATGTGGAATAAATGGCGACCACCGGCTTCAGGCCTTCACAGGCCATGCCCGCAGCCAGAGTGACCGCATGTTGCTCGGCGATGCCGACATCGTGATAGCGTTTCGGAAAACGCTGCGAGAATTCCACCAGTCCCGAGCCTTCGCGCATCGCCGGTGTAATGGCGACCAGACGCTCGTCCTGTTCCGCCATGTCGCAGATCCATTGCGAAAACACCTGGGTATAGGTGGGTTTGCCTGAAGAGGCATCCAGCTTGTCGCCGGTCTCCGGATCGAAACTGCCTACACCATGATACAGACAGGGATTATCTTCCGCAGGTTTGAAGCCTTTGCCCTTGCGTGTCACCAGATGCAACAGCCGCGGACCCTGCTGGTTTTTCAGGTTGCGTAGAATGGTGATTAGCGTAGGAATATCATGGCCGTCGACCGGGCCGTAATAATGGAATCCCAGTTCTTCGAACAGGGTGCCGGGCACCACCATGCCTTTGACATGTTCCTCAGTACGTTTGGCCAGCTCCCACATGCTGGGAAACTGTTGCAGGACTTTTTTACTGCCGCTACGCACGGATGAATACAGGCGACCGGACAACAACTTGGCCAGATGTTTGGACAGGCCACCCACGTTTGGTGAAATCGACATCTCATTGTCGTTGAGAATCACCAGCATATCGGCATCGGTATCGCCGGCGTGGTTGAGTGCTTCGAATGCCATGCCGGCGGTCATGGCGCCGTCGCCGATGACAGCAACCGTTTTCTGCTGACGACCGGCCTGCGCCGCGGCCAGGCTCATCCCCAGTGCGGCACTGATGGAAGTGCTGGAGTGGCCGACGCCGAAGGTATCGTAGGGGCTTTCACTGCGTTTCGGGAAACCGGACAGGCCCTGGTACTGGCGCATGCTGTTCATGCGCTGGCGACGACCGGTGAGAATCTTGTGCGGATAGGTCTGGTGGCCCACGTCCCAGACCAGTTTGTCGTGCGGGGTATTGAACACATAGTGCAGGGCGATGGTCAGTTCCACCGTGCCCAGGCCTGCAGACAGGTGCCCGCCCGTGCTGGCTACCGACTCGATGACGAACTGGCGCAATTCTGCGGCCAGTTGCGGTAGCCGGTCCGCCGGCAATTTGCGCAAATCATCCGGATAGTCGATGCTTTCCAGCAATGGGAAAGTCGTGTTCTGCTGTACCGTCAAGATCAGTGGCCTCGTTCGACAATATAGGCTGATAACTGGCGCAGGGTGTTGGCTGCGTCATCGAAAATGCTCAGACAGTCCATGGCCTGGTGGTGCAGGGCCAGCGCGCGTTCGCGTGCACCATCGAGTCCGAGTAGGGAGGGGAAAGTCGGTTTATTCTGTAGTTGGTCCGAACCCTGGGGTTTACCCAGGGTTTCCGTGTCCGCCACCACGTCCAGAATATCATCCTGAATCTGGAATGCCAGACCGGTACACTGGGCGTATTCATCCAGGCGCTGCAGCGCTTCTTTGCTGGCATCGGCACGGCACATGCCGCCGAGCAGTACGCTGGCGCGAATCAGCGCGCCGGTTTTCATGCGATGCATGGTTTCCAGCTGTTCCAGGCTGAGTGGCTTGCCCACCGCCTCCAGGTCGATCGCCTGGCCGCCGGCCATGCCGATTGAGCCGCTGGCCGCGGCCAGCAGATGGATCATGTCCAGCTTGGTCTGCGCATCCGCCTGCAGGGCGGTGTCGCTGGCGAGAATCTCGAACGCCAGGGCCTGCAGGGCGTCCCCGGCCAGAATCGCGGTGGCCTCGTCGAACGCCTTGTGGCAGGTGGGTCGGCCGCGACGCAGGTCGTCATCGTCCATCGCCGGCAGGTCGTCGTGAATCAGTGAATAGGCATGGATGATTTCCACCGCACAGGCCGCGGCATCGAGCTGTTCGGGGGGGACATCCAGTGCCTGACCTGCGGCATACACCAGCATCGGGCGGATGCGTTTGCCGCCGCCACCGATCACGGCGTAGCGCATGGCTTCCTGCAGGCGCCGTTCGGCACCAGCAGGTTGCGGTAACCAGCGGTCCAGGGCGCCATCGACGCGCTCACAAAACACCTTCAGGGTGTCTTTCAGGGAAGAGGTATCTGCCACGCTGTTACTCGTCAATATCGAAGGGTTTTTCCAGCAATTCGCCGTTTTTCTCCACCAGTTGCTGCACTTTCTGTTCTGCATTCTGCAGCGCCTGCTGGCAGCCGGCGGCCAGGGCAATGCCTTTCTCGAAGTGTTTCAGAGCGTCTTCAAGGGACAGTTCGCCGTCTTCCATGGTTTCCACCAGTTGTTCCAGTTCGGCGAGGGATTTTTCGAAATTGACCGGGGTTTTACGTGCCATGGCTGTCATCACCGCTTAATCAGACCGCGTAAGGTAATGCTTTAACCAGCCCGAGGCAAGTTAATCGCCGGTCCGATTAATGAATATCAAGCAATTCACTGACTCGGTGCACCGGGATCAGTGTCATGCCGTCGGGGATATCCTGCGGCTTCGGCATGTTGTCTTTTGGGATCACGGCGTGGGTGAAGCCGTGTTTGGCAGCCTCGCGTAAACGTTCCTGGCCGTTGGGTACCGGGCGGATTTCGCCAGCCAGGCCGACCTCGCCGAAGGTGATCATTTTCTGCGCCAGTGGACGGTTGCGGAAACTGGACAGAATAGCCAGCAGCATGGCGGTGTCAGCGGCCGTTTCAGTGACCCGTACGCCGCCGACTATATTAATGAATACGTCCTGGTCGTACATGGCGATGCCCCCGTGGCGGTGCAATACGGCGAGCAGCATGGACAGGCGATTCTGATCAAGGCCCAGGGTGACCCGGCGCGGATTGGCCAGGTGGCTTTCGTCGACCAGGGCCTGGACTTCTACCAGCAGTGGTCGATTGCCTTCCCGGGTGACCACGATGATGCTGCCGGCCACCGGCTGGTCGTGGCGTGAGAGAAAGATGGCGGAGGGGTTGTTGACCGCTTTCAGGCCCTGCTCGGTCATTGCGAACAGGCCCAGTTCGTTGACCGCGCCGAAACGATTTTTCACTGCACGGATCATCCGGTAACGCTCGCCCGGATCGCCTTCGAAATACAACACGGTATCCACCATGTGCTCCAGCACCCGCGGGCCCGCCAGGGTGCCTTCCTTGGTGACATGGCCAACCAGGAACAGTGCCGTGTTGGTCTGCTTGGCGAAACGCACCAGTTGTGCCGCGCTTTCCCGTACCTGGGCCACAGCACCTGGGGCCGACTGCAGCATTTCGGTATAAATGGTCTGGATCGAGTCCACCACCATCACCTGGGGCTGCTCCTGCTGCGCCAGTTTGAGGATGCGTTCCACACAGGTTTCGGTAAGCAGGCGGAAAGTATCATCGCCCAGGCCGAGTCGGCGCGAGCGCAGGGTGACCTGCTGCAGGGATTCCTCGCCAGTGACGTACAGGGCTTTATACTGTTCGCCCAGGGTGGCCAGGGTCTGGGTAAGCAGGGTGGATTTGCCGATACCCGGATCGCCGCCGATCAGGGTCACCGAGCCATGCACCAGGCCGCCGCCCAGTACCCGGTCGAGTTCGCCGATGCCGGTGACACTGCGTGGTGCTTCCTGCAGGTCGATATCAGCCATGTCCTGGATGACCGACTGGCCCGCATAGCCACTGAAGCGCGGACTGCTGGTCGGACTCGGTGCGGCGGCGACGCTCTCGGTGAGACTGTTCCAGGCGCCGCAGGCACTGCACTGGCCGGCCCATTTGCTATGCACCGAACCGCATTCAGTGCATTGATACTGAATTTTCGTTTTCGCCATCAACCGCCGTCCATATCGCTGTCGCTGCTATCGGCGAAGTCGTCGCTGGGTACCGGAATTGCCGGGCGAATGCGGGTCATCTGAACCGCGTTGTTCTGCGTCTTGGTCACTTCGATGGGGTGGCGGGCGATCATCAGGCTGGTGCCCGGCTCGGGAATGATTTCCATGTGTTCGAGGATCAGTCCGTTGAGGGTTTTCGGGCCGTCCATGGGCAGGTTCCAGCCCAGTGCCCGATTGATTTCGCGAATATGGGTGCTGCCGCTGATCAGGAAGCTGCCGTCGTCTTCGGCATGAATGTTCTTGGAATTCAGCGGCGAGGCGGTGGTGAATTCGCCGACCACTTCTTCGAGGATGTCTTCCAGGGTAACCAGGCCCTGGATGTCGCCATACTCGTCCACCGCCATGGCCGAGCGTCGTTTGTTGGCCTGGAAGTTATTCAGTTGCTGGTACAGGGAGGTGGTTTCCGGAATGAAATAGGCATCGCGAATTTCCGCCTCGAAGTCTTCCCGGGTCAGTGCGCCCTGCGCCATCAGGCGGATGACCCGGCGCATGTGGATGATACCGATGATGTTGTTGATGTCGCCGCGATAGACCGGCAGCCGGGTGCGCTGCACCGTGGTCAGCTGGTCCATGATGTCGTCCCAGTCCTCGTCCAGATCGATGGCGCTGATTTCATTGCGCGGCACCATGATATCTTCCACGGTGGCGTCTTCCAGCGACAGGATGCCGAGCAGCATGTCCTGGTGTTTCTGGGGGACCAACTGGCTGGTTTCCATGACCACCGCACGCAATTCTTCCACGCTCACACCTTCCTGTTCGATGGTCTCCGGGTTGACACCGAACAGGCGCAGCAGGCTGTTGGCCATGATATTGATCAGGTACACCAGCGGATAGAGTATTTTCAGTAACGGCGTGTAAATGTAAGCGGCCGGAAAGGCAATGCGCTCTGGATGCAATGCGGCCAGTGTCTTGGGTGCCACTTCGGCAAAAATCAGCACCACCATGGTCAGCACGCCGGTGGCGATGGCCAGGCCCGCTTCGCCGAATACGCGCAACGCGATGATGGTGGCCAGTGCGGAAGCCAGGATGTTGACGAAGTTGTTGCCGAGCAGAATCAGGCCGAGTAATCGGTCCGGACGTTCCAGCAGCGCCTGGGCCAGACGTGCGCCGCGGTGCCCTTTCTCTGCCATGTGCTTGAGACGATAGCGATTGAGTGACATCAGTCCGGTTTCGGAACTGGAAAAAAATGCGGAAAAAAGAATAAGAATCGTCAGCAGGGTCAGTAAAAGACCCGTGGATATGTCGTTCAATGGGGGATGTCCCTTCGGCCTGGCTGAGTCAATTATCCGAGTGCCCGCTGACAGGTGTCAAGCCGGGGTGGTTGAGAGGCGAATCAACGCAGAATGAATTCGAGTACGAATTTGCTGCCGAAATAGGCCAGCATCAGGGTAACGAAGCCGCTCAGTGTCCAGCGAATGGCGGTTTTGCCGCGCCAGCCCATCAGGATACGGCCGCCGATCAGGATGCCGAAGACAACCCAGGCGACGATGGCCAGAATGGTCTTGTGCACCAGGTGCTGGGCGAACAGGTTTTCCAGAAAAATAAAACCGGTAACCAATGCCAGACTGAGACCGATGAAGCCGGCGATGATGAAATCGAACAGCAGTTTTTCCATGGTCTGCAACGGCGGCAGGTGGCGCAGCAGTCCGCCGGGATGATGATTGTGCAGCAGTCGGTTCTGTACCGCGAGCAATATCGCCATCAATGCCGCCAGGCCGAGAATGCTGTAGGCGACGATGGAGACCAGTACGTGAATACGGATACCGCTGGCGGTTTCCGCACCCAGCAGATGTGAGCCGTGAAAATTGAGTTCCAGCAAAATAGACAGCGCGGCCAGCGGCAGCACGATGATAGCGAGTATTTCGGTGCGGCGGCGTAACGACATCAGTAGCACCAGCAGTGCGTCGACCGCGCCCACCGTGGATGCGGCATTGAAAAAGCCGAACTGCAGCCCCTGGGCCGTGTTCAATGTGGCCTGCAGGCTGATGCCGTGAAACAGCACCGCAATAAAGCCGGGAATGAGCAGGAACGCAATCGGGTGACTGGCGAAACCCGACTTGCCCATGATGCGTAACACCAGGCCGAGGGCGCTGAGAAGATAAAGTGAAAGGGCAATATAACCGAAGCTGGCTGTCATCTGTTTATGTGGTATACACTGGTCTGGTTGGGGGATAGGTTAAAGAAAAAAGCACCGAATCACCATGCCTTTCAACAAGTTATTTTTTTTAATTTGGCTATACTGTGTGAAAAAGATCACGAATAATCCGCCTGTCTGTTTTTTTAATTATCGGTAATTCACGGTTTTTTGTCACGACGGTGATAGGATTTATCGAACCAGACATAAAAACGGGGACTCCGGAGAGCAAATGCAGTTACGTGTACTTGGATGCAGTGGTGGCATTGGGCAACATCTGCGTACTTCCTCCTTCCTGGTGGATGAAGACATCCTGCTGGATGCCGGCACCGGTGTCGGTGATATGTCGCTGGAAGCGATGCGTCAACTGCGTCACCTGTTTATTACCCATTCCCACATGGATCACATCGCCAGTATTCCGCTGCTGGTCGACACACTGTTTTCCGAACTCAACGATCATCAGCAGCCGCTGGTGGTGCACGCTCGCCAGGAAACCATCGACAGTTTCAAAAAGCATATTTTCAACTGGGAGATCTGGCCGGACTTTACCGAACTGCCCACCAAGCATACACCGGTGCTGGAATTTAAGGCGATGAAGCCGGGTGACGTGGTGGAGGTTAAAGGTCGGCGCATCGAAATGATCGAGGTTAACCACACGGTGCCGGCGGTGGCTTATGCGCTGCGCAGTGATGACCGGGTACTGGTCTACAGTGGTGATACGACCTCCAACGAAAATCTGTGGCAGGTGTTGAACGGTTATGACCGGGTGGATTTTATGGTCATAGAATCGGCCTTCGCCAATCATGATCTGGAACTGGCCAAACTCGCACATCATTATTGTCCAAGCCTGCTGGCCGACGATTTACACAAACTCAAACATAATCCCCGGGTCGGTATTTCTCACCTCAAACCCGGCGAAGAACAAACCATCATGAGCGAATGCCGGACGGCGATCGATGCGCATCGCGAGTTGCTGCAATTATCCAGTGGCGACCTTTTTCAGATATAATCGCCCTCTCTTTGATTCAAACCATTCAGAATTCTCATGTTTGACAGCCTAAGCGAACGTCTCGCGCGTACGGTCAAAAGCCTGCGCGGCCAGGGCCGATTAACCGAAGACAATATCAAGGACACCATGCGTGACGTGCGCATGGCGCTGCTGGAGGCGGATGTCGCGCTGCCGGTGGTGCGTGATTTTGTCGATCGTGTCAGACAGCGCGCCATTGGCCAGGAAGTGATGACCAGCCTGACGCCGGGCCAGGCACTGGTGAAGGTGGTCAACGACGAGCTGGTGGCCACCATGGGCGAGGCCAACGAACAGCTCAATCTCAATGTGCAGCCGCCGGCGGTGATTCTCATGGCCGGCCTGCAGGGTGCGGGTAAAACCACCACCGTGGCGAAGCTGGCCAAGTTGCTGCAGGAACGTCACGGCAAGAAAGTGATGCTGGTCAGTTGTGACGTGTATCGGCCGGCGGCGATCAAGCAGCTGGAAACACTGGCGGGACAGGTGAACGCCGAATTCTTTCCGAGCAGCGGCGATCAGGATCCGGTGGATATCGCTAAAAATGCCATTGAGGCGGCGCGCAAGCAGTTTCAGGATGTGCTGCTGGTGGATACCGCCGGCCGTCTGCACATCGACGGCGAGATGATGCAGGAAATCCAGCGCATTCATGCCGCGGTGAATCCGGTGGAAACCCTGTTCGTGGTCGATTCCATGACCGGTCAGGATGCGGCCAACACCGCCAAGGCGTTCAACGATGCGCTGGAACTGACCGGCGTCGTGCTCACCAAAACCGACGGTGATGCCCGCGGCGGCGCGGCGCTGTCGATACGCCAGATCACCGGCAAACCGATCAAGTTCCTCGGCGCCGGAGAGAAGGTCGATGCCCTGGAACCGTTCCATCCCGATCGTCTGGCCTCGCGCATCCTCGGCATGGGCGATGTACTCAGCCTGGTGGAAGAAGCGGAGCGCAGTGTCGATCGGGCCAAGGCCGAGCAGCTTGCCAAGAAAGTGCAGAAAGGCAAGCGCTTCGATTTCAACGACCTGCGAGACCAGCTCGAGCAGATGATGAACATGGGTGGTCTGGGCGGCCTGCTCGACAAACTGCCCGGTGTCGGGCAGTTGCCGGCCAATGTGAAAGACAAGGTCAACGACAACGAAGTCAAACGCATGATCGCCATCATCCAGTCCATGACCCCGCAGGAACGCGCCTACCCGGATATTATCAAGGGTTCACGCAAACGCCGTATCGCGCTGGGCTCGGGCATGCAGGTACAGGATGTGAACCGGCTGATCAAGCAGCAGGCGCAGATGAGCAAGATGATGAAGAAGTTTTCCAAGGGCGGCATGGCCAAGATGATGCGCGCCATGAAGGGCAAGATGCCGGGAGGCATGGGCCCCGGCGGCATGGGTTTCTAGGCGGTTTTTCTTTAAAATCAGCAGGGTAGCCCGGATCTGGTCGGTTTTCCGAGACCCTCGCCGGGGCCAGACCCTGGCCGCCGACCGATAGCCGGGCTCCCGATTCGGGACGGTTTGGCCTCATCTGGATAAATCTTGCGCATTTTTCTGGGCCGCAGCCCGGATTATCCCTTGCGTCCCCCGCCACAAGTGGCTAAAATTCCGCGTTTCCTGTGACCCCCTCATTTTTCGGGTGTCATTTTTCAACAGAATTTGAGATTGAAGCTAATGGTAACCATTCGTTTATCACGGGGCGGTGCTAAAAAACGTCCGTTTTATCATGTCGTTGTAACCGACTCACGCAGCCGTCGTGACGGTCGTTACATCGAGCGTGTTGGTTATTTCAATCCTTTAGCGCGTGGTGCCGAAAAGCGCCTGGAAGTGGCTCTGGATCGTGTTGATCACTGGGTTTCCCAGGGTGCCGGCACGTCTGACCGTGTAAAAACTCTGCTTAAAGAGGCGCGTAAGGCGGCAAACGCCTGATTGGCCGGCCGGCAGTTTTAGCTGATGGCTAATGAAGAGCTGCTGGAACTCGGAAAAATTTCCGGGGTGTTCGGAGTCAAAGGCTGGGTCAAGGTGTATTCCTACACCGATCCACGCGAAGGGATTACCAACTACAGCCCCTGGCGGGTAAAACTCAAGGGGCAATGGCGCGAGTACACGGTGGAAGCCGGTCAGCGCCAGGGCAAGACCGTCATTGCCAAGCTCGAAGGCATTGACGACCGCGATCAGGCCATGCTGCTCAGTGGCGGACTGATTGCGATTCGGCCGGATCAGCTGCAGCCGCTGGCCGAAGGCGAGTACTACTGGCATCAGCTCGAGGGGCTGCAGGTCGTCAATCTGCAAGGTGTCGAACTGGGTATCGTCGACCACATGATGGAAACCGGTGCCAATGATGTGATGGTGGTGAAGGGTGACCGGGAACGATTGATTCCCTTTACCCGGGGCCACACGGTAGAGCGCATCGACCTGGACGAGGGTGTGATTACCGTCGACTGGGATCCGGAATTCTGAACCCCGGAGTAAGCATGAGATTTGATGTGGTGACATTGTTTCCCGAGATGGTGGACAGTGTCGCCCAGGTGGGTGTCCTCGGACGCGCGATCAAACAGGATCGCATTCAGCTCAAATGCTGGAATCCGCGAGACTATACCCACGACAGGCACCGTACAGTCGATGATCGACCTTACGGTGGCGGCCCCGGCATGTTGATGAAGGTGGAGCCGTTGCGTGATGCGATACACGACGCACGCAAGGCCGCCGGCGCTGAGGCACGAGTGATTTACCTGAGTCCCCAGGGACGTCAGTTGAACCAGACCGCGGTAAAAGCACTGGCACAACAAACGGGACTCATATTGATTGCCGGACGTTATGAAGGCATCGATGAACGCATCATCGAGACGGAAGTCGATGAAGAATGGTCCATCGGCGATTATGTGCTGAGCGGTGGCGAACTGGCGGCCCTGGTGATGATCGACGCGGTGGCGCGGATGATACCCGGCGTGCTGGGTGACGAGGATTCCGCAGCACAGGATTCATTCATGGATGGATTGCTGGATTGCCCGCATTACACGCGACCGGAAGATATCGATGGTTTGCGGGTACCCGAGGTGTTACTGGGGGGCAATCACAGGGCCATAGAAACATGGCGGATGCAGCAGGCTCTGGGGCGCACCTGGTTACGCCGTCCCGAGTTGCTGAATGAATTGCAGCTGACTGATGAGCAGCGGCAGTTGTTGCAGGACTTCCAGGAGGAACACCGGCAACAGCTGAACAAAGATTAATTTTGGAGCTAAGACAATGAGTAACATCATCGCAGAACTTGAAAAGGAACAGATGACCAAGGAAATCCCGGCATTCGCTTCCGGTGATACCGTGGTTGTTCAGGTCCGTGTTAAAGAAGGTGACCGTGAGCGTCTGCAGGCCTTTGAAGGTGTTGTAATCGCCAAGCGTAACCGTGGTTTGAATTCATCTTTCACTGTGCGCAAGATTTCCAACGGCGAAGGTGTTGAGCGTGTATTCCAGACTTACAGTCCGCTGGTGAGCGAAATCCAGGTTAAGCGTCGCGGTAAAGTGCGTCGCGCCAAGCTGTACTACCTGCGTGGTCGCACCGGTAAGGCGGCACGTATCAAGGAAAAACTGTAAGCCGACCGCTGGACATGTTCCAGCCGTTGCTTTACAAAAAAGGGTGCCCAGGCACCCTTTTTTATTGTCTATGAAAATATACGCCCAGCTATCGGTCTTTAGTCTTTGCGCTTTTCTAAGTGCCGCGCCATGCTTTGCACAGCAAACGCAGCAAACGCAGCAAACGCAGCAAACTGAATCGGATTCGCAGCCGCAACCGGTAGTCGAGGTCGATGCGGTGCCGCATCCCCATGCGGCGGTATTCGCTAAAATCCGCGAACTGATGATGCTGGGTGTGCCGGAACTGGCCTTGAGCTATGTGCAGTCGGTACAACCCGAAGCCAGCGAGCAGACCATCGGCTACTGGCTGCAGCTCGAGCAAAGACGCTATCATTTACTGGCGCAGCTTGAACACTGGCAGGCCATTGTCGATCGCGAAACATCGCATCAGGCGATGTATCAAAAGTTTCTGATTCCCTATGCCGATCGTAACTGGTTTCGGACCCAGCAAATCAGGGCTTATCTGCAGCTCAGGCAATATCGTTTGGGTTTGAGCACGATGCGCCGGTACCTGTGGCAGGAAAAAGACGAGATCGATGCGGATGTGGTCGCACTGTGGCGACGTTTGATCATCCGTAGCTATCTGAATCTGGATGCGGTTCAGGACGCGCAACGGGCGATGCGTCGTTACCGACAGGATTATGGTGATCAGCTGGACGACAGTGGTCATGAATGGCGGCTGTTGCAGGCTCAGTTGCTGATGCGCAGTGAGCTGTTTGCCGAAGCCGAGCAAATACTGCAAAGCATCGATCACCCGGAAGGCCGCGCCCTGCAACTACTGGCCCAATACCAGGCGAAGCGGTTGTCTGCAGCGGATATCGAGGCGCAACTGGTAAAAGCGCTGGATAACAGTGAGCTGGATAATCGTACACAAAGCCTGTTCTGGTATGTGCGCCTGCAAATGGCCGTCATGCAGCAGGACTACGCGGCGCAGGCCGTTGCGCTGGAGACGATTTATTATCTACAGGCGGCGGGCTATCTGCATTCGGTGTACAGTGATGCGGAACAACAGGTTGCAGTCGATCATCTCTGGGATGCCTATCAACAATATGGGCTGCAACTGGGCAATCGCTTCAACCTGCTGCGTGGCGATGATGCCGGCTGGTATGCGCAGGCCAGCAATCTATATGAAAACGAACCGCAACAGGCCAAAGCGCTGCTGGCCGTGCTGGCGTTCAACGCCACCCAGCAGGAACACCGTAGTCTGGCGATGAAGCAGATTGCAGGTCTGCTGGAACAACATGAGCAGGGGCTCGATCTGGTTTATCGCCTGTTTATGAACAGTCATCAAATCAGCAATCTCGAGCAGGTACCCGTCGAAGTGCGTTATCGCCTGGTCGACCACGCTCTGGCCAGTGCGGATGTGCAGACCGCAGCCCGCCTGATGGAACAGTTGCAGAAACCGCCCGAGGGCCAGGATCAGTTCCTGTGGAATCTACGTCGGGCGCGGATTCTGATTCTGGGCAATCAATATAAAGAAGGCGTGGATATCCTGCTCGATGCCATGAACGAAGTGCAGGAACTGGCCGGTGAGCAGATCGATCAGTATATGCAAGTGGTATTCGATCTGCAGAATGTGCAGCAGCACGCACTGGCCCTGCAGGCATTCGAACAACTGGAGCGTAAGCCGCTGAGCGCGAAACTGCAGCGCGAGATTACCTTCTGGAAAGCCGAGTCCTATCAACAGCTCGGGGATTATCAGCAGGCGGCATTTCTGTTCCTGAAGTCTGCGATTCCTCCGGATAACAAGATCGACCCCTGGTTTCATACCGCCAGTTTTCGTGCCGCCGAATCACTGGCCCAGGCGGGGCTGGTGGAAGATGCACGTAGACAGTACCTGCGTCTGCTGAAATACACGCTGAACTCGGCACGCAAGGCGGTTATCAGGCAGCGCTTGCAGCAGCTTCGCCTGAAACAGAATCACGCCACTGCGGATGCGGAGTTGCGATGAACACGTTCTATTTGCAGACCCCGTTCAGTGCCCTGCGCCTCGATTGTACGGAACAGGCGCTGGTGGGTGTTGAATACGTTGCGCGAACCGGGCGCCAGGGTCCGGCGGACCGATTACAGCGGCGCATCGCCCGGCAGATCGAAGACTACTGCCGAAGCGGTCAATCGGTTTTCGATCTGCCCATGGATATCGAAGGAACCGCTTTTCAGCAACGAGTATGGGCTGCCCTGCAGGCGATCCCGGCCGGTGAAGTGCGTACCTACGGAGACATTGCCCGGCTGCTGAAATCGTCACCACGGGCGGTGGGTAACGCCTGTCATGCGAATCCCATTCCTTTGATCATTCCCTGTCATCGGGTGGTGGCCGCGTCCGGCATCGGTGGCTTTTCCGGGGCGACTTCAGGACCGCGGGTGAATCTCAAGCGTCGCCTGCTGGCCCACGAAGGGGTTGAAATCTGACTCGTCTCCCCCACATTTAGTGGCAAAATTTTTTTGATCCAAGAAAAGACCTACCGGGAGCGAGACATGAGCGTAGACGCTTATAAAGAAACCCTTGAATTCCAGGCCGAAGTCAAACAGCTGCTCAAGCTGATGATTCATTCCTTGTACTCCAACAAGGAAATTTTTCTTCGCGAACTGATTTCGAATGCCTCCGATGCCTGCGACAAGCTGCGTTTCGAGGCACTGGGCAAGGACGATTTGTACGAGGGCGACAGCGAGCTGAAAATACAGATCGACTTCGACAAGGATGCGAAAACCATCACCATCACTGATAACGGCATCGGCATGTCGCGGGACGAGCTGGTGGAAAATATCGGCACCATCGCCAGTTCCGGTACGCGTCGTTTCATGGAGGCGTTGAGCGGAGACCAGGCGAAAGATGCCCAGCTGATCGGTCAGTTCGGTGTCGGTTTCTATTCAACCTTTATCATTGCCGACAAGGTCACCGTACTGAGTCGTCGCGCCGGCCTCAATGCGGACCAGGGCGTACGCTGGGAATCGGACGGTGAGGGTAGCTACACCCTGGAAACCGTGGAACGTGCACAACGCGGTACTGAAATTGTCCTGCATGTGCGCGACGGTGAAGAAGAGTTCGTCGACGGCTGGCGCCTGCGCAATATCATCCACACCTATTCCGATCACATTTCCCTGCCGATCTACATGCTGAAAGAGCAGCCGCCGGCGGAAGACGATAAAGAAGCAGCCGAGGTAATCGAATATGAAACCGTCAACAAGGCTTCGGCGTTGTGGACGCGTGGTAAGAAAGATATCAGCGACGAAGAATACCAGGAGTTCTACAAGCACATTGCGCATGACTTTCAGGAGCCGATGACCTGGACGCACAATCAGGTTGAAGGCACCAATTCCTACACCTCCTTATTATTCATTCCGCAACATGCGCCGTTCGATTTATACGATCGTGAGCGTAAGCAGGGCATCAAGTTATATGTGAAACGTGTATTCATCATGGATGAAACAGAGCATCTGATGCCGAATTATCTGCGCTTTGTGCGCGGCATCGTCGATTCTGATGACCTGCCCCTGAACGTGTCGCGGGAGATCCTGCAGCATAACCGGGTGATCGACAAGATCCGTTCCGCTTCGGTCAAGAAGCTGCTGGGCCTGCTGGATAGCATGGCGAAGGACAAGCCGGAGCAGTACGCGGAATTCTGGCAGCAGTTCGGCCGGGTGATGAAAGAAGGCCCGATCGAAGATTTCGCCAATCGTGAACAGATCGCCGGCCTGCTGCGTTTCAGTTCGACGCATGCGGATAGCGAAGTGCAGGACGTGTCGTTGGCGGACTACATCGCACGCATGAAGGACGGCCAGGAGAAAATTTATTTCATTACTGCAGAGACCTTCGCGGCCGCGAAGAACAGTCCGCATCTGGAAGTGTTCCGTCGTAAAGGCATCGAAGTGCTGCTGTTGTCCGATCGTGTCGACGAATGGCTGGTGGAGCATCTGCGTGAATTCGACGGCAAGAGCCTGCAGTCGGTAGCCAAGGGGGATCTTGATCTCGGCGAAATCGAAGACGAAGCGGATAAGAAGGCTCAGCAGGAAGCGGAGGACGATTTCAAGGGTGTTATCGAAATGGTGAAGGAAAGCCTGAGCGACAAGGCCAAGGATGTCCGCATCACCCACCGTCTCACCGATTCCCCGTCCTGCCTGGTGCTGGATCAGAACGACATGGGCATGCAGATGCAACAGATCCTCAAGGCCGCAGGCCAGGATGTGCCCGCCAGCAAGCCGATTCTGGAACTGAATCCGGGGCATCCGCTGGTGGCGCGTCTCAAGGATCTGGGGGACCAGGATCGCCTCAAGGACTGGGCTAACATTCTGTTCGACCAGGCCATGCTGGCGGAAGGCGGTCAGCTGGACGATCCGGCCGCCTATGTGAAGCGCATCAACGCCATGCTGGTCTAGATCAGTACACTGATCGGCAGTTCGAGAGGCGTGCCCCCGGGCGCGCCTCTCTGCGTTTCGGGTCTTGTAATCGACCGGTTGATAGACTAGATATATGTGACCAACGCTATTTTGGCGATATGCATTCCAGAGGAAGGAGGACGATAACAAGTGGAGAAACCATGAATCCCATCATTTCAGGATCAGGCCGGGGAGCGGTCCTGCTGATCTTTCTACTCGCTCTGGCGCTGTTCTCAGCCAGTGCTTTCGCCGCATCGGATTATAAAAAACACAAACGCTATCTCTACGTACAGCCCGGTCAAACCGTGTCGTCGATCGTCAAAGTGCTGTATCCGGATCGAAAAGATCAATGGCCGGAAATTATTCAGCAGATCGTCAAAAAAAATCCTCACGCGTTTCGCAACGGTATTGCCGCCGAAATTCGTGTCGGCGAACGTCTGTTGTTGCCGGACTTCACCGTCAACAAAAAGTCGATCGCTAAAGTGAGTGTTTACAAGGGGCCGGAGGCCGTAGGTCTGGTGCTCGAGTCCAGAGGTAAGACGTTTGTGATTTCTCGTTTGAAAAAGCGTCGCGATCTACAGGTGGGCAGTGAGGTGTTCATCGGTGATCGGGTGTTTACAGGTGTCGATGGTTTCGTGCGCATGGGCATGATCGACGATGCAAAAATCGACCTGCGCTGCAACAGTGAAATGTTGATCGAGGATTACAAGCTGCTGAAGTCGGGGAATCGCAGTGTGATCTATTTATTGAAGGGCAGTTTGCGCAAGATTACCGGCAGCATCGGTAAAATGGCCAACGATTTATATGAAATGAAAACGCCCATTGCGACCGTCGGTGTGCGAGGAACGGATTATGCTATACGTGTGTTGCAGTCTCACGGTTGTGACGGCAGTGTGGATGTGAACAACGACGGGATGTTCGTGAAAGTCAAAAGCGGTCAGATCGATCTGAAGAACAACCTGGGTGTGTTTGGTTTGCAGGCCGGTGAAGCGGCGCTGGTCGAGGCCAAAAATGTTGAGCCCAGGGCAATCGATGCCGACGACAGCATTTTTGGCGAAGAAAAAGATTCCTGGTTGTGGTGGTTGCTGGGTATTATTGTCATCGTAGCAGCGGCCTAGGGAAGGTTTCAAAGTATGTCCGGAGATAGTTTGCGCATAGATAAATGGCTATGGGCTGCGCGATTCTTCAAAACCCGGGGGCTGGCCAGTGAAGCGGTCAGCGGCGGCAAGGTACACATCAATGGTGAGCGGGTCAAACCGGCACGGGTCGTCAAGATTGGTGATCAGCTGAGCATAACCCGTGGTCTGTACCAGTACGTTGTGTATGTTAGAGGTATCAATTCACAACGGCGCCCGTTTGCCGAAGCTCAGTTATTGTATGAAGAAACCGAAGACAGTATTCGTACGCGTGAACAACAGATGGAAATCAACAGGGCGGTGAATGCTTCGATCAGCTATTCGGATCGTCGCCCGAGTAAGAAAGACCGGCGCCAGATTGTTCGCTTCAAGCGTCGCCAGTCTGAATAATGCAGCCTGTGCCCCGTGCCGAGAAAAAAGGGGGGTGCGATCACCCGTTCGGGTTAGGTATCAGGACCACTAGTCCATTTTTTAGCAAATTCTTCTCTAATTCTTTTCTTTTTGATAAATTCCGCATATAAGTCATTATAATCAATGGCTTAACCTCTATTGTTACAATTTTATTGTGTGACGACCTTCACATTTTTCCCGGACATAGTATCTGAGTTCCAGGGATTTTATGCCACTTGTCCGCAAAAATGCTGGTTCTATCCATATATCAGTCAACTGTTAACCTATTCACGGTTTGCCCCGGGGCCTCCAAATATACTGAGTCCGTAACAAATAAGCAGAAAAGCCTTCAGGCTTATCCCCCAGGCTGGTCAATCGAATATACCTGCTGCACGAAATGAATATGAATTCATGTGGGGTAAAACGGGACGTCGAATAAGAGGTATATGCCCATGCGTATCATCAAACCCTTGGTTATCACACTGGCGGCTAGCCTGGCTGTATGGGGATGTTCTCCACAAACGCCAACAGCCAGTTCCAACGAAACGTATCCTGGCGAGTTGTCCGCATCAGAGTACAACAAGCTGACTGATGCACAGAAATATCAGGTCTCCAACAAGCTACTGGGAACAATGTTCAGAGGCATTCCGGTCGCTGATTTCTTTGATATCTCCAGTGGTATGAATAACCTGACGCTGAAACAGGGAGGTAACCTGTTACGCAATACCAAAACAGCCATCAACACCGCTCTGGATGATGAAGAACGAGACCTCCACGACATGATTATCGTGGGCTTTCAGGATATTGGTGGTGAAAGGGACATTCAGGGTAAGTTCAAGGATGTTAACGACAACTTTCCTCGCGACTGGCCAAAAATTCTTCCGCTGGCTCGAATGATGGAATACCCACTGAGCAAGGATACATTCGATCACTTCGTCGCTTACACTCTGGTCAATACCATTCTGTTCTCTCCGGCAGAGGAAATCGACAGTACAAGTATCCGTGATGTTCAGAAAGTCTATAACAAACTGTATTCTGATCTTCATCAGAACAAGTCGGTACGAGAAATTATTGCGCGTCACCAGCGTACCCAGGAAAACTGGCGTCGTTTCCGGTCCCCTGAAGATAATACCCGTGAAATGATTGAGATCTACCTTGGCCTGTTTGACCGGGATGCGGACGTGCCGCGTGCCGCTAAAGCCTGTCAGGATCTATATCTTACTGATGCTGATGATGACTACGAACTGCTGTCTACGGGCTATGAAAATACCGAGCCCCAGTATGTGCTGGATACTTTCGTTACCACCTGTGGCGATTTCTTTGATGTCGTGGCTTCTCATCCGCTGGTAATGCCTCGTATGGCTACCGTTCTGGTCGAATACTTCTTCCCGGAGAAGAGCAGCGCAGAACGAACTCAGATTGTAGGCACCATCCTGAGTGGTAACCCGGTGACATTCCAGGATATTTTCAAGTCTATTCTGTTCTCCCGAGAGTACCTGCTGGAGAACGAACGTGTACGCTCTTTCGAAGAAAGTTTCTTTTCTATCGCTCATCAGACCAAATGGCGCCCATATCGAGACCTGTTTGAAGAAATGACTGATAACCGTGTTGATGGTCAGGATGTTGACGACAATGCAGCGGTTGTTATGGAAAATATGAACTGGCCGGTAATGACTCTGAAACTTGGTCGTTTCACCAGTGTGCCAATGGATGCTCTAAGCTTTGCCAATTACCACAAAGGTCTTAGAGACAGTATTCTGATCGACGATGATAACAACACCAATGGCGGCTCCTATCGGGATTGTAATGATTTGAACTCATTTGAAACCAATACCAGCAGAGCAAGCAGCCGTTGTGACTGGAGTGAAGGTCTCGGACTGGTCGAGCCGGTAGAGCCTGTGCATCCGAACGACAACGGCAAGGCTGGCGTTGCACTGCCGGAAGAACTGGCCAAATACAATCTCGATATGGCGAGTTACCAGCGTGATCTGGAAACATTCAACCAGGTTCAGTCTTTGAGTGTCGACGACTATCTGGATTATCTGTTTATGTCCGTTGCTAATCGTGTAGCCACACAGGCTGAAAAGGATGGTTTCAAGCAGATGCTCGGTGATAGCAGTCCGAGTGGTAAACGCTTTATACGCGATGACGGCGATGGGAACTTATCTGTCTACGTCAATGAAAATAATAGCAATCGTCTGAGCAAGACTAACTATGATGAAGTTGCCAAGGTGGTCTTTGATTACCTGTCTCGGTTGCCTGAAACCTACTATTTCAGAACAATAAACTAAGGGAGCATGTCATGAAACGTAGACGCTTTATTCAGTCCATGGGTGCATTGGGTTATACCATGACGTTCCCTCAGTTTTTCGGTAGTCAGGCTTTTATCAAAAGCGCTAATGCGGCAACCGCTATCAACGAAGCTAACGTGGTGTTTCCCGCTACCCGCCCTCAGGTTATCAATATTTTTATGTACGGTGGGCCTTCTGAGCTGGCCGGTAATCTGACCAATATTGATGATATTAACGCGAATTCGCAAAACTCTTATCCCGCGGATGTGCTGGCGCAAAACAACCTGGCTACCGGCGGAAAGATCACGCCGAATGGTTTCTGGGGTGAAGCCGATGGCGTGATGGATCCAAACCCGAATAACCACAATGGTGCGGGTGGCTTCGAAATGGAAGACATGATTGCCAATGGCGATATGGCGATTTATCGCACCATCAATCGTCTCAAGGATAATACTCGTGCGCATCGCCCGAGTATCAATTCGAGTCAGAAAGGATCTCTGGAAATCGAAGCCAGTGGCGGTATGGGTACCAAGGTTGCAGCGGTGCTGGCTAATAATCAGAGCGCATTTGCATCCGCTTACGGTAAAACAGTTTCCGAACTGATCCTGCCTTTCGTATCATTCGAAGGAGCAACCACTGCGCTGTCTGATGATTCAAGTATTCAACTGCCCTATCTGAATCTGAAGGGCATTAGTCTGGGTACCGATCTAAATAATCCGTATCGTCGCAGTGGAGATTACAATGGCACTGACAAACGTCAGATTGCCATAGACATCGATGCGCTTGTTGAGCAGATTTCACCGTCGAATCGTACTGATCGTTACAACAAGGCGGTGGATCAGTTCAATAATCGGGATCGCCTGGCTGGGTTGATTGATGGTTTCAGAAGTCAGCTTGACGAAACACCAATCATTCCAGTAGGAGGCGATGCCGGCCCGAACAACGAGTTTGCAACGGGTGGTGCGACACCGGACGGTACTACGGTTCGTGTTCAGTATCCTAATAACGGTTTCGCCGATCGTCTTAAAGCTGCCGTCACACTGGCCCTGAATAATCAGGATACTCTGTTTATTGCCGTCGGTACCGGTGGACTCGGTGGTTGGGATGACCATGATAATGCGATTCCGAAGTACGAACAGCGCATGCGTAACCTGATGAAAGCGATGCGTGCTGCGATGTTGCATATCCGTTATGCTGATCAGCGAGTCAATGCGACAGAAGCGAATGCCGGTTTGATGGCGGGTGCGGCACGAAACACCGACAATATTATTTTCAATATTCATGGTGATTTTGGTCGTAACGTCAATCTAAACGGATCAATGGGATGGGATCACGGTAATAACCAGAACCTGTATACCTTTGGTGGTGACGCGGTGCGTCAGGAGCGCTTTGGCCAGAATACATTGGGTAAAGTGGTTGGTGCAACGCGGCGCATCGGTGACTCCGGTCAGAACCGGCAATTTACTGATCCGACTTCCGGCAGCTATCAGGCTGAACCGATGTCGATTGCTTCTTCGGTATATGCCTATTTCGGTGTGCAGAACCCTGAAGTTCTGACCAAGGATACCGATATGAACCCGGGTGGTGATCCAGCCATTGATGAGACCGTAGCAGGTGAGCCGACATTGTTCTAAAAGTGTCATTCACTGTGCTAAAAAGCCCGCCATGTGCGGGCTTTTTTATGCGCACCAGAACTTGACGTCCTGGGCTTCGAGAAAAGCTTTTGCGTTTTTGCCCTGCAACATGGCGAACGTGGATAGCATGCCCGCTTCCAGGCAGGTGTTGGCAATAACAGTAATCGAGTGAGGCGCGTCAGGTACCGGCCAGCCACTGATGGGGTCCAGTATGTGGCTGTAGCGAATACCGTCCCTGATCAGATAGCGTCGTGCGTCTCCGCTGGTTGCGAGTCCACCCTGTAATAATTCAACTCGGCCGATGGATTTGATCCCGGTGTGTTCAGGGTCGTCGATGCCTATCAGCCAGGGTTTGTTTCGGTTTGCGGTTTTCCTTGCGAATATATCGCCGCCAAAGTTGACCAGGAAGCTTTTGTCGATTGCCTGGCTGAGTAGTTTGGCAGTCTGATCGACAGCATACTCTTTTCCTATGCCGCCGAGATCAATCTCCATGCTGCCAGGTAGCGTGATGTTGGGGCGTTGCCAGTTGACCTTGTTCCAGCCGATGCGTGGCAATATGCGGTCGATTTGTTGCTGGTCGGGGATGTTGTCACTGCCGTCGAACTTCCAGATTTCACGTAGCACGCCGGAAGTGACATCGAATTTACCTTCACTGAGTTGATAGCACTGGTCCGCAAAGTCCAGCATGTCTGCCGTTTCGCTGTCGACTTTCAGGAGTTTGCCGGCTGAGGTATTGATGGCGTGGATGATATTGTCGTCGCGATAGCGACTGAATTTGTGTTCGATGCGGCGTGCTTCGTCGAATGCAATTTGTGTGGCTTTATAAGCCAGTGACCGGGAGTCGCTGTCGATCAGAACTTCACAGGGGCAGGCCATGGCCGTGAAGCGGCCAATCCAGATGTCTTCAGATTTGCTGAGTGTAAAGTCGGTTGAGGCGTCTTGCATGTTGATCGACAGGTATACCGTGTGATTGAAGTGTCACAGTATACCTGAAGGCTCAGCTGATCAAAAAATTGTTCAGCCGATTGCCGTAATCAGAAGACTTTGCGGTAGCTGGCCTGTAGTACGATCGCAGAGTTTTCGCTGTATTCCGCGTCTTCGTATTGCCAGTTGATATACTCAGCGCGCAAGCGCAGCTTGCTACTGCTACCCATGTCCATGCCGAAGTTCAGCCCGATGGTGGTGCCGATGATAGCGTCCAGTCGATAGTCGGCGCTGGCATATTCCGGTAGTGGGGCAGTCGGGCTGTAATCGATATGATGCATGAAGAAATCGGCGGCCGTCTGTGTATAGAACCGGAAGTGCGGTTCGAGGAAGCTGCTGGTGCCTACAGGGCGTCGATGAGTCAGGTCGAATGTGTGTGCCGAAATGCCCCAGTCGTCCTGGTAATAGCGATATGAGGCATGCACAACTTCATTGTGTTCACCGTACTGATGAGACAGGGCGGTATAGATGACTGATCGAAGCCTCGAAGTCGGGCGGCCTTCGTACAGGCGGTCAATCTCGCCATAAGTGAATTCGCCTACAGACGGATCACTTTGTGAAACAAGGTCGACAACGCTGATCACTTTATACGGATCGGTATGATAGCCGTCGGAATAGGTGATGCCGAAATTGAGCTGTCCAACTGTGCGTTTATTGAGTACCTTGGTCATTCCGATGATGGCATCGTAAATATAGCGCTCGCCATCACTCAGGATGCTGTTGCTGTCCGTAGATGTCAGAGGCTCAGGAGTGCCGCCTGTTTTACGGAAAATCTTGTCATATGAAACGGCCAGCCCCGCTGAATATGTTTTCGAGCGGTCTTCAGTATCCTGGGTCAGGGCGACACTCGCACCATAGGATTGGTAGTCGTTTTCTACCGACAGGCTGCCGCCATATTTCATTTTGCGCAGTCGTGACACACTGTGTTCCCAGTCCAGGCTAAAACCCAGTCGGGTGTCGCTGAACTCAACGATGTCGGGCACCGTACCCTCTGCGGTAATGCCACCTGCACCAGATGCACTGGTGAAGGAAATGGCCGAGCTGTTGGAGCGTACCGCACCGGAAGGTGTGGACCCGGACATGGTGTCCAGTACCAGGTTGATGGTGGCAGTATCGTCATCGGAGACATCACCGGTGAGTTTGGCGATGGCCTTGGCCACCTGAACTCGATCGTCACCTTCTGCGTAATACAAAAATGAACTATCCAGGTCCCAGGCATTGTCTATCGCGTGAGCCTGGTGTGCTCCGCCAGCCAGCAAGGTGCAGGTTGCCAGTGATAATTTTTCTTTAATTGACTTCATGATCAGTTACACCCGCATCCGCCGCCGCCAACACCTTTACCACCCGTGCCGGCTTCCTTACTGAAGTAGATATGATCGTCCACATAGGCTTTCATGCCATCGGGTTCGAGCTGCATACTGTCGTCTGCAAGAATGTCCCTTTCCCAGGGCTGAACCGGTTCGGTTTTCAGTGCCTGACGGGTTGACTCGTACATCGAGCAGCCGGAGGCCAGCATGCTCAGTAAGGCGATGGTGATGAGTTTATTCATGATTATTTTCTGGACAATGCCTTGACGATAATGCTTTCGATTTCGGCAGCCTGTCCTTCCTTGAATCCTTTGTGAATGTTAATCAGGTTTCCATTTCGGTCGACCAGATATGAAGTGGGCATGACACTCAGTTTATATTGCTGTGGAGTCTTGCCTTCCGGGTCATAGGCAATCGTAAACTGGGCAGGAAATTTGTTGAGGAATCTTTTCGCATCAGAGGGTGTAGTATCCAGGTTAATGCCGATGACCTTTAGTCCCTTGTTTTGATACCGTTTGTGCATTTCATTCAGAAATGGAAATGATTTTCTGCAGGGCTTGCACCAGGAGGCCCAGAAGTCGACATATACAACCTGACCACGATAACTGGAGAGTTTTACGACTGCTTTATCACTCTTCAAACTGAAGTCCGGCGCTTTCTGCGCAGCGAATGATGAAGGTAGATAAAATGCAATAACGAGAGCGACAAGGGCTAAAAAAGTTCTGGCTATTGGTGACACGAGTTGAAGCTCCTAACAGACTACACAACGTAGGATTAGTATAGTATCTCTTGATTAATTTACAGGGATAATAATAGAGAACCATGGAATATCTAATGTTTTCGTGAGTCGTCTGCGAGATGCGAATAAAAAATGTGATTCCAGTCCCAATTCCGTTTCTGTTTGCAGGGGTTTTCCCTATCCTCATGTAAGCTAACCAGAAACATCGTGGCATCTATGTGCTATAAATTAGATTCAAGTCTGGATGGGGCTGTATTAAATATGCGTTTTAGATCTTTGTTGTTGCCCATAGTGTTATCAGGATTCGGGCAAAATGCTCTGGCATCGAATTATTATGTAGGAGCAGCGTTTGGAGGCACTTCTCAAAGTGGCAGTATTTCAGTTGCTGACAACTCGCTCGATCCTGTGATTCCTAATGTAAACATCCAGAAAGACTATCGCCTGCCTGATGAATCAGTAACCGGCGGTTCATGGTATATCGGCTATCGGGTATCCAGGGATATGGCTATCGAATTCGGATCGGTTTCCATGGGTGAAGCTACAGCGCCGCTCCATGAAATTGACAATGGCGATCCCAACGTGCTGTATGGTGGTCAGGAATATAGTGAGTTGTCATTTAACTATCTGGCACTGGTCGGGGTCTGGCCGATGGGAAATAACCTGAGTTTGACCGGTAAATTTGGTCTGGCTGCCTGGGATTTTAAATTTTCCCAGAAAGCGGACGATGTGGTTGTTCCCGGCGGTTATATTGATCTGCAGAGCGCTACCTTAACAACGGATAGCTATTCTGATACGGGTTCCGATTTCTATCTGGGACTTGGTATGAGTTACGGGTTTAATGCCCATATCGATGTCCGTGCCGAAGTCACTTATCTGGCGATAAAGCCCGACTTTGTTAATGTGGATGTCGAGCAGGATACGACGATGTTCTTTCTCGGTGTGGCCTACTACTTCTAAATAAGCATTCGCTAATAAATAATCGATTCGACGATCGTATCACCGTTAATGCTTTTATTCGGTGCATGCACTACAATTGCCCGCTGTTTTTGATCAATTTAGTGCATGGCGACCCGTTATCGCTACGCTGAGGTTGATTCCAGGGCACTGGCCGTCGCAACGCAGCGTCAATAATCAGGTCCCTGTGCGCACAGCATAGGCGATGAATAATGCAGAAAAATAAAATGACCGCAGTCCGCAGCCTGTCTGGACTGTTACTGGTGCTTCTTCCTTCTCTGGGTTTTGCTGGCGAACAGGCCAATGGGGCCGATACCGCCTGGATCATGGCCGCCACCGCGCTGGTGCTGTTCATGACCCTGCCCGGCCTGGCCATGTTCTATGCCGGTCTGGTGCGTTCCAAAAATGTCCTCTCCGTGCTCATGCAGTGTTTTGCCATTGCCGGTATGTCCACCTTTCTATGGCTGGTGGTCGGTTACAGTCTGGCCTTCGGTGAAGGCAATGCCTGGATCGGTGATTTCAGCAAGGTGATGATGGCGGGTATTGGTCGCGAAACCCTGTCCGGCACCATTCCCGAATCCCTGTTCATGATGTTCCAGATGACCTTCGCCATTATTACCCCGGCGCTGATCGTCGGTGGTTTTGCCGAACGTATGAAGTTTTCCGCCATGCTGTTGTTCAGCGCCCTGTGGTTGATGCTGGTGTATGTGCCGATCACTCACTGGGTCTGGGGCGGCGGCTGGCTTGGTGCCATGGGTCTGTACGATTTTGCCGGTGGAACCGTGGTACATATCACCGCCGGTGTAGCGGCGATCGTCGCAGCGCTGGTGATCGGTCCACGTAAAGGTTTTCAGGAAACCGCGATGATGCCGCACAACATGACCATGACCATCGCGGGAGCAGGCATGCTCTGGGTCGGCTGGTTCGGTTTCAATGGCGGCAGTGCACTGGCCGCTGACGGCAATGCCTCGATGGCGATTCTGGTGACTCACATCTCCGCGGCCATGGGCACCATGACCTGGCTGATCATCGAATGGATGAAATACGGCAAGCCCAGCGCACTGGGTGCGGTTACCGGTATGGTGGCCGGCCTGGGTACGATTACGCCGGCATCCGGTTTCGTCGGTCCCGGTGGTGCGCTGGTGATCGGCATCCTGGCCGGTATCGTCTGTTTCACCGCTACCCAGTTCGTCAAACGTGTACTCAAGATCGACGACTCGCTAGACGTGTTCCCGGTGCACGGTGTGGGCGGCATTCTGGGCACGCTGCTGGCGGGTATCTTCTCGGCCACCAGTCTGGGCGTGTTCAGTGGCTATGGTTTTGCCGAAGGTATCGAAACCATGGGCAGTCAGTTCAGTGTACAGGCCATCGGTGTACTGGCCACGCTGGTGTTTACCGCCGTGGTCACCTGGATCATCCTCAAAGTGGTTGAAGCCACCGTGGGTCTGCGAGTCGGCGAAGACCAGGAAATCGAAGGTCTGGATATCGTGCTCCACGAAGAACGCGGTTACGACCTGTAACGCCTCTGCCTCGACCTCGGCGGCATGCAGTGCAATGCCCGCCGGGGCGACGGCTCCAGCTTTCTTGTGGTAGTATTCCGGCTTTGTAAATCGGCCGGAGCACGCGCGACCACAACACATGACGGAACCCACCCTGATTCCCCGATCTCAGCATCGCATCTCCCGGGACAATATCGACGACAATGCGCTAAAAGTGCTGTACCGCCTGCACAAGGCCGGTTATCGCGCTTTGCTCGTGGGCGGTGGTGTGCGCGACCTGCTGCTTAATCATGTGCCCAAGGATTTCGACATCGCCACCGATGCGCATCCCGAGCAGATCAAGAAGCTGTTTTCCAATTGCCGTCTGATCGGCCGCCGGTTTCGTCTGGCGCATATTTTTTTCGGTCGTGAAATCGTTGAAGTTGCCACCTTCCGTGCCGGTCATGATGAAGTCAGCGAACAACAGATCAAGGACGAAACCGGACGTATCCTGCAGGATAATGTGTACGGCGATATCGAACAGGATGTCTGGCGACGGGATTTCACCGTCAATGCTCTGTATTACGACATTGCGGATTTTTCCGTGGTGGATTATGTCGGCGCCATGCAGGATGTGGAATCTCGCACCTTGCGCCTGATCGGTGACCCGGACACCCGTTACCGGGAAGACCCGGTGCGCATGCTGCGCGCGGTGCGTTTCGCCGCCAAGCTGGATTTCAGCATTCATCCGGACAGCGAACAACCGCTGTACGAACTGGGGCACCTGCTCGACGACATTCCGCCGGCCCGACTCTACGAAGAAGTCCTCAAACTGTTCCATTCCGGCAAGGGGGTACAGTGCCTGCATTTGTTGCGCAAATATCGCCTGCTGGACCACGTCTTCCCGATGACCGCTGAAGCACTGGACGAGGATGACGGCGTGTTCGATCGTTTCCTGAATTCGGCGCTGGCCAGTACCGATGCCCGGGTGGCGGACGACAAGCCGATTACCCCGGCTTTCCTGTTCTCCGCCATGTTATGGCGCAGTGTGCAAAGTGGCGCCGAGCGCTATCAGGACGAAGACGGCATGCCGGCCTCGCTGGCCATGCAGAATGCCATGTCCGATGCCGTCAGCCAGCAGTGCCAGACCACCTCGATTCCACGCCGTTTCAGTACCGTGATGCGCGATATCTGGCATCTGCAGCATCGCTTCCGGTTTCGTAACGGACGCCGCGCCCGCTCGCTGCTCGACCACGCCAAGTTTCGTGCCGCCTATGATTTCATGTGTCTGCGCGGCCAGGCCGGTGAGCTGGACGACGATAGCTGTGACTGGTGGACACATATCCAGACACTGAATCGAGAGGAACAGGATCGGCTGCTCAAGCCGGCGCGCAACCAGCCGCGCAAGCGGCGTCGCAGCAACAAGGCACGATCCAGCTGATGGCGATCGCCTACATCGGGCTGGGCAGTAACCTGGATGATCCGCAACAGCAGCTCAGAACGGCGTATCTTGCACTACGGGCCCTGCCGGACAGCGAACTGCTAGCGGACTCCGGGCTGTATCGCAGTGCGCCGATGACCTGCCCCGGCGACGATGAGGCACAGCCGGACTATGTGAACGCGGTGGTCAAACTGCGCACCGAACTCGGTCCCCATGAACTACTGGACCAGCTGCAGGCGATCGAGCAAAGTCAGGGGCGGCAGCGACTAAAAACCTGGGGTCCACGTACGCTGGATCTGGACATATTAATGTATGATGATCTGCAACAGCAGGATGAGCGCCTGTGTATTCCCCATCCGGGCATAGCGGAGAGAGAGTTTGTGTTATACCCACTACAGGCCATCGATGAACAACTGAATATACCGGGTCTGGGCCCGTTGGCCGCGTTGATCGAAGCGCTGCCCCGGGTGCGACCTGAGGGCCGACTGGAATACCTGGGGCCGATCCATGAGTAACCCCGGTTTTATCGTGGTGGAAGGCCCGATCGGCGTCGGCAAAACCACTCTGGCCCACAAGCTGTCCGCCGAGTTCGGTAGCGAGTTGTTGCTGGAAGGCGCGGCGGAAAACCCGTTCATGGCCAAGTTCTATGAAAACCCGCGTGCCGCAGCCCTGCCGACGCAGCTGTTTTTTTTATTGCAGCGCGCGCGGCAGATGCAGGAACTGCGTCAGGGTGACATGTTCAACCCGGTGCAGGTGTCCGACTTTCTGATGGAGAAAGATCGCCTGTTCGCGGAACTCACCCTGGACGAAGACGAACTCAGGTTATATGAGCAGGTTTACGAACAGCTCACCTTCGATGTGCCCAGGCCGGATCTGGTGATCTACCTGCAGGCGCCAGTGGAGGTGTTGCTGGACCGCATCGGCAACCGCGGCATTGCACACGAACGCATGATCGAGGCCGCCTACCTGCAGCGCCTGTCCGATGCCTATATCGATTTCTTTTATCATTACAACGAAGCGCCGCTGCTCATCGTCAATGCAAAAGAGGTGAATTTCGCCGACAATGACAATGATTTTCAGCAGCTGCTACAGCGGGTGAAATCCATTCGCAGCGGCCGTCACTTTTTCAACCCGAGTCCTGACCTGCTCTGACGGCAGGCCAGCGGACCACTGGATCGATCATGAGTGTACACAGCAGCCAGCCGCGCATGACCGTGCGCAAATTACAGGAAATGACAGCCGCCGGCGAGAAGATCGCCTGTCTCACCGCCTATGACGGCCGCTTCGCCCAGGTACGGGATCGCAACGGTGGGGACCTGGTGCTGGTGGGGGACTCGCTGGGCATGGTGGTGCAGGGCCTGGATACCACCCTGCCGGTCAGCGTGGATGACATGGTCTACCATGCCCGCGCCGTGTCTCGCGGCCTGGAGCACGCGTTTCTGGTGGTCGATATGCCGTTCATGAGTGACGCCTCCATCGACCAGGCGGTGGCCACGGTGGGGCGCTTCATGAAAGAAGCCGGCGCCAGTATGGTGAAACTGGAGGGTGGTGCGGATCAGCGCGAGCTGGTGTCCATTCTCACCCGCCTCGGTGTGCCGGTGTGTGCGCACATCGGCCTGCAGCCGCAACGGGTCCATAAACTGGGCGGTTACCGGGTGCAGGGACGTGATGCGGACAGTTCGGCACGCATGCTGGACGATGCGCGTATCCTCGAAGAGGCCGGCGCCGATATGCTGCTGCTGGAATGTGTGCCTGCCAAACTGGCGGCGCAAATCACCGCCCAGGCGAAGATCCCGGTCATCGGTATCGGCGCCGGTCAGGACTGCGACGGGCAGATCCTGGTGCTGTACGACATTCTCGGCATTTCCGCCGGGCGCATCCCCAAATTCTCCAAAAATTTCATGAAACAGAGCAACGACATCCAGGGTGCGGTGCAGGCCTATGTGGATGAAGTGAAGCGCCGTCTGTTCCCGAGCGCCGATCACAGCTTCTAGCCATGGACATCTGTTCCGATATCGCCGCGGTGCGGACCCGGGTGCGCGACTGGAAAGCGCAGGGGCTGCGCGTCGGCTTCGTGCCCACCATGGGTAATCTGCATGCCGGCCACCTCGCGCTGGTGGACGCGGCTTTGCGCCATGCGGATCGCGTACTGGTCAGCATCTACGTGAATCCCCTGCAGTTCAACCAGGCGGACGACTTTAGCGCCTATCCGCGTACCCTGGAGGCGGATGTCGAGCAATTGCGCGCCGCCGGCGCCCAGGCGCTATTCACCCCCGACGATGACATCATCTACCCCCATGGCCAGCAGGCCAGCTGCAAGGTCAGCGTGCCGGGTCTCAGCGAGGTTCTGGAGGGCGAGCATCGACCGGGTCATTTCACGGGGGTGACCACCGTGGTCGCCAAGCTGTTCAATATCGTGCAGCCGGCGCTGGCGGTGTTCGGGGAAAAGGACTTTCAGCAGCTGATGCTGATTCGGCAGATGGTTCGGGATCTGGATATGCCGATCGAAATTCGTGCCGTCGCCACCTGCCGCGAGGCGGACGGGCTGGCGATGAGCTCGCGCAATGGCCGCCTCAGCCCCGCCCAGCGCGAACAGGCGCCAGCGCTGTATCGCGAGTTACGGTGCCTGGCGGATTTAGTGGCGAAGGGGGAAAGGGACTATACTGAGCTGGAGCGCCAGGGACTACAGCGGCTGCGTGAGGCGGGATTTGAACCCGAATACCTGACCTTGCGTCGAAGCAGTGATCTGCAGCCGCCGGCGCCGGACGACCGTGAGCTGGTGATTCTGGCTGCAGCCTGGCTGGGGGCGGTCCGCCTGATTGATAATCTGCCCCTGGGCCCCAACTTGAACCCTTAAGGCGATTGGCTCATAATTGCCCGCTGGTCGTAATTGACTGTTTTTTCGTCACAATTGCAGGTACAGGCATGCATCTAACCCTACTCAAATCCAAGCTGCACCAGGCTCGCGTTACCCACTCCGAGCTGGAGTACGAGGGCTCCTGTGCTATCGACGGCGCATTGCTGGAAGCGGCGGGTATTCAGGAATACGAGCAGATTCAGATCTACAACCTGGCCAATGGCGAGCGTTTCACCACCTATGCGATTCGCGCCCAGGACGGCACCGGCATCATTTCCGTCAACGGTGCCGCGGCCCACAAGGCCAATCCCGGCGATCGCGTCATCATCTGCTGTTATGCCCAGCTGGATCAGAAAGAAGCCGCCAGCCACAAGCCCCGCCTGGTCTATCTCAACGAAGACAATGAAATCATGCGCATCGGTAACCAGATTCCGGTGCAGGTCGCCTGATCGGCGCAAAAGAATATCCCCGCCAACACGCGAACCTGCGTAATCCTCTGAATTAAACCATCGACACAAATAAGCCCGGCTGCAGTGGCAATCACTGGCCGGGCTTATTTGTGGGTTAACAGGGCATGAAGACGTCCGTGCCCGCTGGAGTTTCCGGCTTTAACCCGTATTCCGCATACCCGCAGCCACCGCATTGATGGTGCGCAGCAGCGGATTCAGCCAGTGCGACTGCTCGTCTTCATTGTCTTCAGCGGCGCGATAGCGCTTGAGCAGCAGAATCTGGATGTGACTCAGCGGGTCCAGGTAAGGATCGCGTCGGCTCAGTGACAGGGCCAGCGACGGGGTCGCTTCCAGCAGGTAGGACTGCTCGGCGATCAGCATTACATTCTTCAGGGTACGTTCGTACTCCTCGCGAATCATCGCATACACCCGTTTGCCGGTGTCCGGATCTTCACAGAGTTCGGAATATTCCTGCGCCGTGGCCATGTCGGCCTTGGTCAGTGACATCTGGGTATTGTTGAGCAGGGCATTGAAGTAGGGCCATTTTTTATGCATTTCGCGCAACAGGGTCAGTTTGTCCTCGCCCTGGTTGAGCAACTGGTCCAGGGCCGAACCGATGCCGTACCAGGCGGGCAGGGTGATGCGCGATTGCGCCCAGCCGAATACCCAGGGAATGGCCCGTACCGAAGCCTTGGAGCGATCGGCTTTTTTACGGTGCGAGGGCCGCGAGCCGATGTTGAGCAGGCCGATCTCCACCACCGGGGTGGCTTCGTAGAAGAAATCCAGGAAGCCCTGGGTGCGATCAGTGAGGTTGCGATAGGCGTTTTCGCCGTCTTTGGCCAGCTGCTTCATGACGTCGATGTAGTCCGGCTTCGCGGTTACCGGCTGTTCCTTGACGATACCCTGGCTGGCCAGCATCAGTCCGGTAACACCCATGGTCAGTTCGTAGATGGCGGTTTCCTGGTTGCTGTATTTGTAGGACAGCACTTCGCCCTGTTCGGTGAACTTGATCTGGCCGTGTACGGTGCCTTCCGGCTGGGACACGATGGAATTGTGAGTGGGGCCGCCGCCGCGGCCGATGGTGCCGCCGCGACCGTGGAACAGACGACATTCCACGCCATGGGCGTTGGTCAGTGCGATGACTTTCTGCTGCGCCTCGTACAGGTTCCAGGAGGAGGCCAGGATGCCGCCGTCCTTACAGGAATCGGAGTAACCGAGCATGGCTTCCTGCAGGTTGCCGGAGACTTTCAGCAGCTCGCTGTAGACCGGGTTGTCGAGCAGCGCCTTGAGTACGATTTCGATGTGTTCCAGGTCTTCGATGGTCTCGAACAGCGGTGAGATGCGGATTTTGCAGAACCAGTTACCCGCTTCATCCTTGCCTGCCAGACCGGCCAGGCTGGCCAGCCACATCACTTCCATGACATGGCTGGCGGCGTGGGTCATGGAAATGACGTAGTTGCCGAAGGCGCGCTCGGAGATTTCCACGTGCATTTTCGCCATCAGCTCGAACACATCCAGGGTTTCGCGATGCAGTTCATCCAGCGTCGATTTGTCCAGCGCCAGTTCCGGCGGGTTTTCCATGTATTCGGTGAGCAGTTGCAGACGTTCTTCTTCGCCCAGTTCCAGGTAATTCGGCGCGCGGTGAATCTGGCTGATGATATTGGCCACCGCTTCGCTGTGGCGGGTGGATTCCTGGCGAATGTCCAGTTTGAGCAGGAAGAAACCGAAGGTTTCGACCAGTCGAATCGTGTCTTTCAGTTCGCCGTCAGCGACCGTCTGGTCGCCATGACTGATCAGTGAATTACGGATCAGTGCCAGATCGTGGAGGAATTCCCGTTCCGAAGGATAGGCGTGCACCAGGGATTCGTCCGGCTGCTGGCCTGCCAGGCGGGCCTTGACGATGGCCAGGTTCTGTTCCAGTCGATACTGGATAAAGGACAGCTTGCGGCGATAAGGCGCCTGGATGAATGCGCTGGGTGAATCGGCAAACACCTGAAAACGCATATTTTCATCCTGGTGCAGGCTTTCCTGGAATGCTTTCGATGGTTTGCATAACTCGCTGGAATGAGTGAGCTGGCGTGTCAGCCACACCACGCGTTTGACGTATTCTTCCAGAATGACGCGAGATTGCAGGCGCAGCGCCATGGCGGTGGTGTCCGGCTTGACGAAGGGGTTGCCATCCCGGTCGCCACCGATCCAGGAGCCGAAACGCAGAAAGCTGGGGACGCTGATCTGGTCGTTGGGGTAATACTTGCGTACCTTGCGTTCAAGGTGGCGATACACCTGGGGCACGGCATTGAACAGACTGGTGCGGAAAAAATACAGACCGTTCTTGATCTCGTCTTTCACCTGGGGTTTGTACTCACGCACTTCATTGGTTCGCCACAGAATCTGGATCTGGGTTTCCAGTTCTTCGGTCAGTTCCTGCTTTTCCACCTTGCCGATGCGCGAATCATTGAGCCGGTCGTTGACCAGGAAGATACGGCGCAGGGCATTCATGATGCTGCGTCGTTTGGATTCGGTAGGGTGTGCGGTGAACACCGGAATATAGGCCAGCTGGTCGAGCAGCTCCTGCAGTTTTTCCGGGCGCAGGCCCTGTTCTACAAAACCGTTCAGAGTGGCGTCGAAGGAGCCGTCCCAGAGCAGTTTGCCGCTGCGCACCAGGCGTCGTCGCTGGATATGCTGGAAATCTTCTTCGGCGATGTTGACCAGGCCGAAGTAAATGCTGAAGGCACGCACCACCTGAGTCAGGGTGTCTG
>CBDULQ010000006.1:0-36789 GCA_965368115.1 uncultured Gammaproteobacteria bacterium | reverse complement strand
AACGACAGCAATGCGATGGCCATGGTGGCATACACCAGTGAACGGTATCCGAACAGGGTTTTTCCGGAAAATGTGGCGGTCACCTCGGAGAACACACCGAAGGCCGGCAAGATCAGAATGTAAACTTCCGGATGACCCCAGATCCAGAACAGGTTGATGTAGTTCATGAAATTGCCGCCGGCGGCAACGGTAAAAAAATGCATGTCCAGATAACGATCCATGGCCAGCAACAGGCTGGCCACCGTCAGTCCTGGAAACGCGAACAGCATGAGCACACTGGTGCACAGGGCCGTCCAGCTGAACATGGGCATGCGCATCAGAGTCATGCCCGGTGCACGATCGCGCAATATAGTGACGATGAAATTGACGCCGCTCATGGTGGAACCGATACCCGCCAGCAGGGTAGCGACAATCCAGTAGTCCACACCCACGTCCGGACTCTGTGTAATACCCGCAAGCGGTGGATACGCCGTCCAGCCGGCGCGTGAAAAATTACCCACGCCCAGCGACACCATCACCAACGCGGCACCGGCAACGGTTAGCCACAGGGACAGGGCATTCATAAACGGGAAAGCCACATCCCGTTTACCCAGTTGCAGCGGCACCACGATATTAATCAGCCCGGTGAGAAACGGCATGGCCATGAAAAAGATCATGATGGTACCGTGAGCTGAAAACAGCTGGTTGTAATGTTCCGGCGGAAGATAGCCCGCGTGCGCACCCACCGATAGCATCTGTTGCGCGCGCATCATCACTGCATCGATGAGGCCGCGCACCAGCATCACCAGTGCCAGCAAAATATACATCACACCAATGCGCTTGTGATCAACGCTGCACAACCAGTCTCGCCACAATGTTCCCCAGAATCGATACCGGGTTATCACGGCCAGCACCGCAGTCACCAGCAACAGACTAAAACCCACCGCCGCCATGATGATCGGGTTGTGATAAGGAATCATCGCCAGTGACAGTTTACCGAACATAAACTAGACGTTCCTTTGCTGATTAGAATCGGTATGCGCGTGTTGTGCGGCGATAATGCGATCGAACAGGTGATCACTGACATCGGCAAAATATCGGACCGAACGCCAGTCCCCGTTCTGTTCGATTTTTCTGTACTGTGCCAGGTCTAGTCGACGGTCACTGTGTTGTGCGAGCCGCAACCAGCGTTTGAAATGATCCTCGTCGACAGCGCGGACGTTGAAACGTTGGTCGGAAAAGCGTGCGCCGTTGTACTGGGTATTTTCACCATGAAACCGACCCGGCTTATCGGCCTGCAAATAGAGCTGGGTACGCCGTCCCGGCATAGCATAGATCTGACCGGCGAGACGTGGAATAAACAATGAGCTGAGCCGGCTATCTGCGGTCAGTTGCAAATGCACCTGACGCCCCACAGGAATCACCAGCTGGTTTTGCGTCGCAAGATTCTGTTGTGGATAGATAAACCACCAGCCGCCACGACTGGCAATCACCTGGACCTGCAAGGGTGGCTGATGCGTCGACAGTGCGCGATAGGGACTCAGGCTTTGCGAGTAATGCCAGGTCAGGGTAGCAAGAATCAGTACGATGACAGCCGGTATCAACCAGAGTAGTCGCTCGATATTCGGCGACGCGTTCCAGTCCGGCCGGTAATCGGCACTGGGATGATTGTATCGGTAGCGCCGCGCGACCCACACCGTTAGCAACAGCACCGGTATCAACACCAGCAGCATCAAACCGAAGGTTATCGACATGAGTTCGATAATCTGTCGGGACACGGGACCGGCGGGATTCAATTCTGTCAGTGGCGCCGCAAATACACCCGATGAACTCAAAGTCAGAGTGCTCGCCACCAGACTTAAAAGTATCGCCCCTGGCCCACGAGATCGACAATGTTTGAAAGTCTGCTGGCGCATAGAAATCCTGTAGAAAAAACGGTCCTCAAAAGGACCCCGTTGGAGGGCAACGGGGAAAGAGCGAGGAGACAAAAAGTGTTGAAAGTTAAATCAGGATGGCTGTTCGGTAATCACACCTCCAGTGTAAGCGCGTAGACTCTGCAGGGCATTTTCCACAGCGGTGTTAGCGATTTTACTATCCGGCTTATCCTTGTTCAGTGCGCCTATGGCTGCCTTGATCTGGCCATCGACAAACATCACCGGCATGTAGACTGTGGTGGACGAGATCTGGTCCAGCACTTCATCGAGCGGCTTAACCGCAGCCTTTGCGTCGCCACGACGAGCAATGTATTCGGATTTCTTCACGTGATTGCGAATGTTATTCGCGACTTCAGGCGCGTACACCTGCAATTCGTCGAGCTGGGTATAGATCGGCAACAGATCATCGAAGTAGGTATCGACATCACTGAAGACCAGTTTGCCTCTGGCGTTATAGATATCTTCGCGAATATTCGCGAACGGCATGATTTCACGCACCGAGGCATTCAGCTTGTTCGCCTCATTGAGTTTTTTCAAGGCCAGGCTGTTGTCCTGTTCTTCCAGGGCCTGATGCGCCTCGGACAGGTTACTGACGATTTCACGACCGGTGTGGCTGGCTTTTTTCTGTACATCACTGCCGGTCCAGCCCTTCACATGAGTCACCGTGGTGACATAGTCGGTGGTCTCAGGCTGGTTTTTCTCAGCATGCGCGGCCATGGATACGGACCCGGCCAGAACAGCTGCAACCAGCACCGGCACCATCAATTTTTTAAAGGTCTGTTTCTGCTTCATGACTTCTCTCCTTTACGGAATTCTTTTGCAGCTTCAGTTCGCTGCCTTCACCGGATTAATTGCATAGCCTGTGCCAATTTTTATATCGCTGTTTTTTAAAGAAAAATTTTTAAGCGTAAAATAAACAGCCCGGTGACTGGCTAATATTGCGCAGTGCTTACCCACGCAGTGTGGACATTTCCACAACCAATGTATTTCAAGCAAGGGGTTAAGAAAACGATATGAAAGATTGAGAGGCTGTTATGCGGAGGAATCAACAACAGAATAAAAACGATTAGCGGATGTTGTATTTTTCGATGCGATAACGCACCTTTTCCCGTGTGGTTTTCAATACGCGGGCGACTTCGGTCACATTGCCGTCATAACGCTTGAGCATGGCACGAATGATTTCCGCCACCATGTCGTCCAGACCCATGCCGCCGTCAGTCGGGAAGCGTAGTCCAAGGTGGGAGTCGCTGTTCGAAAGTGTCGGCGATAATGCTGCGCTCGACGTCGATGAATCAGAATCGACTGTAGAAGACGACTCATCCGCTCGCAACTGTAGCCATTGTTCCGGTAACTGGTTTGATGTTGAGAGTATGACGCAACGTTCGATGACATTACGCAGTTCCCGAACATTACCGGGCCAGCCATAAGCAGCCATATTCTGCCAGGCCTGATCGGATATCTGGGACACTTTTTTACCAGCCTTGAGATTAAACTCAGCTACGAAAGTCGGCACCAGGTCATGCAGGTCATCGATACGTTCGCGCAGTGAAGGCAATCGCAATTCAAATACGCTGAGTCGATGATACAGGTCGGAGCGAAAGTGGCCTTCGCGAATTTCGTCTTGCAGATTTCGATTGGTGGCGGCAATAATCTGAATATCGACACTGATTTCCCGTTCGCCACCGAGACGACGCACGCGACGGTCTTCCACCACCTTGAGCAGTTTGGCCTGTAGATCGAGGGGCATTTCGCCGATTTCATCGAGAAACAATGTGCCCCCCTGGGCCTGTTCCATGAGACCACGATGGCGACCTTTGGCGCCGGTAAATGCGCCGGCTTCATGACCGAACAGTTCCGATTCAAGCATTTCCCTGGGCAGGGCGGAACAGTTCAGTTCCACCATTGGTTGCGCGGCACGCTCGCTGTTGTAATGCAAAATACGCGCGGCCAGGCCTTTGCCGGTGCCGGTTTCTCCGGTCAGAATCAGGGCGCTATACGGCACCTGACTCAACTGACGCAGCATTTGCTGGGTCTCACGTGCAGCCACGCTGCTGCCCAGAAAACGCTCAACCGCGAACTGTTCGCTGGCATCGCTGATCTCATTCAACACGCGACGTTGCGCACGGGCGCTGCGCAATGCGCTGTGTACCGTCATATCCAGTTGTTGCTGGGGACAGGGTTTGGTCAGAAAATCGAACGCACCGAGTTGCAACGCGCGTACCGAATCCGGCACGTCACCATAACCGGTAAGGAATACCCATTCACTGCCTGGTAAACGATGGGTGAAGGATTCCAGTAGATCGAGTCCGTTACCGTCTGGCAAATTGAGATCCGATAGAATCACCAGCGGGTCGATGCTTCCAGTGACCAGTTTATTTTCCGCATCCGCATAGGTCTGTGCCCAGACCACTTCGTAGTCGAGACCCCGGTAATGACGTTGCAACTCACTACCGAGTAATTTTTCGTCTTCGATAATCAATAATGTTTCAGGCATGTTCGGTTTCTATACAGTTCAGTTGCAGGGTGACACAGGCACCACGCGGTTGTCGATTTTTCAGTATCAGACGCCCGCCCTGATTACGCACGAATCGTTGCACCATGGACAGACCGAGCCCGGTACCACCATCACGCATGCTATTGAATGCCAGTATATCCGCCTGCAACATGGATTCCGGAAAACCCGGTCCCTGATCACATACGCTGATGGTCAGTTGCTGATCCACGTGTTCCGCACTGATGGTAATTTCTCCGTCCTCTTCGCCCATCGCCTGCTGGGCATTGATAATCAGATTCAACAGCGCCTGTCGGAGACGCGCGTCGGGTAGACGACAGACAATATTCTGTGTCACCGCATTAATCAGCTTGATGTGCGAAGGCACCTGGTAACGCGACAGCGACAACAGGTCGTCGACCAGCGACGCCAGCGCCACATCGCGCAACGGCTCCGGTTTGTGCCGCGCCTGATCGAGCAAACCATTCAGCAGGTCGATGACGCGATCGATTTCATCACCCACCATATCCAGGCGTTGTGCGTGATCGGGTCGATAGCCATCCTGTTCCATTTCCTTTTTCAGATTGCTGCAGGCCATGCGAACACCGGCCAGCGGGTTACGCAATTCGTGAGCCAGCCGCGCCATGACTTCGCCCAGTGCGGCGAGCCGTTCGGTGGTGGCAACATTGTGCTGTTGTTCGATCAGTGTACGCACCGCATGTTCGACCTGGGCTTCCAGTTTCTGTTCGCTCTGTACGTGTTCGGCCTCCAGCTCTTGCAGTCTCACCACCATCTGGTTGTAGTTGTCCACCAGCGACTTGAGCATAGGATCCGCCTGGTGCGCGGTTATCTGTCGATATTCGCGATTGCTCAGGGAACGCATCAATAATCCCATGTGACGCAAGGGTAGAAAAATGCGTCGGCGCATCAGTAGCAACAGGACCAGGGCACTGACCGGTATGGCAATCAGGGTCACCACACCAATTTCCACTTCGAATAGAGCGGCTTCATAAATATCGTGGGTCAGGGACTGATGCGCACTGGCTTCTGCGCGAAAGGTTTCGCGCAACAGGGTCAGCAAATCCAGCAGCACCTGACGCGGCTGCTCGCTTTCCATCTCCAGCATCACCCTGGCGTGGTGCAGATTGGCTTCCGTGTCATTGGCCAGATACTGTTTATTATCGAGTAGTGTCTGGATGTCTTCCTGCAGGCGCGCCTGCAGTGCCGGTGGCAGGGACCGGCCTTCGGGCAGAGGCAGCGCGAGATTTTTTTCCACCGTGGTGAGCATGGACTGCAGCTTTTCCAGGTGCACCACATGCCGATCTACCGGCAGGATACGCGAGTAGGACATCCATGCCAGCGTCAGCTGCACCACCAGTGACACCACTAGCAGGCTGCCCAGCACTGCCAGCGGAATCCATAGCGGCTGGGCGCCGGACAGGTCACGCAGGGAAAACGATTCGTCCGATTCCGGTTTGCGTTCAGTCATCCGTTATGGGCCTTGTCATCAGTGCGATGATCCGGCCGGATATTAAACATATGCTGTATACCATTGTAAGTCAGTATAAACGGCAGCAGTACACCGCACAGGGTGATGATCACGATCAATGCGCGATCCGAAGCCGCCGCCCGGGCTGCGCTGATCACACCGGGAATCAGTTGCGGATAGATACCGATACCGAGTGCGATACCGGTGATAACCAGTGTGACCAGGTTGATCAGATACGGAAAAAAACGCCGCTGACCGCGCAACACTCTGAAAAAAACCAGATCCAGTATCATCACGATGGCCATCAGCAACAACAATACACGGGCCACCAGCAATGCATGATGATGAGCGGCCAGACCGTGATAATGCTGATAAAACACATAGGCGACCAGCAAACTCGCCAGCACCAGGTTCACTACAGCAAAGCCGCCTGCGAATATCATTAGTCGTCTGCGCCGTTGCGCTTCGGCAAAACCCAGCAGATAGGCGGCCGCCAGTTGAATACAGACACCGGCCAGCGTCAGAATCACCAGCAATATAACCGGGATATTAGGCAGGGCATTCGCTGTCGCGGCAGCGTTCATGTTCAGGTCGGCTCCACCGCACACGATACCCAGCAACCAGCCCAGAGCCGTCACGCTAACCAGGCTGCTCAAACCGAAAGCCCGCATCCGCGACCGATCGTCACTCATCGCCTCCGGCTGTTTGAGCAGTTGACGAAAAATCAGCCCCAGCACCAGCAGCAACACGGGGTACAGTGCATAAGCACTGATCATCCGGGTCGCGGCGGGATAAGCAATGACCATGATCAACGCCGCCATCAGCAGCCACAGTTCACGTCCGTGCCACTGGCTGGAGAGTATGTCCTGTATCCAGAGACGCGTGTCCTTGCCCTGGTCGAACAACGACAGCAGCCCGATACCCAGTTCGTAGCCGTCCAGCAAAATGTAAATGCCGACGGACATACAGAGTAGAACAAATGCCACCGTGGCCAGAAAAACATGCATGGCTCAGTCCTGCAAGGCTAAAATTATGACCCGACTCGCCTTCATCTGTTCAATGGCGATCGATCGTGACCTGCGCCATGATGTGCTCCATCGACTCACGGCGTCGAATATGGATTTCCCGTTGAAAATCCTGCAACAGGGTTTTGATATCAGTTTCAGTTGGGCCGGCAGTATCGATCAACATACGGGTTTCAGCGGACAATGAACGCGCATCCGCAAGCTGATTGAGCTTTTTACGGGCGGCAATCAGCTGGTTGATCACCGCCTGCTGCTGATCGTCGCGAAAACGCGGCGCACTGGCCAGCGCATAGGCACCGACGACATCGGAATATGCGGACAACAGTTTCTGTGCCGGTTCTTCGGTATACCAGTGGAAACGCCCGATGGCTGTCTGCACCGCTTCCAGTGCCGCCGACCACAGCGGTTGCGGCTGATTCAGGGCCGTGCGTGCCGCCTGCAGATCGTTTTTGATACTGGTCAGTGGGAACGCGCCCAGGTTGTACTCGGACAAATGCACCAGTTTGTCGAGAATCACGCCGGTGCCTTGCGAATCGTTCGCCGCGGCCCTGGTCCGGCCCTGTTCACTGAGCCGTGCGGCCTGCGCCTTAACGCCGTCACTGGCAAACACCAGCGCGCTGGCAAGCTCTGCTTTCACCGGCACCCAGAGGCCGCTATCCAGCTGGCCCGCCGAGCTGTTCAAATTGTTCTGCAGTATGCCAAGACGATGGTCAAGGGCGCGCACCAGTGCCGGTAAATCGAGTCCGTTGAGCGCAGCCCGGGCTCGATCCAGCGCCACGCGACTCGCATTAAGATCACGCTTAAGTGTCGCCTGCCTGGCTTCCACCAGCTGACGATACACCGTCTGCCCCTGCCGCATCAGGTTCTCCACATAATTGTTTTTGATGATGTGAATCTCATGCCCCGCATCAGGTTTCGACTCCGGCGACTGTGCGCCTGCAAGGGATGCCGACGCCGCCTGACTTAACGTCAGTAGCACCGCCGTCATCATGCCCATCAACTTATGTGTCGGTTGAATATTCATAGTGCATATCCTCATCTTGACGCACAGCGATCTACAACGAATGCAACACCATGTTCAGTTCGCGACTGACCGGCTGTAGCATACTGACGCGCATCTGCTGATGGGCTTTTTCGACATGATCCACATCCTGCTCCATCTGCCGAATCTGCTGTTTGTACAGATCATCCGTCCAGTATTTATGCGCCGCATCTTCGGCACGCGCCATCCACAGTTCGGCACCGGCCAGATCCTCACCAGCTTCCTGTGCATCGTGGTCATATCGCAAATGAATTTTTGCCCGATTCAGATCGTAACGCGCCATCAGCAGCGGTGTTTTCAAGGTGCTACCGGTTTCCATCTCAGCAATCCGGTTGTGTAGATAATTACTGTCCAGCGCAAAGTCTTCGGCAATGTGCTGGGCCACACTCAACCCATGGGCATCGATGTTGGGCACTGACAGGCCGCGTAACACCAGCAATAAAAAAAACACTGCAAATGCGCTTAGCCAGTATATGAGTTCACCGTTTTGAATACGTTTTGGGTAGGTCATTACCGTGCTCTCCAGTTCATTGAGTCCTGAAGAATGTAAAACACGATTCATGCCACCGGCATGGCCTGACGTCCAGCCGCTGTTTAGCGCTGAACCGGCCCGACCAGACCCGATTGACAGGGGAATATTCGCCAGTTCGATCGATGATTTACGCACTAACAGGGGAATATTCACCGATTAAAGTCGCTGTACCGATCGATTACAACGGCATATCACTTGCTAACCGGTCGTTTTCGCTGATTACAGGAGTCGCTGTCATGGGCCATAGATTCGGCCGCAGCGTTGGTCGACGAGTTGTCGTGCAGCGACGACGAACATCTCGACTATGCAATGCGCTACTACTCACTGCAGGACCTGGTCAATCACCTCAGTAAAACAATCAGCGGCGACGAGTCCTTTACAGTCCGAAACCCTGGGCCAGATAAAACATCAGGAATACACCGAGCAGTGCAATCGTCAGGTTGACCAGATAACTGGGCCAGATCAGGTAGCGCGGAGGAATTTCCTGATCCGACAGGGTTTTGATGAATCGATGATGCTGTACGGTGGCGGTGATGCTGACGATGACGGCAAGCATGATCATGCCCATACCGATGAAGAAAGAATAAGAACGCTCGCCCTCGATGTCGTATAGCTTGAGCGTTTTAATAAACAGGCCGAAACGTTCGATGACGAAGCCGAGCGTAATCAGCGCGATCGCCGTTCGATTCCAGGCCAGTAAGGTTCGCTCTGCGGCGAACAGGACACGCGGATCATTCAGATAAGACAATAGCTCGCTCCTTTTCGAATCACCAGCGATGATCGAGGTAATGATGACACATACGATACTCGGCAGGCGTATCGATCCGGCTCGACCAGGCTGTAACGGTTACCCCGGGTAACAGTGTACAGCCAGCTCGATGATTAACCAATATCAACGCCTCAGCCACGTAAATGACGACGCCACAGCCCCTGTTCCATCATTGGTGCAAACACCATGTAGTAGGGACCTCGTTCCAGGTGGCGTAACACGCCTTCGTTGTGAATCTGGCGCAGTTCATAATCCACCATCGCATGGCCCAGCCCCATGTGGGCATGATCGACACTTTCCCATTCCATATGCACCAGGTACTGGGTCGGCGTCTGTGCGGGAATCGGTGGCTCGGCATGCACCTGGTTACCGTGGTTAGTATTATACGCCGGCGGATTCGCACCCAGCGTAGCCTTCAACATGCCTTCCGGATCCAGCTGGAATGACCCGATGGCCGATACGCCAAACTGTTTCATGACCATCCAGCCGACCATGCCGGGTACGTTTTCCTTCATCCACTGCAGGGTCTGCACAACGCCTTTCTCGAATTCCGCTTCCTGGCCGTCGATCACCCAGTGATCGCCCACCACCACCACCCGTTGCGCAGACAGTGCGACCTTGGGCACCGGCTGATGTTCGGCAAACGACTCACCGAGCACCGCAGGCACATCAGTCATGCTCATCAGTTGCGGCAGGTCTGAGGCGGTGACTTCATAAAACGGTTCCCAGGGGCCTTCGACCACCATGTCCAGGCAATGACCACAGAGTTCATAAATAGTGTCGAAATTTTCGTGATGCATGTCTTCATGAGACTGCACATCTTTCCAGACCGTATACTGATACATGCCCATTGGATTCAACGGCGGTTCGCTACCGCGCATATCCATGGCAGCACCACCGAAACGACCGGCCATGGGATGTACACCGATCTGCAATAGCTGTTCGAAGCCGAGAAAACCCGGATGCGATGCCGTGGTAATACAAACCTTGGGACCGATCTTCTGCATGGTTTCGTAACTCTCGGGGCGATTAGTAATCTTCGCCATGTTAATGGCAATAACTGGATTTGATTGTTGCGACATGATGCTCTCCTTCACATAAAAAATTAACGGCGTTATGAATTGACGCTATTCGTGAAGGTGCATAATGTGCGCCAGAAAAAAACGCCGTTATGTCGTGCTTTCAGATTGTTTTTAGCGTTCATTGGGGACTATTACCACCCGCCCCGGTGAATATTTCCCATTGCATATTTATTCGTGATCCTGTTCATGATGGCGAATCAACAGCAGCAACGGAGTTAAAAATACAAAACTCCACATCACCACCAGAAAGGTATCTGAAAACGCAATCATGCTGGCCTGGTGTTGCACTTCCGCTGCCAGTGCAGCGACTCCTCGCGCACTGGGCAACTGTAAATGCTGCAACTCCAGCCAGTGCTGTACAGCACTATTGTTCTCGGTAATGTGACGACTCAGGCCGTTGACACTCATGTGTCCGGCATGACTGAGAATCGCCGTGGCGACCGATATGCCCACGGAACTGCCAATGGTTCGCGCCAGATTGAAAATACCTGCCGCCTGACTGGTTTCCGAGCGCTGCAGTGTTTCGTAAGCCAGTGTCGACAGGGGCACGAAGATCATTCCCATACCCAGCCCCTGGATCACACCGGGCCAGATGAAATTTATTTCCGCTGCCTGCAGACTGAGTTGCGAGAAACGCCATGTACCGATAGCGGATAAAGCAAAACCACATAATATAATCAGCCGCAGATCGACTCGGTTGATCAGTCGCGAAACCAGCAACATCCCGGTCGCCGATGCCAGGCCACGTGGCGCCATAACCAGCCCAGTCGTCTGTGCCGTGTAATGAAACAGATTCTCCAGCATCAGCGGTTGCAGTGCGATAGTGCCGAACAGGCCAAGTCCGAATGCGAACATCATGAAGCAGGCCGTAGCCAGATTTCGATCGCGTAATAGCTGCAGTTTGACAATAGCATCCTGGTGCCGCAATGATCGCAACACGAAAGCAATCAGCCCCACCGTTGCCAACACGGCCAACCAACGAATGCTGGTCGCATCGAACCAGTTTTCCTGGTTACCACGATCCAGCATCAGCTGTAATGAACCGATACCGACGATCATCATCAGGGCACCCAGCCAGTCGGCGCGTACTTTCTGCTGACGTTCATATTGCAACAGGGCCCACACCAGCACCAGGTTGATGATGCCCACTGGCAGATTGATATAAAACACCCAGCGCCATCCCATGTGTTCGGTAATATAGCCGCCCAGTGTCGGTCCCAGTACCGGTCCGAGCATAATACCCACACCCCACAGCGCCATCGCCTTACCTCGTTCCTGGCGCGGGAAAATATCCACCATCACCGATTGCGATATGGGCACGACCGACGCGCCGAACGCACCCTGGAAAATACGAAACACCACCATTTCTAACAGGCTGTCCGCCTGACCGCATAAGGCCGAGGCCAGCAGAAATCCACCGACGCTAATCAACATCAGGCGTTTGCGGCCCATGCGCATGGCAAAGAAGCCGGTCAACGGAATCATGATCGCTTCCACCACGATATAACTGGTCAGCACCCAGGTAATCTGGTCGGACGTCGCGCCCAGCGCACCCATCATATCCGGCAGTGCGACATTGACGATGGTCATATCGAGAATCACCATGATGGTGGTCAACATCACGGTGATGGAAATCAGACCGCGGGACACGCCGGGGCGTGCGATATCGTCATGTTGATCGTTCTGACTCATGATCCTGCCATGCGCTGGTGTTCATCCGCGCGCATTAATATCAACTGCGCGCTCCGGAATTCGCGGCGGTTGTGTCGACGGTGACCGAGGCGCTGGCGCCGAGTCGCAACAAATCGTCGGCCTCGAATTGTGTGAGCCGAATGCGTACCGGAAACCGTTGCGTCACTTTCACCCAGTTACCGGTGGCGTTCTGTGCCGGAATCAATGAAAACGATTCGCCGCTAGCCGGACTGATTGATGCCACTTCACCTTGCAGTGAACGATTCGGATACATATCCAGCTGGACCTGTGCCGGTTGTCCGACCGCCAGGTGTTGTAAATCGGTTTCCTTGAAATTAGCGGCGATCCACAACTCCCGACTTTTCACCAACGGAAACAGCAAGGCGCCCGCATCGACGAAGTTACCGGCCTGCACATGAACTTCGCCGATCACACCGTCGGCCGGTGCGCTGATCAGCGTGCGCGATAGATTCAGCTGAGCCTGGTCCCGTTGCAAACCCGCGCTCTGCGAACGCGCGCGGGCCACCGCAAGCTGTGCACTCGCCGCATCCACTGCAGCCTGAGCGGATTTCACTTCGGCAGCCAGCTGCTGCATGGTATGGCGCGCCTTGTCCGCAGTATCCTGCGCCGCCATCCCTTTACTCCACAAAACTTGCAGGCGCGCGTTCGCGTCGCGTGCATTAGCCAGTTGCTGACGCCCCGCATCCACCCGAGCCTGTGCCGATGCCAGCTGGGCAGTGGCAGACTGCACCTGGTCACGACTCAACGTCAGTTGGGCATCGGCCTGCTGCAATGCGAGTTTAAAATCACTGGCATCGATTCTGAGCAAAGGCTGCCCCTGTTTGACCGACTGAAACGAATCCACCAGCACCTGCTCGATGCGACCGGCGACCTGTGGACTGATATCGACGACGTGCGCCTGTAGATAGGCGTCGTCGGTAGCCGGATGCAATGCGGCATAGTGCTGCCAGAACAGCATCGCAAACGCCAGCACCAACAGAGCTGCGACACCGCCCGCCCATTTAATGACTTTCATAAACGGCTTCCGTAAAAGGTTGCTGAAGAATGAGCGAGACCTGGCGATCGGTATGCTCGTCGGCGGAATGTACGACCAGAATCCAGTGCCCGCCGGCATGCGCCTGGTTGAGCGCCTGGGCAAAATGGTCCGGATGAATATCGCTGAACATGACGCTGCCGGCGCTGCCCAGCAATCCGGCGTAACCGGCGGTACTGAGCAGTGCGATCAACGGATGCCCGGCAAACGCGGCGATGCGTAGCGAGTTACCTGCCAGGTTGAAGAGGGCTGCACCTAACGCAGCGCCACCACCGCCGGACAGTGCCCTGGTGATGATTTGTTCGAGACCCTGATCGCCTTCCGCACGCCGGATCTGCACGGCATTTCGATCTTCGGGTCGAATCAGGTAACTGCGTAGTGCTCCGATCTGTGCCCGTTCGATTCGATCCAGCACGTTTCGTGCAGCCACTTCATGGGCAAACACTGCGGCGTGGCGATAGGGAAAACTGTTCATGACGATGTAACACCTCGCAGTCGTTGCGGCCGTTAAACCGCTTCGGCGAGAAACTCGGCCACATCGTTACCCCAGGGTGGAGTTTTACCGCGAGTGGACATGAACAGCGTCTTGTACTGCATTTTCAGCATGTAGGGGATGCGGCCCATTTTGAGAATCTGGGTATCACCACCGAACCAGGAATTAGAACGGATATAGAACCCCTTGCCGGCGCCCATGTCACCGATACAGAACACCACCGGCTCTAGCGGCGCATTCGCATCCTGCTCACTCATGCGCCCCATATCCATGGCCAGCTGACGACCGACGATGTCACATTGCTGATGTCCGATGGCACCAAGTTTGGGTACGGTGACTGCGGCACAGTCACCAAGGGCAAAAATTTCCGGATGCTCCGGATTACGCATCAACAGGTTGGTGATCACGAAACCTTCACTGTCGCTGATCGGCAGGTCGCGGAGAAAATCGTGCGCCACCCAGTCCGGCAACAGAATCTTGATCTCTGCATCCAGTGACTGACCGTTTTCGAATTCAACCCCATCCTTGTCGATACGCACGATATCGCGGGTATTATTCACGTAGTTAAACCCCATGGACGAGGCCGCGTCGAGCAACTGACCGACGACTTTTTCACCGGCATCTTCGGCAATCATTTCCGCCGGCGTGGTAATACTGATCTTGCTGGCGTCACCCTGCTGATGTTGTTGCAACCAGGTGGCCATGCTCAGTGCGATTTCCACCGGTGGCCCTTCGCAGGCCGCCATCGCTGATGGAATGCTGCCGCCTGGATAAGGTTCCAGCCCTTCGGCTCCGTCGCCCTGATGAAACAGCGCCGAGCCAACCACGATGGGACCGCCCTTGTAACCACCGTCATGCAGTTTGCGGCGCAGGCGATTACCATGGAAAAAATCGGAAACGGTGTCGCCGTGTTCGGAAAAACCGGGAATACGGTCATAGGCCAGCCGTGCACCCACCGCAATCACCAGGTAATCGTATTTGAATTGCTGGGTTTCGGAACCCGGGCGCTCGCCGGGGACATAACGCACCTGGCGCGCGTCGACATCGATGTCGCTGACTTCACCCTGAATGAAATCGACCTTGTCCTTGCTCAGGGTTTTATACAGATCCATGGTCAGCGAATCCTGCGGATCGCGATTCTCGAACACCTCGGCGGGAATATTGGGTACGAAGAGCAGATAGTTCTTGCGATCGATCACGGTGATATCGACCGCATCGCCGGCATAGTCGCGAATTTTCTGCGCTGCACCCAGTCCGGCAAAATTGCCGCCCAGTACCAGTACTTTCGGTTTGCTCATGATGTGCTCCTTTGAATTCCGGGATGGAATTCGTCTGTTAGCGCTTAACAGTTCTAGAGCACGGACCATGCCACTCGATAAGTGATTGTTTTTACGATCCTGGAGCGCTTTTGTTCTACACTATGCACAGGTGATTAAGAATATTCACAGCAGCCTCTGGTGAATATTACACAACGCGCACAGCGGCAGATGTTTTAAATGCGCATTTAAGGTAGGATTTGGCACATTCACAGGACCGGGATGGCCGCGTAATACGCGACGTCACCTCGATATAACAATAACAGGACTCCACATGCGTGTATTTTTTGTTGATCTGTACAACCGCTTCGTTTTACGCCAACCCACCTGGATTATTTTACTCACTCTGTTGATCACGCTGTTCTTCGCATGGCATGCCCGCGAGTTCAAGCTTGATGCCTCATCCGAATCGCTGGTACTGGAAAACGATCAGGCCCTTAAGTTTTATCGCGCAATTCGCGCCCGCTACGGTTCCGATGATTTCCTGGTCATTACCTACAGTCCTGAACAGGATCTGTTCTCCGATCCGGTGCTGAACGACCTGGATAATATGAAACAACAGTTGCTGGCACTGGATCGGGTGGCCGAGGTGGTCAGCATTCTAGACGTTCCCCTGACCCAGAGCCCGCCGGTTTCCCTGGGCGAACTGGCCGACGGCATCCGCACCCTGCAGACCGAAGGCATGGACCGGCAGCTGGCACGCAAGGAATTCATCAGCAGTCCGCTGTATCGCAACCTGATCATCAGTCCCGATGGCAAAACTACCGCGATGCAGATCAACCTGAAGCGGGATCAGACCTATTTCGATCTGCTCAGGCAACGCAACCAGTTGCGTGAAAAACAGCTCAACACACCGCTGAGTACAGATGAACAACGACAGCTGGAACAGGCCAACCAGCGGTTCCGCGATTACGTACACGATATGCAGGATAGCGAAGCCCGGCTGATTGCCGATGTACGCGCCATCATGGATCAACACCGGGATATGGCAAAAATGCATCTCGGTGGCGTACCGATGATTGCCGCCGATTCCATCGCCTATGTACAGAACGATCTGCAAACTTTCGGTATTGGTGTCGTGGCCTTCATCGTGGTAATCCTGTTCATCGCTTTCCGCAAACCGCGCTGGGTATTGCTGCCCATGCTGACCTGTGTGTTATCCGGGATCATCATGATCGGTTTGCTGGGCTGGCTCGACTGGCGTGTCACCGTGGTATCGTCGAACTTCATTTCCATCCTGCTGATCATCACCCTGTCGCTGACCATTCATCTGATCGTGCGTTATCGTGAGCTGCATAACCAGCATCCGGATGAAACCCAGTTCAACCTGATTCAGCGAACCATTCAATCCAAGTTTCTACCTTCTTTCTACACGGCGATCACCACCATGGTGGCCTTCGTATCGCTGATCGTCAGTGACATTCGCCCCGTCATCGACTTCGGCTGGATGATGGTGCTCGGTATCACCGTCGCTTTTATCCTGACCTTTACCTTTTTTCCGGCCACCCTGTTGCTGCTTAAACCGGGACAACCGGCACATTTGCGTGACATTACCGGCAACATCACCGGTGGCCTGGCGCGCTTCATTCAGCACTACCGTTTAACCACACTGGTCATTGCGGTCGCCGGCCTGATTTTCGGTGTTGTCGGTATCGGTAAACTCACCGTGGAAAATCGCTTCATCGATTATTACAAGGAACACACGGAAATTTATCAGGGTATGCGACTCATCGACCGCGAACTCGGCGGCACCACACCACTGGACGTTGTACTGGATGCGCCGGACTGGTATTTCGACGACGACAAACCCGCCAACACCACCGGCGACGACGATTTTCTCGATCTGGAACTGGAGCTGGAACTGGATGCGGACGCCGGCATCACCAGCAGTTACTGGTTCAATTACACCCGCATGGATCAGATTGCCGCAGTACACCGCTACCTGGACAGTCTGCCGGAAACCGGTAAGGTGCTGTCCATCTACACCACGGTGAGCATGCTGGAACAGTTACGCGACAATGATGATCTCAACGACTTTTTCCTGTCCATCATTTACAAGCGCGTACCCGAGGAAATCAAATCGGCGCTGATCAATCCTTACATGACCGACGACGGCAACCAGATTCGTTTCAGTATCCGCGTCATCGATTCCGATCCCGAACTGCAACGGGACGCGATGTTGCAGGACATCCGCCATCACCTGGTCAATGAGCTGGAGCTGAAACCGGAGCAGGTGCACCTGAGCGGCATGCTGGTGCTCTACAACAATATGTTACAGAGTCTGTTCCAGTCACAGATCATGACCATCGGCGTGGTGTTCCTGGCCATATTGCTGATGTTTGTTGTGCTGTTCAAATCGGTGCGACTGGCAGTACTGGCGATCATTCCGAACATGCTGGCCGCCGCCATGGTACTGGGACTAATGGGAATTGCAGGGATTCCGCTGGATATGATGACGATCACCATCGCTGCTATCTGTATCGGCATCGCGGTGGACGACACCATTCACTATGTACATCGCTTCAAGGAAGAATTCGAACTGGACGAAGACTACTGGGGTGCGGTCAAACGCTGTCACGCCAGCATCGGTCGCGCCATGTATTACACCACACTGGTGATTACCCTGGGCTTTTCCATTCTGGCCCTGTCCAACTTCAATCCGATGATTTACTTCGGCCTGCTCACTGGGTTCGCCATGATGATGGCGCTGCTCGCCAACCTCACATTGCTACCCATGTTCATCGCCACCCTGAGACCGAAGATCGCGCAACGCTTCGTGTTCTAGGTCGGCGCATCAGCCGGCCGGCACCCGGTGATCCGTCAGGCCGCCGCGGTGCAGGGTTCGAGATAAGACCATTGCAGCGGACGACCCTGGCCGTCGAAATAATAGATGATGGGTACGCCGGTGGGAATTTCGAAACTTTCCACATCGTCCACGCTCATCTGGTCCAGCTCCATCAACAGGGCCCGCAGGGTATTGCCGTGCGCACTGATCAGTATGCGTTCGCCGTGCATGATGCGCGGCTGCACCTGTTCATACCAGAATTCACTGACACGCGTCCGGGTGTCCGCCAGGCTTTCCACCGCGGGTAAGCGTTCCGGATCGACATCCGCATAGAGAGGATCGAAGCGTGGATGCTCCGGGTCGGAGTAATGCAAGGGCAGCGCCTTGTCCATATAACCACGCCGCCAGCGCCAGACCTGTCGTTCACCGACCCGTTGCGCAGCCTCCGCCTTGTTGACGCCCTGCAATATGCCATAGTGGCGCTCATTGAGGCGCCAGTCGTCTATGCAGGGCACCGCGCTCTGTTGCAGATCGTCGAGCAGAATCTCCCGGGTTGCCATGGCACGCTGTAAACGCGAGCTGTAGGCGATATCGAATTTAAAGTCGTATTCGCCCAGACAATGGGCGGCGCGATGCGCCTCATCGATGCCGAGTTCGGTCAGCGGCGGGTCGGCCCAGCCGGTAAACAGGTTCTGGCTGTTCCACACACTCTGTGCATGACGAATCAGAACCACGGGTACACTCGTTGTGTGTTGGATGGGTGTTCTGTTTTCTCTGTTCATGCGCCTATCCTGGGGGAATTCGTTTGACAGATAAAATCGTTTAAGTTGATCGCCGTCATGGGTACTGACTATGATGACTGTTTGGAGTTGACCACAAAAACACGCCAGTGTTGGCCAAACATATCATCATTATTACCTATTACCATCATTGTAATTAACGATTTTACCTATTAACGATCCAGTCCGATAATAGCAGCATGATCAAACGGGGCTGAGGAGGCCGGAATCATGAACAAAACATTGAGTTTTGCAGTCGTTCACTTCACTGTCGCCTTTGCCGTGGGTTACCTGATGACCGGCAGCGTGCTGGTGGGTGGTGCTATCGCCCTGGTCGAGCCCATGGTCAACACCGTGGCCTATCACTTCCATGAAATGGTATGGTCGCGCATTCAACGACCGCGCCACGACCCCGCCCAAATGATGGGTGCCTGATGTCAGAGAAGCGGCATTGATAATTTTCAATGCCGCCGCTTTAGATTTGCCTAGCATGTTAAACACGGCGCTGTTGCCGTATACCGCTCGGCAAATCGATGAGTTATACAAACATTCTAAAACCCGGACGTAATTGCTGGCGCATCCAGCATGCTGACCGAGTCGCTTTTCTGATCGACGGCAAAGCCTATTTCGATGCGCTTTATCACAGCCTGTGTGCTGCGCGGCGAGACATCAAAATTCTGGCCTGGGACGTGTACAGCGAAATCCGTCTCGGCGCCCTGCAGGGCGACCCGCGTAAGCTGGCCCAGCTACTCGACGACCAGTTGCAGACCCACCCTGATTTACAGGCCCGCATTCTGAACTGGGATTTCACCCTGTTGTTCGCCATGGCCAGAGAGTGGCTTCCACGTTACAAGCTGGGCTGGTCGACCCACCCGCGCCTGGATTTCAGAATGGACAAACAGCATCCGGTCGGCGGCTCACATCATCAGAAGGTGGTCATCGTCGATCACCAGCTGGCGTTCAGCGGCGGTCTCGATATCACCCGTGGCCGTTGGGATACACCCGAACACCACCCCGACGACCCGCGCCGCAAGCAGGTTGACGACACTCTGGGACGCCCCCACCACGACGTGCAGATCGCTGTCGACGGCGCGGCGGCTCGTGCACTGGACGACCTGGCGCGGGAACGCTGGCGACGTGCCTGCGGCGAACCGCTGGACGCTAATCAACCAGGTCGGGAATTATGGCCGGATAGCCTGCCCATTGACCTGCGTGATGTGGATGTCGCTATCAGTCGTACCCTGCCCGCGTTCGACGATTATGCTTCGGTCACTGAGGTCGAGCAGCTTTACCTGGATGCGATTGCCGCCGCCGAAGATTACATTTACCTGGAAAACCAGTACTACACCTCACCGACCATCAACCGGGCACTGATCGAACGACTGCAGGAAAACGATGGCCCGGAAATTATCATCAACCTGTCGCTGGAAACCGACGGCTGGCTGGCACAGAATTCCATGGACCTGATCCGGGTGCGCCTGCTCGAAGAGTTGCGTGCTGCCGATCACCAGCAACGGCTTGCCGTGTATTACCCGTTCAGCAAACAGGCCGTGTCTTCACCGATCAATCTGCACGCCAAGCTGATGTTCGTAGACGACCGTTTTGTGCGTGTCGGCTCGTCTAATCTAAACAATCGCTCTATGGGGCTGGATACCGAATGCGATGTCGCCATCGAATGCGCCCCGCACGATGAACGTGTCAAACAGGGCATTGCCGATTTTCGCGATCGTCTGCTGGCGGAACACCTGGGTTGCTCCACTGCCGTGGTACGCAAAAACATGGCCGAACATGATTCATTCATTGCCGCCATCGAAACCTTGCGCGACAACCCGCAGCGTAGTCTTAAACCCCTGCAGGACGAACTACCCGATTACAATGCCTCGGTACTGACCGAGCCCGAACTGGTCGATCCGCAGGAAGAAATCGATATCGATTCACTGGTCTATCACATGTTGCCGCCGCAACGCACACACACTGCAGCGCGGCGATTACTGGTCGGCCTCAGCGCACTCGCCTTATTCCTGTTACTGGCCGCCGCCTGGCGTTACACCCCCCTGTCCGAATGGCTGGATCTGGCACGTATCACATCCGGTATCGAAACCCTGAATGCGAATCCGCTTGCGCCCCTGTTGCTGATTGGCGGCTTTGTAATTGCCGGACTGTTCATGGTACCGGTAACCCTGCTGATCATTGCCAGCGTGATCGTCTTCGGTCCGTTCCTGGGCTTTGTCTATGCATTGATCGGCGCAACCAGCTGTGCACTGGCCGGTTACGGTGTCGGTTCCACAGTCGGCAAGGAATCGATACGCGGACTCGCCGGAGGCCGTATCCACGATATCAGTCAGCAACTGGCGCGCCGTGGCGTGTTCACTATCGTGGTATTGCGTATCGTACCGGTGGCGCCTTTTACCGTGATCAATCTGGTCGCCGGCGCGTCACACATCAGCCTGAAACATTTCTTCCTCGGCACGGTGACCGGACTATTGCCTGGTGTCACGGCCATTGCCCTGCTCACCGACCGGGTCAGTGCCACCCTGCACAGTCCGGACCGCATGACTATCGGCCTGCTGGTTGCCGCCGCGCTGATCATTCTCAGCTCCGGCCTGCTGTTATCCCGCTATCTGATGCGCATACGCGAAAACTGATACGACTCGAATCATGAAGCGCTTACGAGTCGCCAGCTACAACATTCATGGCTGTATCGGCAGTGACGGTCGCCATGACCCTGCCCGCATACGCCAGGTGATTCATGCACTGGACGCGGATGTCATCGCACTGCAGGAAGTGCAATCGAACCCTGAACGACCGTTACTCGATTACCTGGTCGAAGACAGCGATATGATACATATCGAAGGACCGACGTTACACAATGACGAGGGCCACTACGGCAATGCCCTGCTGACCCGTTTCGAATTGATCCAGCATCGTCTGCTGGATCTCAGCGTCAGTCATCGTGAGCCCCGCGGCGCGATCAGTGCGCTGCTGAACAGCGAACATGGTGTACTGCGTGTATTCGCCACACACCTGGGCCTGAGCCCCGCCGAGCGACGCACGCAGACACGACAGTTACTGAACTGGATAACGCCGCCGGAACACAACGAAGCCGATACCACCCTGCTGCTGGGCGATCTGAATGAATGGTTTTTATGGGGACGACCGCTACGCTGGTTGCGCGCTCATTTTGGCACAACGCCTTCCATTCGCAGCTATCCTGCACGTTGGCCACTGTTTGCACTGGATCGCATCTGGGTACATCCGGGACACCGATTGATTCGTGCCGGACGTGTCTCCAACACATTGACGCGGGTCGCTTCCGATCACCTGCCGGTACTCGCCGAACTAACCAGCCCCTAGCCTTGTGCCAGTTCCTGCAAACTGTCCTTATCGAATGTAAACAGGGATTCCACGTTGTTTTCGATGGCTTGCAGAATGTTTTCCCGCTTCAGTTCCGCCACCACACGGCTAACGCTTTCCGGGGTCACGCCGAGAATCTCCGCCATTTCATCCGTAGTCAGCAACTCCACTACTTTGGGTCCGGTGGCTTCATCGAAACGTGCCAGGAAATTGATCAGGCGAGCAACCCGGCCTTTCACGCTGCCGGTCGAGAAATCGGTAATCCAGGTGTCCGCATAATTGAGATAGTCGTACCACTTCTCCATTAAATGCGTATACAACTCGGGCTGCGTTTCTTTCCACTGCATGATTTCAGCAAGTGGCAACAGGTAGACTTCGACCTCATCGATCGCGATTGCCGTATGATCATGCGCTTTTTCCAGCAACGCGTTCAAACCCAGCAGGGCGCCGCGTCGATGCAAACGCACAATGCGTGTACGCCCGTTCGGCAACTGGGTCATCATCTTGACCAGGCCGGACGCCACCAGGTAGAGGCAATCACTTTCGTCATTGTCATGAAACAGGGCTTCACCCGGTTGACAGGTCGTCTGGCTGATCGCCTGCAGTAACGCAGGTTGCGATTCGAGCGCTTCGGCCGATAAAAAGTCGAGATCGGTCAGCGCCTGCAGATAAGCATTCATCTGTATTCTCTTCAGGATAAACCCTGTAAACAGCGTGGTATCAGGGTATGGGCTGGCCTGCTAATCATGCCACGAATCGGTCGGGATTGCTGCGTCTTTGTTTTATCTCCCACCGAGAACCTTGGCCGAAAGCCCTGCATCCCGTGCATTGATAATTTTCAATGCCGCAAGAGTCTGGCGCGGTAGGCTGTTAATCATTTCAAACAACTCTTGTGGAGGAGCTATGAACTGGCAACAGGTCGAAGGTCACTGGCGCGAATTTGTCGGTGAAGCGAAACAACGTTGGGCAAAGCTCACTGATAACGATTTGATGGAATGCAAAGGCAACCGGGACAAACTGGTTGGCAAGTTGCAGTCCTTATACGGCATGAGCGCCGACCAGGCCGGAGAAGAAATTGCCCATATCGAACAACACCTGGATGATGCCAGCAAAGGCGGCGCACGCCATTATGGTGCCGCGTCCTGATTTCAGGCCGGCTGTATCCGGGAACTTTCACTGAACATTTATCTCTTTAAATGAAGGAGCAACAATCATGGCACAAATCGATACAGCTACCAGTTATTCACCAACGGGTAACACGGAAGCGGAAGATCGGCAGCAGGAAATCAGCGACTGGTCGCTGGACCGTGCACGTGAATTCGCACGCAAAGAAGGTATTCAGCTCACCGAGGATCATGAGCGCGTGTTACGTTTCCTGAGAGATTATTATGTGCAGCACGGCTGGCCGAAAAAGACACATGAATTGACTCAGTTACTCGATGAGCATTTTGACGGCATGGGCGGCAAACGCCAGTTACATATGCTGTTCCCTGATGGTCCGGTTAGCCAGGGTTCACGACTGGCCGGTGTACCGACACCTGAATACTCCGTCGACGAATCCTTCGGCACCACACACTAGGAACCGGAATATGCGCCCAGAAAATAAGCCAGAGCGCCAGCGCATGAGTCCCCTGCGCAAACCGTTATTACTGATTCTGCTCCTCACCCCGGCGGCGGTGACGTCGCCGGCCTTTGGTACCGATGACACAACGACAAAAACAGCAGAATCGGCAACGGTGTTTGTACCGCCGGACGAAGCCAGTATTCCCGACAATGCTTTTGGTGACATGGTTAAGCTGGGGCGCAGGATCTTTACGGATACGGAACACAGTGCCAGCGAATATACCGGTAATCAACTGAACTGCTCCAACTGCCATCTCGATGCAGGACGGCGCGCAGACTCGGCGCCGTTATGGGCCGCCTGGGTCAAGTATCCGGCCTACCGCGGTAAAAATCAGATGGTCAACACCATGGAAGAACGTATTCAGGGCTGTTTCCGCTATAGCATGAACGGCACACCACCACCTGCCGACAGTGATGTACTGAAATCACTGATGACCTATTCCTACTGGATGGCAAAAGGCGCCCCCACCGGGGCCGACATGCCTGGCCGGGGCTACCCGGCACTTGGTCAACCGGCCTCACCGCCCAGTTTCAAACGCGGTCGCCAGGTATTCGAACAACATTGCGCGGTTTGCCATGGCGACAACGGCGAAGGCACACGAGTCAACAATCAGACCGTTTTTCCGCCATTGTGGGGTTCACAATCCTACAACTGGGGTGCGGGTATGCATCGTATCAATACAGCGGCCGCTTTCATTCGTGCCAATATGCCGCTCGGCCAGGGTGGCACTTTAAGCGAGCAACAGGCCTGGGACGTGGCGTATTTCATTAATAGCCACGAGCGGCCACAGGATCCGCGCTTCGACGGCCATGTTAAACAGACCGATAATGCTTTCCATCAACACCAGTGTCGCTATGGCGATAAGGTGGATGGTCACATCCTCGGTGATCAATAAAGCACCATGCACCCTGTTTCGTCATGCCGGCTATAACTGGCATGACGGAACAGGGCTTCAAGCCTTACTCTGATATCCAGTTCTCTACCAGGCATTTTCAATCAGCACCAGACCGGGGCCTGTGTGCGGTCTACAGCCAGATCTTAGTGATTTTTGTATAGACTATTTGAACTATTGTCTGTCCCTGAATAGCTCTTTATATTTCCAGACTCTTGTCCGAACCGTCCAGGAATCCGCAATACGTCCGATTCACAACGGTACGGAATAAGGACTTCTGTAAATCTGTAAGGACTATGAGCATGACAAACATAAAAATGAAATGGCTTTCCGCCCTGGTATTCACTTCATTGGTCAGCGCCACCCCGGCTTTTGCCGGTCAGAACAGCTACTTTAGTTTCAATATTGGTTCTGCTGATGATGATCTCCTGGAAGAAAGCGACACGGGCGTCAAACTGGGCTTTGGGTTCGAAACCGATCAAACCTTTGCGTTTGAAATGGCTTTCGTCGATCTGGGACAATACTATTATGATCTGTACTCTCAGTATGGCATCACCGCAAATGTAAAGCTGCTGACACCACCGATGAGTAACTTCCAGTTTTTCGTACGCGGTGGTATTTATTTCTGGACCTTCGAAGTCGACCTCGGCTATGCCACTGGCGAAGACACCGGCAGCGATCCATTCTATGGCGTCGGCTTGCAATACAATGCAACTGAAAAGCTGTCGTTCATTATCGATGCTGAATCCTATGAAGTATCAGGAGGCGATGTTTCTCTGGTAACGGCGGGCTTTAGCTACTATTTCTAAAACAGAAAAGGAGCGATTTTCGCTCCTTTTTTGCTTCTACCTGTTTGTTCATTCAAATTTTAAAATTAATCACGCCCGGACTCTTATTTTTGTATTGCGGCATGGTCATGCCCGCTCTGGCGTTGATATAAGTCGGGTCGGCAATGACATAACGTTGATTATTGTATCGAATCGCATCACCGGCCACATTCTCCCTGAATTTCACCGCTGTCGCGATATGCCCGGGATAGTCCAGCCCGACGACTTCAAGCCCCAGCAGATTACGCACTAGCCAGGCAAAAAACACTGAGCGATCTTCGCAATCAGAGTATGGATAATAAAGTGTTTCTTCCGGGAACAGATAGTTTTCCATACCGAACTGACCTTCATCGGTTTTGTATTTGAAAGCGGTCTGAACAAATCGCAACAAAATATTCACTGCATCTTTTTCCGAGTGGCCTTCGACAATTTTTTTAAGTTGCTGAAGAATCGGATTACCGGTCGCGCGATTCACATCAGCTGCAAAATATAGCCTGATATCCATCTGCGGATAGGTTTCGAAAAAGCGCACAGTCTCCTTGTCGTATGCAACGCGCACACTGTAGGTCTTCCCGTTGTAACTGAACTTGAGAACTCGATTGTTTTCAGTGCGCAGTGTGTTCAGAGCATGAGTAAGGCGCATATCAAGGCGCTTACTGGCTCCGGGATATTGTCCGTCATATGTGAACACCCGGCCAAGCTGCTGTTTTTTACCGTCGAAACCCAGCGCATAGTAACGTACATTATCAAACGTGAAATAAGGCGCAGCGAACAACTGCTGTTGTGACGGCAATAATAGATAGACTCTGCGCGAGTCATAGGCAATACGTGCGTTGTATCCCGCTTTGGTCATAATGAACCAGCTTAGCATCGCCCGTTCATTGTTCTGATGCGGATAAATCTGGCTGGCGACTTCATGCACCAGCATGGCATAGGCCCAGTCATTGAGCTGTAGCGGTTCCCGCTGTGCTTCAATCTGTTTGAGCAAGGGCTCAAAGCTTGCCCGACTGACGGAAGACCAGTAATCACTCATGGCCTTTTCATCGATTCGGCTGTTCAGGTTAACCTTGAGTTTAGGGTCGTAGCTGAACTTCAGGGATTGTCCGAAAAATTTTATTCCGATCGTTTTACCACTTGGCGCCGGCACTGCGGGCATCGGTTTAACGACTGGTTTGTCCGGTACCGGTTCGATAGGCGGCACTTTCACGACCCGGGGTTCGGGCTTAACCGGTGGTGTTTCAACAGAAGGTTGTTTGATCGGCGTTTCGGGTTCGGGAACCGGTGTCAAAGGCAAAGGTTCGGGCCGGGGCTCCGGCCTGGGTGGAGCTACTGGTATATCAACCGGCTTGGGTGTTGGATCACGTTTTACACCCTGGAAAGTTTTCATTTCCTTCCAGTGCATCTTGAGAAAGCTGGTGAATTCCTTGTCGCGCTTGTCGCGGTATTCCTGGTAATTCTGCGTTTCCTGCTTCATCCATTGTTCGAATTCAGCGCGGTTATCGGCAACAACCTGAGTGCCGACAAGCAATGCTGCGATTGCAATGGCGCACTTACTCTTCTCAAGCATGGTTATTCCTTTAAAACATGATTCAAAAAATAAAGCCGGTCATGAGACCGGCTTTATTGATGTCGAGCTTGCAGTTTAGTTACTGCCGTCCATCTTGGCGATTTCAGCGGCCAGTTCGTCCTGCGCCTTCTGCGCCTTGAACTGCTGCCACAGGGCTCGTTCATTCTTCATGCTGGTTTTGATCGCTGTTTCTGCAGCGGCTTCAACACCGGCAGGGTCCATACCCAGCAACACGTACAATGTGCCGGTCGGGCTGGTGCGAGTCTTGAAGATTTTGGTACCGACCAGCGTTTCGTTGGTGATCTGCTTGGTGACCGAAGTCATCGCTTTATCAACGGTTTCCTGGTCAGCCGCTCCAGTGGTCTCAACATACTGTTTGATCATGTTGCGAACCTGTACTTTCATGCGCTGAGCCAGCTGCACGCGCGCATCGGTGGCCGCCATCTGCTTCATGAAGCTATGACCGGCACCAGACTTCTGCGCCGAACCCACGGCCGAAACTTCGACACCTTCTACCGGCTCGTCACATACCCAGCCTGGTGCTGCTGTACCGGGTGCATCCGGGAACACACAATCCGCGACTTCCTCTTTCTTTCCTCCACAGCCCGCGATAAACGCAGACATTGCAACACCTGCAACCAGGTAAGCAGCCTTATTCATATTCTATCTCCGTCGTTAAATGTGGCTTTTAATCGTCATAAACATAGCCGAGATGGCCTGATTAAGCAATCCATTTGGCCCCCAGAAGCCCCGCCGGGCGTTTTATTGAGCCAGATCACATTATGCTATGATCGACCCCATCATGGTCCAGGAGGCGGTACACAGGTGAGTGGCGCGAATCATCGATCAGGTTTGGTTTTGGCCTGTATATTAATGAGTTCGGTCGTGGAAGCGGATAGTTATCTGGACGCCCAACGCGAATTCGAAACCTTCCAGCGCCGGCAGCAGACCAGCTATCAACAAAGCGTCGATGAATTCGAACAGTACCAGCGCCGCCTGCAGCAGGCATTTGACCGCTATCAGGCGGAGGGCGAGAAGATCTGGGGTAAAAAGCGCACGGTGATGCCGGATTCTCATACCTGGGTCAGTTATCTCGGCGACCTGCAACATCGCGGTGTGGTCGACTTCCAGACCGGCCAGGTCACTGTCGAACTGGCCGTTGAGCGCCCCCGACAGGACCGGGATCGACGCCAGTTGGAGGACACGGTTCTCAAGCTGCTGGAACAGGGCAAGGACCCACGTTCCATGCTCGATCTGGCGCGTGATCCGGTTGCCCGTCCGGTCGGTGATCCGGTCCTCGGTGGACAGGTGGCAGACCGTGACGGCACCGCAGCGACCCCGGAAGATTACCCACGACTGGCCGCCCGCGTCGTCGAACGGCTCCAGGTCGACCAGGTGACCGGGGGCGACGGACAGCGACGCACGGTTTATCGCGTGCAGCTACACCTGGTGGCCGATCATATCCGCCGGCGTGCTGCGCTGTATCAGCAGGATGTGCATCGCTTTGCCGAACAGCAGGCCATGCCCGCGGCGCTGATTTACGCCATCATGGAAACCGAGAGCATGTTCAATCCCATGGCCCGCTCACCCGCACCCGCTTTCGGTCTGATGCAACTGGTCCCGAATAGCGGCGCCCGCGAAGCCTACCGTTATCTGTTCAAACAGGACCGTGTCGTCAATGACCGTTATCTCTACGACCCCAGTAACAACATACGCCTCGGCAGTGCTTTCCTGAATCGCCTCTATTATCTTTATTTCGCCGATATCAAGGACCGTCAGACACGTATCTGGGCCACAGTGGCCGCCTACAATACCGGTGCCGGAAACGTTTTTCGCACTTTCGCCGGACGTTATTCACGCGCCCGATTCGGCACTCGTGCACGCTGGAAGCAGGCGGCGCTACGCGAAATCAATCGTCGCTCACCTGAACAGGTGTACACATTCATGCGCCAGCATCTACCCTATCAGGAAACCCGTAGCTATTTGAAAAAAGTGCGGGCGCGGATTGGCAAATATCAGATACCAGAAGGAGCTTGAGCTCATGCAATTCAGGGCGGTTTACACCATCACTCTTGTTTTTTCACTATTGCTGGCTGCCTGCCAGTCAAACCCCGGTCGGGCACGACCCGGCTGGATCGACGAACCGGGTGACGGCGCCGTCGGTTCCGCGGGCATGCATGTGAAAGGTCGCTATTACCAGGAAGAACTGGCTATCGCCCGCGCACGGGAACGCCTGGCAGCGCGTTATGGGGTTGACGTCGCCAGTATTCAGACCATCAAACAACGGGTGGTCAATGAACGCGCCTATGTGTCGTCCGACAAGGAAACCATCCAGCAAATCAGCAAGACAACCGTTAAGGCACATGTCCGTGAAACCTGGCATGACAAGGTACGTGATGAAATCTGGGTGTGGGTGTATCCGGTGGACTAACATGTCACTACCGAGCCGAATTAAGGGATATGAACGATTTTATTTTCAAGCCCTTAAGAGCGACGGACATACCCATGTATTTACAGCTAACCGGAACACAAATAAACAGGCTGGTAATATACCAGCCTGTTTTTTTTCGATCGACATGCTGAGACTAGTGCAGACTTCGCTTGCGCGCGGTTACCATCAAGCCAACCAGTCCGGATATAAATAACCAGACACCTGCCGGTAATGGCACCGGAGCAGCGACCGTATTCAAACGCAGAATATCTTCGAAGCCGTTGTTATACACTTCCAGTTCAAGACGCAACATCAACCCATCAAACGACAGGTCTGTCATGACCTCGGAAAAATTACCCAGTATTTGACGGGCTGACAGCAGATCTATGGATTCCCCTGGACCATACATCCACATCTCCAGATACGGGTCTAATGAAGACAGGTTGAGTATGGCCGTATCACCAATGTCCAGAACCCCCTCGATATTAAGATACTGATCAAAAGGATAACCCAAAAGCTCAAGTTCCAGTGTACCGTTGACTGTCATATCACTATTGATATATACGGTATTGAAGAATACGTTTTCAGGTTCGACATTCTTAACCACCAGAGTGCCTGTTTCAGTTACCGTGAATCCGTCTCGAGCACTAATAGCACCTGCCGTTTCCAGGCGCCCGGAATTTTCAAGATATCGAACGTCGATGCTACCGGAGCCATGATTAATCAGCAGGCCAGAGTTCAGTACCTGCCCCTCACCCTGAATCAGATGATAGTTCTCCAGGGTACCGCTATTTTCCAGAGTGCTGGGCGCATCACCCCCATATCCAAGACTAATCTCAGGGATACCGTAAATCATATGCTCCATGCCATTCGTCATTGTGCCCTGGTTTCTCAGCACACCACCATTATTGATCAAAATCCGTGAGCCAAGGTTATTAAGGGTATTCTCATTTGTGAAGATCCCGGACCAGCTCGCACCATTGATATGAATGTCACCCGAATAAGCGTTGATCATTCCCTGATTGGTAAATTGCCCATCGACGGACATCACTTCGAGACTTAATTGTGGCGCAATAAGATCAATCACTCCGTTTGCTGTATTGGTGAAAATATTGTCGTAACGGACTGCAATACTTGTTCCTGTGCCCTGCGTTATATCGCCACCGATATAACCCGAGTTCACCATTTCACCCACATCCTGGATAAAGCTGTCGACAATGGTGCCGGTATTCATAACCTGTGCACCGGGAATCCATTCGGAATAATAGCCATCCCCTAAAATGCCTGAATGATTTATGGTCCCTGTATTTAATATGCTCGTATCGGAGTCGGTATACAGCTCCATGTATGACAGGTCACCCGAGTTTCTGAGATGACCGTTATCTTCCAGCCTGATTTCGCCGATATGGAAACCATCAGCCGATATGGATCCTGAATTTAATAGCTGTCCGTTTTGATGTACGGTAATCGTTGAAAAATATTGAAAATTGACCTGCCCACTGTTGTCCAGCGTGCCGCTGTTCCAGAAATAACTGGAATTATTCAGAACCCCTGAGCTTCGATTGTAAAACATGCCCTCATTAAAAAAATAACCCTGATTGTTGGTGGTTCCCTGATTATTAAACAGATCCGGATTAACAAATGTCTCACCAGCCAGAACATCGAACTGTTCTCCAATTGCGACATTCGTATCAGCAAATACTGAAGAATTGAGACCTCCGCACATCGCCATTGCAGCGACCAGCATCCTTTTCATACCTCTACTCCACACTTTTTATCGTTTTAAGTTGTCTGGATTATGGCAAATTAATATTAAATTTTCGATGTCTGATTATCGGCAATCGGATTAAAGCCCAAAAAATCGACTACCGGATGGTAATTCGTTTTGTTTTTTCAGAAATGTAAAAATTACCGACGTTAAAATCGGCTAATCAGATCTAACAGCGGCAATTACACACAGGTTGCGACCATTTTTCTTGGCCCGATAAAGTGCTTTATCAGCACGATCAAATACCTTCTCAAGTGAGTCGCCTTCACGGAAGCTGCTCACGCCACAGGACACGGTGATGGATACTGGATCACCATGGTAATGAAATCCGCAGGACTCCACCTTTTCGCGCAGGCCATTAACCAGTCGAAGTGTTTCTTCCTCTTTCGTTCCCGGCAGCAGCATGACAAATTCCTCACCGCCGTAACGCGCCAGAAAATCGGTTTCCCGAATACGCTCATTCAATAATTGCGCAATCGTGCGCAATACCTTATCACCAGCCTTGTGTCCAAAGGTATCGTTTACCTTTTTAAAGTAGTCCACATCCCAGATGGCCAGACTCAGGGGATGACCGAAACGTTTCCAGCGCGCAATTTCCTCGGTGATTTTTTTCTCGTAGGCAAAACGATTCGGAATTCCGGTCAAGGCATCAAACATCGCCTGCTTGTTTTTCTCTACAATGATTTTTTTAAGCGTCTGGGTTTCCTGTTCCATGGACTGCATTTTGCTCTGCATCTGCTCGATATTGTGCTGAGCATCCCCGAAACGTTGCGACTCGTGTTCACGATAATCGCGAATGTGTTGTGAAATCACATCCAGTCGTGATTCGACAAATCCTTTCAGGGTTCCGAGATCGGTTGCCTGCACCACATCTTCCCGAATCACCTGAACTTCACTATGCATTTTTTCGTCGAAAGCCTGTCCCTGTTTTTCAGCTGCAACTATGGACTCGCTTTCGATCTGCAGAAACTCGTCCATTTCCCGGAGACGTCCGGTGATCTGCTGCAGGAAATCCTCGAACTCGTGTTTTTCCTGTTGTAGACGGCTGCGGATGGAATTGATTAAAGCCGCCACATCTTTCAGCAACAGACGCCAGTCTTCGGGAGCCGTTTCCGCTTCCAGGCGTGACTTCATATGATCCACTTCAGCGGTCAGGTCTGGCGGCACCACCAGTTGTTCCAGTAAACGAATCAGCAGTTCCTGAATGCTTGGCTGAACCGGGCTGTCACCCACGTCACCGACCGAGGTTTCGGGTGCTGTCTCGGTATTGCCTGAACGCAGCAAATCACTCAGTTGTTTTGCCAACGCGTCCAGCTGTGTCTGCTGGTTCGCATCACGTAATAAAGTGCGTATCGCCGCTAGCCGTCCGTCCGGTGAACTCGGATTGTCGATCTGGTTGATGAAAGTTTCGATCCACTGGCGGAGCGAATTAAAGCCATCTTCGTGCGTTTGCTCTGTAGACAGAGTCGGTAGTGTTGTATGGGGCAGGTAATCTGGAACGCTGCGCGCCAGTTTTTCCAGTTCCGTTACAGAACGGCTTAAATCATTGTCGTCAGAGACTCGATTCAGTTGATTGAGCAGTGATTTAACGTCGGTGCCGAGATCCGGCGGCCAGGGAAATACTTCCAGCACGTGCGACAGTATGCGCGCAGTGGCCTGGTGATCCACATCACTCTCATTTGCCGTCGATGATTTGAGAATACGATCCAGCAAGCCCGGCTTCTTTTCAGCCGGCGCTTCGGGAGATGACGTGGCCAGTGCCTGTTGAATCAGGCCCGCCACTTCATTGAGCAACTGAACCACGGATTCGTCAGTGGCCTTGTTAAGTTGCTTGAGCAGCTTCTTACGCGGTTTGCCCAGACTGGCGGGAAGCACCAGCTGTTCGAGTAATGTCTGCAGGTGAGTGATGGCCTGGCGGTCCGGAGCAGCCTGCTTTTCATCAAGCCGGGCCAGCAAGTCGGAGAGCTGGTCGAGTATCGCGTCGAGATGCTCGCGATTGACCTTGTCGCGGGTGGCGGCGCGGATGTCACGGATATGTCGATCCACCGCCTTGTGATGACCTTCGGCAGCCAGACTCAGTCGGCCGATGGCGCGTTTCAATACCGTTTCCAGCCTGGACCATTCTTCCTCTTTCTGGTCCAGTCGATCCAGTTGATCGTAGTATTTCTGTTTCCAGTGATCGGCACTCTGTCCCGAAGGAGAGTCTGGCATCGCGCCGCCCCTTTAAACGTGAACTCAGTTAATACTATACCCCTAGTTAGACGATTTGGCTTCCTTGTCGACCAGATAGCTGGCAATCTCGATCATCGCCGGATAGCTGCCGGCCTGACTCGCTGTAATGATGTATTTTCCGTTCACCGCCAGCATGGGAACGCCGGTCACGTTGTATTCCTGCATCAACTGCATTGATTTACGGGCACGCATTTCGACACCAAAAGAATCGTAGGTATCGACGAACAATTTGCGATCAATACCTTTGGTCGCCAGATAATCGGCAATGCTGTCCCGGGTAAACAGTTTTTTACGCTCGACGTGCAGAGCCTTGAAGATATCCTCGTGTACCTTGTCCAGTTGGTCCATCAGTTCAAGTGCATAGTAGGTCTTGGTATGAACCATCCATTTCGGATTCAAAGGGGCCGGCACCTGGATAAACACAACATTGTCCGGCAGCTGTTTTTTCCATTTACTGACGAAAGGCTCGAACTTGAAACAGTGCGGACAGCCATACCAGAAGAACTCCAGCACCTCGATCTTGTTACCGGTTTCGGTCGCGACCGGCTTATCCAGCACGGTGTAATCCACGCCGGCCTTGAAGTCACGGGCGAATCCCAGCGCAGGTAGCAGCATCAACAGGCAGACAAGTGATTTGATTCCAAGCGATTTCATTCTGTGCATCCCCATCCTTAAATTTTATCTTCTAGAAGACCCGTTTCATGGCAAAAAATTTCACCGCATTATGCCACACTCCCGGCCCAGGCATAGCCGGGGCCCGGGCATAAAAAAAGGTGACCAGGTCACCTTTTTTTATCAGCATATCGCAGATGGGCTTATTTCAGCGTTGCAATGTAGTTGGCAACTGCTTCCATTTCTGCGTCAGACATATGCTCTGCAACCAGACGCATCATCTTGTTGGGGTCGTTATCGCGTGCACCAGACTGGAAGTTCTTCAGCTGGGTCAGGGTGTACTGAACATGCTGACCCGCCAGCGCAGGATAATTGGCCGGTGCATTACCGGCACCGGTGGGACCGTGGCAGCCCATGCAGGCCGGTACGTGAGTACCCGCGTTACCGCCTTCGTAGATGGCTTTGCCGAGAGCCAGCTTGCTCTCGTCGGTGGCTGCGCCCGGTGCCGCAGTCTGCTTGGCGAAATAGGCGCCAATATCGGCCATATCTTCTTCGCTCAGGGCAGCCGCCATACCGAACATGATATCGTTCTTACGCTTCATGCTCTTGAATTCGGACAGCTGCTTGACCAGGTAGCCTTCATGCTGACCGGCCAGCTTGGGGAATTCAGGGACGACACTGTTACCATCAGGCATGTGACAGGCGGCGCACGCAGCAGCCTTGCCTTCACCCGCCGCCGCATCACCGGCGACTGCGCTTGCATTCACACCCATTACCAGGCTGAAAACTGCAATCAGAAACTTGTATTTCATTGCTCGATATCTCCAAACGTATCCATCATGCCGGGCACGCGGCTAAAAAAAGTGGGCGCAAGTCTACACCACGGCGGCCATTTCAGCAATTTACCAATGGCTATAATTGGCCGAAAAATTGGCTGTTATTGATCAATATTGGTAATATCCGGCCCTGATAAGTGCCGGATTCGACAATGAAAAACTATTACCAGCGCAGCCGATTCCTGACCAGTGCGGCCCAACCCGGCCAGTTTCCCCCGGAACAGGGCCTGGAAGTCGCCTTCGCCGGGCGCTCCAATGCGGGCAAATCCAGCGCCATCAACTGTCTTTGCGACAACCGCAACCTGGCGCGCACCAGCAAGACCCCGGGACGCACTCAGCTGATCAATTTCTTCACTCTGGACGATGCGCGCCGGCTGGTCGACCTGCCGGGCTACGGCTACGCCAAGGTCCCGGAAGCGGTACGCCGGGACTGGCAATCGCTGATGGAAAACTATCTGGGGCAGCGGCCCATCCTGGCGGGACTGGTGGTGATCATGGATATCCGCCATCCGGTCAAGGACTATGATGCCCAGATGCTGGAGTGGTGCCAGCACTTCAACATCGCAACCCACGTGTTACTGACCAAAGCCGATAAACTAAAACGAGGCGCCGCCAAACAGGCGTTGTTTTCAGTTCAGAAAACATTACGCGAGCTGGCTTTTGACAGCACCGTACAGATGTTCTCTTCGATGGATAAAACCGGTGTGGATGAATTACGCAATAAGCTGAATGAATGGTTCGAACTGGATAACGAAGGTCTCTAATTGTCGTCCCTGTGTTAATCCCGCATTCCGAATTTGCGCACCATTTCAGCCGACGAATGGTTGTCGCGCCGGCAACTCAAAACGTCGTTTTAACCCGCACTTGAATAAAGCCGCGAGCGGCATTTCTTTGTTGCGACATCAATCGATGTAAGGATAAAAAATTTAAAATTTTCTAGCGCCCAAAAAAATGCCCCGACTCTTTGGGCGGAGTCGGGGTCAACTGGAGGCCAGCTTGGGGAGACTGACCCCAAATCGCCCGCTCAGGGAGGCAAGCGGGCTTGCGCCGGGCTTTAGCGCAATTCAGAAAAAACATTAAAGCTCGAGAAAAACTGCAATTGCTGACTTAAATTAAAGTCCATACGGATAGGATGTCAAAACACAACCGACGAGTGGTACGGGCAATAAACCCTATCGACCAGGCCATGAATCGTAATGCGGATAAGTACTAATGTGCCTGATCCCAGTTGTCGCCGACACCGACATCCACAATTAATGGGACATCGAGTGTAGCCGAAGATTCCATCTCTTTTTTGACCAGTTTTTTCAATTTTTCCAGGTGATTGTCGGCGACTTCTAAGACCAGTTCGTCATGCACCTGCATGACCATACGTGCATCCAGTTTTGCTTTCTTTAACGACGCGTCCAGATTGATCATGGCACGTTTGATAATGTCCGCAGCCGTTCCCTGCATCGGTGCATTGATTGCGGTACGTTCGGCATACTGACGACGCTGTGCATTCTTTGCATTGATTTCAGGCAGATACAGACGACGTCCGAATAGTGTTTCTACATAGCCTTTGTCGCGCGCATCTTCACGGGTGCGATCCATGTAGGCTTTGACGCCCGGATAACGTTCGAAATACAGATCCACATACTCCTGCGCCTGGTTACGACCAATGTTGAGCTGACGCCCCAGACCGAACGCCGACATGCCGTAGATCAGTCCGAAGTTAATCGCCTTGGCCGCGCGCCGCTGTTCCTGGGTGACCTTGCTCAGCGCCATGCCGAATACCTCGGCGGCTGTCGCTCGATGGATGTCCTGGCCCTCGGCAAAAGCCTGTACCAGACTCTCGTCGGCGGACAGGTGCGCCATGATGCGCAGCTCGATCTGCGAATAGTCCGCGGCTACCAGCTGATAACCTTGCGGCGCCACGAAGGCCTGGCGAATGCGCCGGCCTTCCTCGGAGCGAATCGGGATGTTCTGCAGATTGGGATCGGAAGACGACAAGCGGCCGGTCGCCGCCACCGCCTGATGATACGACGTATGTACCCGGCCGGTATCCGGGTTGACCATCAGCGGCAGCTTGTCGGTGTATGTGGACTTGAGCTTGCTCATGCCCCGGTGTTCCAGGATCAGGGCCGGCATTTCGTACTCCTGGGCCAGCTCCTGCAGCACGTCCTCGGCGGTGGAATACTGACC
>CBDULQ010000005.1:0-36930 GCA_965368115.1 uncultured Gammaproteobacteria bacterium | reverse complement strand
TAACAACTAGTTACATTGACGGCAGAGGGTCTCGAAGGGGGAATTTAAGGATGGAATCGGGTTATTTTTCACTCACCTGAAGGGCGGCATCTCAAGTGTGCACCTGATTGGTGCAAAAGACAATCGGTAAGCGCTATAGTTTGGTGCCGATTGGGATTGCGCTCAGGGGGCGGGTTTCTTGAACAGCTTCGAGTAGCGTAACAGGTGGAATGTGGTCACCGGGCTGGCCTTCAATAGCTTGCCCTTGCCATCGAGCACCTTCAGCAGGACCTGGTGGGTTCCCCGATCCATGTGTTCGATGGTGACTGATGTGGTCTGCAGGCCGGATTTTACGGTTGCTCCGTCGATCAGCAGGCTGATGCTGTGTCCCAGGTTGGTTTGTAGTGCCGGAGTGACCACGAATTCAAAAGTCACATTACCCGCATTGTCGCGCACCGCTTCATCGTTGGCCGGTTTGCTGAGGCGAATTTCCTTGTATTCGATGGCAGCCGGTTTGGGCTGTTGCGGTTCCCGGGTGGGTTTAGCTTTAGCGGGTGGTGCCTTGACGGCCGGGGTGGTGGTGAGCGCCGGCGGATCAAGCTGTTCGGCACCTTCGAAGGGAGGCTCGTCGGAATACACCACTTCGCCGTTTTCATCCAGCCATTTGTACAGTGCGGCCTGTACCGGCAGGGAGAACAGCAGAATGAACAGAATCGACAGGTTACGCATGAGGCCAAGCTTAGTGCGAAATAAACGAGTGCGCAAACAAAAAACGCCCCGACCAGCGGGGCGTTTTCGACTCTGTGAACAGGGCGCTGTTTATACAGAGTAGTACATGTCGAATTCGACCGGGTGAGTGGCCAGACGCATGCGAGCAACTTCTTCACCTTTCAGGTCGATGTAACCATCGATCTGGTCGTCAGTGAATACGCCACCCTTGGTCAGGAAGGCACGGTCGGTATTCAGTGCTTTCAATGCCTCGTCGAAGGAGAAGCAAACCTGTGGGATTTCCGCTTCTTCTTCCGGCGGCAGGTCGTACAGGTTCTTGTCCATGGCATCGCCCGGGTGAATCTTGTTTTCGATGCCGTCCAGACCGGCCATCAGCATGGCTGCGAAAGCCAGGTAAGGGTTGGCGGTGCTGTCCGGGAAGCGCACTTCGATACGACGTGCTTTCGGGTTGGCAACGAAAGGAATACGGATGGAAGCCGAACGGTTACGTGCCGAGTAGGCCAGCATAACAGGCGCTTCGAAACCGGGTACCAGGCGCTTGTAAGAGTTGGTTGAAGCATTGGTGAATGCGTTCAGTGCCTTGGCGTGCTTGATGATACCGCCGATGTAGAACAGCGCGGTTTCTGACAGGCCACCGTACAGGTCGCCGGAGAACAGGTTGTTGCCGTCTTTGGCCAGAGACTGGTGAACGTGCATACCGTTACCGTTATCACCAACCAGCGGCTTGGGCATGAAAGTCGCGGTCTTGCCGTAGGCATGTGCTACGTTGTGAATGGCATACTTCAGCTTCTGAACTTCGTCGGCTTTCTTCACCAGGGTGTTGAATACGGCGCCGATTTCACATTGACCGGCGGTGGCAACCTCGTGGTGATGAACTTCGGTAGGCACACCCATGTCGTCCAGAACCAGACACATGGCTGAACGCAGATCCTGCAGAGAGTCGACAGGAGGTACCGGGAAGTAGCCGCCTTTAACACCGGGACGGTGGCCCAGGTTACCGGTTTCAGACTGTTCGCCCTTGCTCCACTCGGCTTCTTCAGAACCGATCTTGTAGAAGACTTCGCCCATGTCGTTTTTCCATGCAACGGAATCGAACACGAAGAATTCGTTCTCAGGACCAAAGTAGGCGGTATCGGCGATGCCGGTGGATTTCAGGTATTCTTCTGCGCGTTTGGCGATGGAGCGGGGATCACGCTCGTAGCCCTGCATGGTGGCAGGCTCGATAACGTCGCAGGTGATGTTCATGGTGGTTTCTTCGCAGAACGGATCCATGGTGGCAGTGGCGGGGTCCGGCATCAGGATCATGTCGGATTCGTTAATACCCTTCCAGCCTTCGATGGATGAACCGTCGAACATTTTACCTTCACTAAAGGTGTCTTCTTCGACGGTATGAGCCGGTACCGATACGTGCTGTTCTTTACCGCGTGGGTCTGTGAAACGGAAGTCAACGAACTTAACTTCGTTGTCCTTGATCATTTTTAGTACGTCGTTAGACATGGAGTTCCTCCGAAAATAGATATTTTTAAACCAAGCCCCTGTTTCGTTTGCACTGGCTCAGTGACTTAAAAACCTTGTAGCCGAACATAGTGCATGAAGTGTGCCACAAGGGTACTGCGGTAAATCATTGATTCTGGATGGCTACCTGGTTACGCGTGCACCAGGATTGTGCCTTGGTGCAAATGGTGCAACATAATAGTGCAAATACTAAAAATAGAAAATATTCACTCGATTCACGTGCTCCACACTGGACGCGGCATCGCGAATTCGGAGGTTCAGAGCCTCCGCATCGGCCAGTCCGCCCAGCACCCGCATGGGCAGCTGGAGGTCGGCGGTGATTTCACCATCCAGGTAATGCAGGATGATGGTTTGCGCCTGATCGATCTCGGGAATGGCTGACCAGGCCTCGCGCAGCGCCTGTTCCACTTCGCTACGCAGCGGCAGGTTTCGGCAGCTGTTGGGGGTGAGTTCGTCGTCTTCCGGATCGATGTGCACGGTGACGTCGTTGATCTCTTCGAAATTGCGTTTCAGGGTGTAGGCCACGGCTTCCGAGATCTGGTGACCTTCCGATACGCTGAGCTTGGAATCCACCAGGACATGCACATCCACCAGGGCGTTGTTGCCCATGCGGCGGGTCCGCAACATGTGCAGCTGCTCGACACCGTCGATGTTCATGATGTTGTCTTTTATCGCGTCGATGGTTTCCGTATCCAGGCCGGTATCCACCAGTTCCTGTACGCTCTGGTGGCTCAGATCCCAGCCGATCTTGGCGATCATGATGGCCACGATGACGGCGGCGATGTCATCCAGAATCGGCCAGCCCAGCATGGCGCCGCCGATACCGATGAAGACCACAACGGAAGAAATGCTGTCGGTGCGGTGGTGCCAGGCATTGGCGCGCAGCAGGTTGGACTTGATCTGTTCGGCGACGCGGATGGTGTACTGAAACAGCAGCTCGTTGCCGACGATGGAGGCGACGGCGATCCACAGGGCCAGGGTACCGGGTACTGCCAGCAGTTGCGGTTCCAGTAGTCGGTCGGCGGCGTCGAAACCGATACCGACCCCGACGGCGATCAGGAACAGGCCGACGCCGATGGTGGCCAGGGTCTCGTAACGGGCATGGCCGTAAGGATGATCCTCGTCCGCTTCCTGGGCGGCGTGCTTGGAGGCGAGCAGCACCATACCGTCACTGATCAGGTCTGAAAAAGAATGAAAACCGTCAGCGATCAGGGCATGGGACTGGGCGATGAATCCGGCCACCAGTTTACTGATGGCGAGCAGAATGTTGACGCCCACACCCCACCAGGTGACACGGTCCATGGCCTGTCTGCGTTGTTCTAGAGTGAGTTCCAAACTGATTTCCTGCATGTCGTCAGGGGGCATATTTTCGGGTGTGCGCGCGAGGCTTGCAAGTTATGATATCAACTAATACCCGACTATTTATCGAGTGATTGAGATAGCGCCATGATTTATCAGTTTGATGTAGAGAATATTAAATGCGGCGGCTGCGCCGGTACCATCAAAAAACGTCTGCTCGAAGATGCCCGCATCAGCGATGTGGAGGTGGATATCGAGAAGGGTATCGTCGGCATCCAGAGTGAACAGGACGGCAGTGACGACTGGCGTGCGACGTTGCTGAAACTGGGTTACCCGGAAAAAGGTACGGCGGAAGGCATCAAGGCCGCCACCGCCAAAGCCAAGTCTTTCGTCAGCTGTGCCATCGGCCGCGTCGACAATGCGGTGAACAAATAACGCTTTTACCTTGCCTGGTCTGCGTCGCAGACTTCGATGATCACTACCACTTCGTCGTCCTGTTGCCGGGTATTGACCACCCGGTGGCCGTTGATACGGCACCAGGCCGGGATGTCATTCAGGGCGCCGGGATCGGTACAGGTGACTTCGAGAATGTCGCCGACCGCCAGCTGCTTGATCCTGTCCTGGGTGCGAATGACCGGTAAGGGACACAAGATGCGCCGCGCATCCAGATGATGGGTGCTCATACGTACCACTCCTGAGGAATCTCGGATACCGACATCGGTTTTACATCCAGCATTCGGCTCTCGCCATTCGTGCGCATGGTTTCCACGGTGACCTGTGCCTCGTTCTTGCCCTGGGAAAATCGCGCGATGATACGCGCTGCCAGCTCCAGGTCGGCATCGTTGACGACGCCGTCGATCAGGCTCAGCGGTCCGGCATGGCTGGTGGTCTTGAGCCAGGTGTAGGCACTGCGATAACCCTGCAGGAATTTGTTTTCCCCTTCTTCACGACCGATGATGATCTTGAATCGGTTGCTGGGTCGAATATGCCGGCCGACTTTGAGCAGCATAATGTCGTCCATTTCATAGTCGCGGTCGCCGCGCGCCTGCCACAGGTCGACCAGCTTGCGGGAATAGTTTTCATCGGTGAGGAAACAGCAGCCGCCGGCGGGACTGGCAAAATCCTCAAAACCGAACTGACCGGCCAGTGCGATCTGCGGTTTTCGGTTGCGACCGCTGAAATCGTAGAGTTGATCGCGATCCACCCAGCCTTCCCGTTCCGGCAGGGTTGGCGGCAGATTCTTTGCGCACAGCGGGCGCAGCAGGCGATCGTCGGCACCGGATTCACGGGCGATCACCGGCATGGTGTCCTTGCGTTGCGACATGGGCCGCTGGCCGATGACTTCCCCGGTGATAATGAAATCGAAACCGTTTTCCTCGATCCACTCATGGGCCTTGTGCACCATGAAGATCTTGCAGTCCAGGCAGGGGTTCATGTTGGCGCCGTAACCGTGTTTCGGATTGAGCAGCACGTCTTTATATTCTTCGACGATATCGACGATGTGCAGCTTGATACCCAGTTGCTCGGCCGACCACAGGGCGTTATTGCGCTTCGGTTTGGCCTTGTCTTTCTGGCGGATGGCATGGGTGTGGCCTTCCACGCAGAAGCCGGTGAAGAAATTGATGCCTTCAACATGGATGTCCTGTTCGAGCATGATGCGGGCGGCGAGCAGGGAGTCCAGGCCTCCGGAAATAAGCGCAACGGCTTTACGCTGGGACATAACGAAATCCGATCAACAAGGGTAAACCGGCGATTTTACCAGTTTTGCCGATTTAATGGGGCTGCTTACCCGGGTTGCGTACCGGAATGCCGCCGCTGCTGGTGGTGACGATGCCGTAGGCGTTGCTGCTACCGGTGTCGGACCACAGCTCCAGCGCCTGCAGGGGTTGCAGGGCGGGCTCCGCGCGGAGGTTTTGCAGCACATCCATCAACTGCACGAAGTGATGAGCCAGCTGCTGGTACAGCTCGGCCATGGCCTGGCGCAACAGCTGGCTGAGATGGTCGTAAGCGGAGCGACCCAGATCAACGTAATAACTGACCCGGACCAGACGTTTTTCCGCACGCTGTGGAAACAGGCCGGACAGCAGCAGGCACTGGTCGCCCACATCGCGCAGTTGCAGTTGCTGGGCATGGCCGCCGCGGTGCTGGGATTTCAGGTAATCGGGTGCCAGCGGCTGGCTGGCAAGCTGAGGATTCTGGGTAAAACGAATCAGCGTGAAGATGAGATAGGATTCAACTTCGTCATCGAGTCGGCAATTGCATTTTTGTTCCGCCTCCTGCAACAGCTGTTTCCAGTGTGAGGTGGCGGTGGGCTGCAAAATGAGTTTCTCAGGCATGGACACATTCCCTTAAAACAGCATTACTGACATATATAGCCTATTTTGACCGGTCCCTGGAAGACCGCAATTTCAATCGGTGAATCGAAAAAACTGATTACGCTGAAAAATCGCAGTGATTTTTCCCCTCAGGGCGGCCGCCTGCCGAAGACGATGCGGTGTAAAGCAGACCTCACGGACTCAAGGGTATGCATAGCATCTGTATGGTTTATACTTGCCCGTCCGCGCGCGGTATACTGGGGTTTTCCGCCAGCGCAGCAGTAACAGAAATACAACCGGGCATTCACCTATATGGCACATGACGTTTCAACTTTTCAGGGCCTGATACTGGCTCTTCAGGAATACTGGGCACAACAGGGTTGTGCCGTTCTGCAACCACTGGATATGGAAGTGGGTGCGGGCACTTTTCATCCGGCGACCTTTTTGCGCGCCATCGGTCCGGAACCCTGGCGTTCCGCCTATGTTCAGCCATCGCGTCGTCCCACCGACGGTCGCTATGGCGAAAACCCGAATCGCCTGCAGCATTACTACCAGTTCCAGGTGATTCTCAAGCCGTCGCCGGACAACATTCAGGCGCTTTATCTCGGTTCGTTAAAAGAGCTGGGTTTCGATCCGCTGGTACACGACATTCGCTTCGTAGAAGACAACTGGGAATCACCGACACTGGGTGCCTGGGGTCTGGGCTGGGAAGTCTGGCTCAATGGGATGGAAGTGACCCAGTTTACTTACTTCCAGCAGGTTGGCGGTCTGGAATGCAAACCGGTCAGCGGTGAAATCACCTACGGCCTGGAGCGCCTGGCCATGTACATACAGAACGCGACCAGTATTTTCGATCTGGTGTGGACGTGTGGTCCACAGGGGGTCGTCACCTATCGTGACGTGTTCCACCAGAACGAAGTGGAGCAGTCACATTACAATTTCGAACATGCGGATACCGAAGCCCTGTTCAACTGGTTCGATACCTGCGAGAAAGAAAGTCAGAAACTGATCGAAGCCGGGTTACCGCTACCCGCTTATGAGCAGGTGCTGAAAGCATCGCACACTTTCAACCTGCTGGATGCCCGGCACGCCATATCGGTCACCGAACGCCAGCGTTACATTCTACGCGTGCGTACCCTGTCCCGTGCCGTGGCCCAGGCGTATTACGACGCGCGCGAGGCACTCGGCTTTCCCATCTGTGAGTCGGCAGGAGGTCAGTCATGAGTGCACGAAATCTGCTGATCGAAATCGGTACCGAAGAGTTACCGCCGAAAGCGCTGAATACTTTATGCGATGCGTTTGCCGAAGGTGTCGCCAGGGGTTTGCAGGACGCGGGTATCGGTTATGAGGGGTACCAGGCCTATGCATCACCACGTCGTCTGGCGGTGTTGTTGAGTCAGGTGGCCGAATCGCAACCGGATCGGGAAATCGAAAAACGCGGCCCTGCGGTGCAGGCGGCCTTCGACAAGGACGGCAATCCCACCAAGGCGGCACAGGGTTTTGCCGGCTCATGCGGCGTCAAAGTCGAAGACCTGCAGCGCCTGAAAACCGATAAGGGCGAATGGCTGGCCTACAAACTGGAAGAGAAAGGCCAGGCCACCAGTGCGTTGATGGCGGCCATCGTCGAACAGTCGCTGGCGCGTTTGCCGATTCCGAAACGCATGCGCTGGGGTGATCGTAGCGAGGAATTCGTGCGTCCGGTGCACTGGATCGTGATGCTGTTCGGTGACGATATCATCGACGGTGAAGTGCTGGGGATCAAAGCCGGACGTGAAACCCGTGGCCACCGTTTCCATTATCCGCAAACCATATCACTGTCCGGCCCCGACGAGTATGTCGCGCAACTGGAAAATCCCGGTTTCGTGGTTGTCGATCGTGAGTCGCGCAGCGAAGCGATTCGCCAGCAGGCTGAGCAGGCCGCGGAACAGCTGGGCGGCCGCGCGCATATCGATGAGGATTTACTTCAGGAAGTCACCGCGCTGGTGGAATGGCCGGTGGCGGTCGCCGGCGAATTTGACGAACATTTTTTACAGGTGCCGAAGGAAAGTCTGATCAGTTCCATGCAGGATCATCAGAAATATTTTCCGGTATTCGACGCTGAAGGCAAGTTGATGAACCACTTCATCACCATCAGCAACATCGATAGCAAAGATGTGAGTAAGGTGAAAGAAGGTAACGAGCGGGTGATTCGTCCGCGCCTGTCGGATGCGGCCTTTTTCTGGAACCAGGATCGTAAACACCCTCTGGAAACACGCATCGCATCGCTAGACAAAGTGGTATTCCAGAACAAGCTGGGCAGCCTCGGCGACAAGAGCCGACGCGTGGCGAAGATTGCACAACAGATGGCGGAGGCACTGGGAGCTAACAAGGACCATGCGCATCGCGCGGCGTTGTTATCCAAGTGCGACCTGATGACCGAGATGGTGTTCGAGTTTACCGATCTGCAGGGCATCATGGGGCGGTACTATGCAGAACATGACGGTGAACCGGCCGAAGTTGCGGTGGCCCTGGACGAGCAGTATATGCCACGCTTCGCCGGCGATGAGCTGCCCACCACGCCGACCGGTCAGATCCTCGCCGTGGCTGACAAACTGGATACACTGCTGGGTATTTTCGCCATCGGGCAGAAACCCACCGGTGAAAAAGATCCGTTTGCATTACGCCGCGCTGCACTTGGTGTGTTACGTATTCTGATCGAACGTGAATTACCATTAGACCTGCGCGAACTGCTCGGCTATGCCGCAAAAGCCCTGGCCGAAGTGGTGGATGCTGAAGCTGCGGTTGAGGAAACCCTGGAATTCATCATCGACCGTTTGCGTGTGTATTACCTGAATCAGGATGTGGCGGCAGACGTGTATGAAGCAGTGGTCGAACTCAAACCGACTGTGCCGGTGGATTTCGATCATCGTATTATGGCGGTGAACAGTTTCCGTAGTTTACCGGAAGCACAAAGTCTGGCTGCGGCCAACAAGCGGATTCGTAACATCCTCAAGAAGATCGATGGCGATTTACCGGCCAATGTCGATGAAAACCTGTTGCAGGAAGCGGCTGAAAAAAATCTTTATCAGCAATTGCAGCAACTGGCCGAACAGGTCGAGCCCCTGTTTGAACAGGGCGATTACAAATCGGCCCTGCAACAGCTGGCGACTCTACGTGAAGCCGTCGACAGCTTTTTCGATCAGGTTATGGTGATGGCTGACGACGAAGCGTTGAAAAATAATCGTATCGCTTTACTCAACCAGTTGGGTGGTCTGTTCCTGAAAGCAGCGGATCTGTCATTGCTGCAATCATGAAACTGATTATTCTCAGTCGCGACGGCGTTATCAATTTCGGCTCGGATAATCTGATCAAGTCCGCAGACGAATGGGAGCCGATCCCCGGTAGCCTGCAGGCCATGGGGCGTCTTGCACAGGCCGGTTATACCCTGGTGATTGCCACCAACCAATCCGGTCTGGCGCGCGGCCTGTACGACATTCAGACCCTGTATGATATTCACGCCAAACTGGGCCGCATGCTGGAACAGTATGGTGGTCATGTGTCCAGTGTGTTTTTCTGCCCCCACGGTCCGGATGATGACTGCGACTGTCGCAAGCCGAAAGACGGCCTGTTTCGCGATATCATGGCGCGTTATCAGCGTACTCTCGATGGTGTTCCGGCCATCGGCGACGCCATGCGCGACATCGAAGCCGCGCGTTCCGCCGGTGCCCGGCCGATTCTGGTACGTACCGGCAAGGGCGAAAAAACCCTGCAAAAAGCCAAACCCAAACAACTGAAAGGTGTGCCCGTCTACAACGATCTGGCTGACGCGGCGGACGCCATTCTCGCGGAGATGTCTGAGTGAGTGAAATAAAAACACCCGCTAAACCGATTTTGTATTTTCGTTCGGCGCTGTACTGGGTGCTTAGTATTATTGTTCTGATTCCGGTTGTGTTCAGTCTTTTACTGACCTTTCCGTTTTCGATTCACACCCGCTATAAAATCGGTTCCCTGTGGGCGAAGACCAATATTATTCTGCTGCGCGTCATCTGCAACCTGGGCGTTAAAGTTGAAGGCGCGGAAAATATTCCCGATGGGGCCGCGGTGGTTTTATCCAATCATCAATCGACCTGGGAAACCTACGCATTCCAGGCGATATTGCCGCCGCAGCTCTGGGTACTTAAAAAAGAGTTGTTACGTGTGCCGGTATTCGGCTGGGGTCTGGCGTTGCTGGAACCCATCGCCATTGACCGTGCGGCCGGTAAAAAAGCCATGGACCAGATTATCGAACAGGGCCAACAGAAACTCGACCAGGGTCGCTGGGTGATTATTTTTCCGGAAGGCACCCGCGTCAAGCCGGGTGAAAACAGACGATTCAAACAGGGCGGCGCGGTGCTGGCCTGCAACGTCAATTATCCGCTGGTACCGATTGCGCATAATGGTGGCGAGTTCTGGCCGCGACACAGTTTTATCAAGTGGCCCGGTGAAATCACCGTGGTTATCGGTGAACCCATCGATGCCTATGGCAAGGATGCGGATGCCATCAACAAACAGGTGGAGAGCTGGATCAAGTCGAACCTGGAACGCATCAGCGATCCGGCGCGCTGGAAGCGTTGAACCTGTTGCAGAGTTAATACTCGAAAACAATCCATCATCGACCGGAGTCTGCCATGTCCAATCGTACACTGAACATGACCGACCAGCTCTATCAGTATCTGCTGGATCATTCCCTGCGCGAAACCGAAATTCAATATCGTCTGCGCGAACAGACGTCCACGATGACCATGTCGAACATGCAGATCGCACCGGAACAGGGGCAGTTCATGGCGTTTCTGGTCAAATTGCTCGGTGTCCGCAATGCACTGGAGGTGGGTGTGTTCACCGGTTACAGCAGTTTGTCCGTGGCTCTGGCGATGCCCGATGACGGCCATATTCTGGCCTGTGACCTGAGCGAGGAATGGACTGACATCGCACGTGAATACTGGCGAGAAGCCGGTGTCGAGCACAAAATCGATTTACGCCTGGCGCCGGCAACGGAAACATTGCAGCAACTCATTGAAAGCGGCAAAACCTGTCAGTACGATTTTGCGTTTATCGATGCCGACAAGGAAAACTACGACCGCTATTTCGAATACTGTTTGCAGCTGCTGCGACCAGGGGGTTTGATGCTGATCGACAATACACTGTGGGGTGGTGACGTGGCTAATCTGCATATCAACGACAGGGATACCCTGGCGATTCGCGCACTGAACAAGAAGCTGCACGATGATCGTCGCGTCGACATGAGTCACCTGCCCATTGCCGACGGTATAACCCTGCTGCGCAAGCTTTAGTTCAAACCAAACAACTGCCGTGCATTGATGGTGGTCTGTTCGATCAGTTTCACCTGATCGATATTGAGCAACGCCGCCATTTTTTCAATGACTTCATCGATGTAGGCCGGTTCGTTCACTTCGCCGTGATGACGGCTGCCCGGCTGGTCCGGCGCGTCGGTTTCAAGCAGCAGGTGTTGCAATGGAATGCGTGCAATGACCTTACGTAGTCGGCTGGCACGTTCATAGGTCATGGCGCCGCCGAAACTGAAATAAAAACCCAGCTTCATCAACTGTTCGGCCTGTTCGAAACTACCCGAATAGCTGTGCACCATGCCGCGCATGCCAGGAAATTTTTTCAGGCACTGAATCACCTGCTCGGTGGATTTACGTGCGTGAATGATCACCGGTAAATCGAACTGCTGCGCCAGCTCGAGCTGGGCCAGAAAAAAATGCATCTGGCGATCCGGGTCGAGATCTTTCAGAAAAAAATCCAGCCCGCATTCACCGACAGCAATCGGCCGTTTTTCTTTTAACCAGTGCTCAAGAGTTTGTAAATCCTGTTCGCGATGCTGTTCGATAAAATAAGGATGCAGTCCGAAGGCGGGATAACATTCCGTGTATCGATCACAGACTTCGGCGACCCTTGGCCAGGACTCAGCCCCGACGCCGGGGACGATGATCAGACCAATGCCCAGGTCTCGAGCGCGTTGCATGGCCTGATCGCGAACCGGGTCCAGCGCTTCGAAATCGAAATGGCAGTGACTGTCGGTGATCAACGGCGTTGAAGACATGGCTTAGAGAAACAGGGTAAGTACGCCGGTAAACCCATACAGCCGGTTTTTATGGATTTCGCCATTGGCGAAAAAACCCACCAGCGGGAAATCGCCCAGTACGGAATGAATCAGTCGCACTTCCTCCGAGTTGGAGCCGAACTGTTCACGACCGCGACCCAGGCAGGAAATATACAGTGCGCCACGCGGCGGCTTTTTGAGTCGCGTTTTCATCTGCAACAACATGCGTTGCATGTCTTCCAGCGCCGAGTTACCGTCGCGGCGGCAGAAAATGAGTTCCTGGTTATCGTCGATGATGTCGCCGATAGCGATGATTTTTGCATTCTCGTCCACGCCAATGAGCTGACGTACGGTGTAATCATCGGTATCCGCATTCGGGTTCACCAGCCCGGCGAAAATAAAGTTGGCCGCCCGCTCCCAGTCGCGTGCCATGATCTCGCCGGTTTCCTCTGCCAGCACATCGAGCGCCGGCTGGTGATCGAGACTGTAAACGATGTTGCGTTCGGCCTGGGTGATTCGATGACGGGAACCGATCGGCGTGCAGCCCTGAGTCAGGTTGCTTAAAACTTCCACGTCTTCAGAAAACACGATGCCGGACAGGCCGCCGTGTATCACTTCGTTGGCCACCTGCAGGTGCTGTCCACGCGATGATGTGAGACCGCCGATCAGAAAGCTTTCCGGTACCCTTTGTCCCAGTTCATTGAGTAATTGCTGAAACGCCGGATTTTCCGGGTCGCCGTGTACCACTCCAATATGAAAATGGTGGTTTGCACACCAGTTTTGCAGGTCCTCGTCAAAGGGATCCATGTTGCGGGTGAAATTAGGCAGGATACGAAAGTCCGATTCGTTCAGGTCCGCCACCATGATGGCGATGGCCGGTTGATCGTAATATTCCTGCTGGCTGGCAATAATACCCATGCCCAGGGTGCCTACCCAGTTCTGAATGCCGGTGGCTTCTTTCAGGCGGCCAACGATGACCGGCAGATGTTCGCCCAGGTGATCGGTTATATAGATAAAGCCCAGTGTGGCTTCCGGCGGAATGTCACCGAGCTGCTCCAGGCAATCGTCGAGCATGGCGTTGAGTCGATCGCCACTGGCTTGTGCTAACAGGAACTGTTTCATGTGTTCATTGTAGACGTTTGTAGTGGATAAAAAAAAGGCCGGATGTACCGGCCTTCTTTAGAGGGTTATACCATCATCAAGTTTTGCACTTAACGTGCCTTCTTCGATTTTTCGATCATGTCGTGAATGATCGGGGTCAGGATAACTTCCATCGCCATACCCATCTTGCCGCCCGGAACCACGATAGTGTTGCGGCGAGACATGAACGAATCGTTGATCATGTTCAGCAGGTAGGGGAAATCGACGCCGAACTTGGTCGGATCACGGAAACGAATGACCACGAAGCTTTCGTCAGGGGTCGGAATGTCGCGCGCAATGAACGGGTTGGATGTGTCCACGGTGGAGACGCGCTGGAAGTTGATGTCCGTTTGCGAGAACTGCGGGGTAATGTAGTGCACATAGTCCGGCATGCGACGCAGAATGGTGTCGACGATGACGTCAGCGGAGTAGCCGCGCTCGGCGTTGTCGCGATGAATTTTCTGAATCCATTCCAGGTTGACGATGGGTACGACGCCGATGCCCAGGTCAACGTGCTGAGCGACGTTGGCGTTGTCGGTTTTCACCAGGCCGTGCAGACCTTCGTAGAACAACAGGTCAGTGCCGGTTTCGATGTCTTCCCAGGGTGTGAACTCGCCGGGGTTCTTGTCGATGCCCAGGCGCTCGTTATGTTCGGCGGCTTCCGGCTCGGAGTGCAGGTAGTAACGCTTCTGGCCGGTGCCGGATTCGGCATAGCTGGCAAACAGTTGCTCGAGCTTGTCGAACAGGTTGGCGTTTTCACCGAAATGGCTGAAGTGGTTGTTGCCGTTGCTTTCCGCTTCCTTCATGGCTTCCTTCATGGCCGCACGGTCGAAAGCGTGGAAGCTGTCACCCTCGATGACGCAGGGGTTGATCTTTTCGCGCAGGAAAATGTGTTCGAAAGCGCGTTTGACCGTGGAAGTACCTGCACCGGAAGAACCGGTCACGGCAACGATAGGATGTTTCTGGGACATGTACGTCTCCTCAAAGCTTTATTGAATCTATTTTTATCAGGCAGCCATCGGCTCTGGTGGGCGGCTACCCTGAATGTATTCGATGGGCCAGGACGGGCCCTGACGCGTAAAAAGCGCCATATTTTAACGGTATTTGGTCGGGGTTGCGAGTTTTGTCGGCCGCGAACTGGGACGATCGTCTGAGAGTGGCTGGAAAGCCCGCTGCCAGCACTGTTGCGGTGCGCGGTGGGCTGAATTCAGAACATGTGGCTGTTGACCAGCATATGCACGTAGATACTGGCGACATAACCCAGGGCGATGACCGGGGTCCACTTGAGGTGGCCGAAGAAGGTATATTTGCCGCGTGCCTGGCCCATCAGCGCCACGCCGGCGGCCGAACCGATGGACAGCATGGAGCCGCCGACGCCGGCGGTGAGGGTGACCAGTAACCACTGGCCCATGGACATGTCCGGCATCATGGTCAGAACGGCGAACATCACCGGGATATTATCGACGATGGCGGAAAGTACGCCCACGGTGATATTGGCCGGGGTGGCGTTCATTTCGGCACTCAGTTGCAGTGCCTGTCCCCATTCGCTGTACATGGTCAGCGAGACCAGGTTGAGATAACCGATGAAGCCCAGGCCGCCCACACACAACACCACGCCGTAGAAGAACAGCAGGGTGTCCCACTCGGCGCGGGCGATCTTGTTGAACACATCGAAGGCCACCACGTCGCCCATCATTTTGTCGGCTTTGGCTTCGTCGAACGGCACTTCCGGGTAAATATGCGTATGCGTTTTACGCAGGTAGAAACCGAATATCTGCAGATAGGCCAGGCCGGTCAGCATCCCCAGCACCGGCGGCAGGTGCAGGAAGTTGTGGTAGCTCACCGCAGTGACGATGGTGGCCAGGAACAGCACGATAATGCGCCTGGCGCCGCGCTTCATGCCGATGCTTTCGTCATGGCCATGAGGATGTTCGTTGGGTACCGCGAAATGCATGATTGCCGCCGGCACCAGCCAGTTAACGACCGCCGGAATGAACAGATTGAAAAAGGCCCAGAAATCGATCTGGCCCTGGGCCGTTTCCACGCCCTTCTGCCAGACCATCAGGGTTGTGATGTCGCCGAACGGGCTGAATGCACCGCCCGCATTCGCCGCCACGACGATGTTGATGCAGGCAAGCAGGATAAATTTTTTATTTTCGCCGCCGACCGCCAGGACCACGGCACACATCAGCAACGCCGTAGTCAGGTTGTCGGCGATGGGAGAAATGAAAAAGGCCAGCAGGCCGGTAATCCAGAACAACTGTCGAAAACCGAAACCTTTCTTGACCAGCCAGGAACGCAGCGCTTCGAACACGTTGCGTTCGTCCATGGCGTTGATATAGGTCATCGCTACCAGCAGGAATAGCATGAGCTCTGCGTATTCCAGCAGATTATGACGCACCGCCTGTTCGGCGGCATGGTTGAGGTCATGCTGGGCGTAGACTACGGCGACCATGGCCCAGATGATGCCGGCAGCCAGTACCACCGGTTTCGATTTACGCAGGTGGGTGACTTCTTCCGCCATCACCAGGGCGTAGGCAATGGCGAAGATGATCAACGCGGCGTAGCCGACCGCATGGTGAGTGAGGTCGAGCAACTCGCCATCAGCTGCGCCAGAGGCATAAGAAGACAGGGGTAAACAGCTCACCAGCAGGAACACAAATAGGCGTTGGATAGTCACTGTGATCTTCTCGCTTTTTCTTGTTGGGATCGGAGGTGTCGGATGCCGCGCTGACACGGAATTTACAGGGGTTTCATGGGAGTATAGACATGAAACCCGGGGTGGTGAGATTGATTAGAAAAGCGGATAAGCGGATGCTTTAACGCGTTGTTTAAACCCGTTTGAACAGCAGGTCCCAGACCCCGTGACCGAGGCGTTGACCACGTTGTTCGAACTTGGTCAGGGGGCGCTGTTCCGGTCGCGGCACATAGTCGCCGCGACTGGACAGGTTGACGAAATTCGTGTCGGCGCCGAGTACTTCGAGCATGTGTTCCGCATAGTTTTCCCAGTCGGTGGCGAGATGGAAAATACCGCCGGATTTCAGTTTGGCGGCCAGCAGGCCAAGGAATTCGGGTTGTACGATGCGTCGCTTGTGATGTTTTTTCTTATGCCAGGGGTCGGGGAAGAACAGTTGTACACGGTCCAGGCTGTGGTCGGGGATCTGGCGCTTGAGGATTTCTATGGCATCTTCATTCATCACCCGTAGATTGTTCAGGCCCGACTGTTCAATCAATTGCAGCAGATGACCGACACCGGGACGATGCACTTCGATACCGATGAAATTCAGCTGCGGGCTGGCACAGGCCATCTGCCACAGGCTGTCGCCATTGCCGAAACCGATTTCCAGTACGGTTTCGGCATCGCGACCGAAGATCTGCTGCAGGTCCAGCAGCCGGTCATCATGATCGATACCGTATTTCGGCCATAGCTCGTCCAGCGCTTTCTGCTGGCCGGCGGTGAGCCGGCCTTCACGTTTGACGTAGCTTTTGATCTGGCGCAGGAATTTTTCGCCCTGCCCGGCCGGCCGGCTCATGGATCAGAAAAAGGTGCCGTCGATGGGCGATGAGGCGGAGGCAAAACGCTTGCGTGGCATGCGCCCGGCGAGGAAGGCTTCGCGACCGGCTTCCACCGCTTTTTTCATCGCCGAAGCCATGAGCACCGGATTCTGCGCACCGGCAATGGCCGTGTTCATCAGGATACCGTCGCAACCCAGTTCCATGGCAATCGCGGCATCGGATGCGGTGCCGACACCGGCGTCGACCAGGATCGGCACACTGGCGTTCTCGATGATGGTGAGAATATTGTAGGGATTGCGAATGCCCAGCCCGGAGCCGATCGGCGCCGCCAGCGGCATGACCGCCACACAGCCGACCTCTTCCAGGCGTTTGGCCATGATCGGATCATCGTTGGTGTAGACCATCACCTTGAAGCCGTCTTTTACCAGAGTGTCCGCGGCTTTCAGGGTGGCGGTAACGTCCGGGAACAGGGTCTTTTCGTCACCCAGTACTTCCAGTTTGACCAGGTCGTGGCCGTCCAGCAGCTCCCGCGCCAGGCGACAGGTGCGCACCGCATCCTCGGCGGTATAGCAGCCGGCGGTGTTGGGCAGAATGGTGTATCGGTCCGGCGGTACCACGTCGAGCAGGTTGGGCTCGTCGGGATTCTGGCCGATGTTGGTTCGGCGAATGGCCACGGTAATGATTTCCGCGCCGCTGGCTTCGGTGGCCAGCCGGGTCTCCTCGAGATCCCTGTACTTGCCCGATCCGACCAGAAGACGGGATTGATAGGTGGTACCTGCGATAGTCAATGGAGTGTCAGTCGTCATGATGGCCTGAAAAGCTATGGTTAATAAAACGGTGTCGAGGGGTCCGGAAGTTGGGGTCTAGCCGCCGCCGATAGCGTGTACGATTTCGATGCTGTCGCCAGCCCGGATGACATAGGCGGCATGCTCGCTACGCGGCACGATTTCACGGTTGATTTCCACGGCCAGGCGTTTTCCGACCAGGTCCAGTTGCTCGATGAGCTGGCTTAACAGGGTGCCGTCGGCGATTTCGCGGACTTCTCCATTAAGCGTGATGTTCATGTGTTACAACCCCGGACTGAAAAACGCACATTGTACACCAATTGGTTCGCCGGAAGACCTGTTGCCGGAATGTGAATTAGTTTTCCCGGATCGGTGGCAGAATCTGTAGCCTTGTCTAATATCTTTTAAATACCGTGGCTTAGACAGAATTATTACAAATCATCATAACTAGCCGGGCTTTACATTTTGAGACAGGGTTTTACGAGGTAAATATGTTGAAAATTTCAGCGTTGCTGATCACTGGCATGCTGGCCCTTGCCAGCTTCTCCGCACAGGCCGAATTCAATCCATTCAAGAAACCTAAAAAAATCAGTTTTGCCAGTGATACCGCCTGGCAATTCCGTCAGGGTGTGGCGATCAAGTCGGCGACGCGCCAGGACGGCTCCGATACCCTGTATTACCACGTCAGGGTCAGCCGGGATCAGCTGAGCCTGCGGCTATCGAAGAATGATGCCAGCGGCGAAGTGCCCAACAGCCGGGGGCTGGAGTCGATGGAAGTACTGGACGTGCAACTCGATGGCCGGACGCTGCCCCGTTTTCAATGGTGTTTGCAGAATCAGCAGGCCGGCGGCGATCGACTGCGGGCTGGTGTTCAGGTTGCCGGGCACACCTGTGTGAACCCGGGTAATGGTGATTTTTTCATGAAGCTGGATGACGCCACAAAACAGGCCCTCAAGTCTGCAGCGACACTGGGTTTCATCATCGAACCCTATGGTCGACCGATTATGCTGAATTTTTCCATGAACGGTTTTGGCGGTGTTATGGCGCGGGTCGACCAGCCGCCACCGCCGCCTCCACCGGCCGCTCGGCCGGCACCGGCGCCGAAGCCGGCTGCACCCGCGGTGGTCAAGCGCCCGGAACCCAAGCCGAAACCGGTCGCCAAGCCTAAACCCAAGCCGAAGCCCAAGCTGACCATCTGTAAGGCCGAGCCGCCGCGCGAATTCGCCGGTGAAATCAGTGCGCTGAATTACCCCTGTGATGATCAGGCACAGAAAGACAAGGCGCAGGCCAGTATCGAGCGCCAGGTGGCTGCGGCTAAACAGAAGCGCGCCGCCGAGGAAGCGAAGCGCAAGCAGCAGGCGGCGGAATTGAAAAAAGCCAAAATGGAAACCAGTAAAGCCGAGCGGGAATTCGAAGCCCAGCAGGCCGCGCTGTGGATCAAACGTTGCCAGCGCCACTGGGACAAGGGGACCAGCCCCTGTTATTGCGAAAAATACCTCGATCATGCACCGGCCGGCGTCAACAATACCTGTGGCCGATAAGGTCACCCGGACGCTACAATAGGTCTCACCTCAACGGCGGTTTACCGCCGTTGTTCATTTCTGGACCTGGCTAGAGAAGATCGATTAAATGACTGATTGCATTATTGTCGGTGGCGGCCTGATCGGCATGCTGACGGCACGGGAACTCCATCTGGCCGGCGCCAGCGTAGTGCTGCTCGAAAAAGGCCATCTGGGCGGTGAGTCGACCTGGGCCGGCGGCGGCATTCTGTCCCCCTTGCATCCCTGGCGCTATGCCGATGCGGTGACTGCGCTGGCCGGATACAGTCAATCGGTGTATGCGGATATCGCGCGGGCGTTATATGACGAGAGCGGTATCGATCCGGAATATACGCCGAGCGGCATGCTGGTTCTGGCGAGTGATGAATACGATCAGGCGCAGGCCTGGGCGAAACGCTGGCAACTGAATGTCAGTACTTTACAGGGTGCGGAGCTGCAGCACTGCGAGCCGATGCTGGATGCGGGCTGGAGTCGCGGCCTGTGGATGCCCGACGTTGCCCAGTTACGCAATCCGCGCCTGATCAAAGCGATGCGAGGCAGTTTGCAGCATTACGGGATCGAAGTGCACGAGCAGACTGAAGTGCATGGGCTGGATATTCATGAAGGCCGGGTGCGGGGTGTGAAAACCGCGACCCGGACCTTTAACGCGGATCAGGTGGTGATCGCCGGCGGTGCCTGGACTGCAAAACTGCTGGAGCCCTACGTCCAGGCTCCGGCTATCGAACCGGTCAGGGGGCAGATGATCATTTTTCGTGGCCAGGCCGGATTGCTCAAACGCATTCTGTTGCAGGAGGGGCACTATGTCATTCCGCGCCGCGATGGTCGAATCCTGGCTGGCAGTACACTGGAATACAGTGGATTCGAGAAAGCGACCACGAGTGAAGCACGCAATGTGCTGATCGAATCTGCGCTGCAGCTGGTTCCGATGCTGGGTGATCTGGAGGTGGAACATCACTGGGCCGGACTGAGACCCGGTACGCCGACCGGTATTCCGTATATCTGTGAACATCCCGCGGCCTCGGGCCTGTTTATCAATAGCGGCCATTTCCGCAATGGTGTGGTGCTGGGTGCGGCGAGCTGCCGGTTGCTGGTTGATCTGATGCTGGCTCGCCCCCCGATTGTTGATCCGCAACCCTATGTTATGCAGGCTAGCCATTGATCATTCCCAATCTGGCCGTATATCAGGGATTTGATACCGCTATTCATATTGCTCACCAAACCGCCTGAAATACCTGTAAAACTAGCTTCGAAGCGGTTGTTTGGACCCCTGAAAAATCTCATTCTCCATTCATCCGGGATTAAAAACGTTCTATCTTTATTTGGATGACAAACGCTAGATCGCGGGTTTTACTTATGGCTATGAAACAATCTGGTATGGCTATGAAACAATCTGGATTCACACTACTTGAGGTCATTGTTACCGTGGCTATTGCCGCCATCCTGGTTACCGTGGCTGCGCCATCAATGCAGGTTTTTCTGCAGAACGGAAGAATCGTTACAGCGACTAACGACTTGGTTTCCGGTTTTGCCGTTGCGCGAGCCGAGGCTATTAAACAAAGTGGCTTCTCCTGTATTTGTGCCAGTACCAATCCCAATGATCCGGCACCGGCCTGCTCGGGAACGAATACCTGGGAAAGTGGTTGGGTGGCGTTTTTTGACGTGAATGGCAACTGTGTATTCGAAAACGGGGCTCAGGCGGACATCCTGCTGAAAGTCTGGGATGGTTCCGACATGCCAGCGAACTTTACGATCAGAAATACCAACCTGGTATCCAATACGATTCTATTTAATTCAAGAGGTGAACCTCAGCAGCCGAATGGGCGTAGTTTGTCGGGACTGTTCAGAGTTTGTGATGAACGTGGCCTGCAGTTCTCAAATGGAACATCAACTTCGGCCGCTGCTGTAGTGTTAAGCGCATCCGGCAGGGCGCGGGCTTCGCGCAGCGCAAGTAAGTTAACAGCCTGTCCCTAGGTGAGATGATCTTATGAATTCCAAATTTCCACAGCTTGCTATACATGAACAGGGTTTCACATTGCTCGAATCCATGTTGACGCTCTTCGTCCTTACCATTGGCGTATTGGGTGTCGCCAGTTTACAGGTGCAGGCTCTACAGGCAGGTGGCCTGGCGATGCAGCGCACGATTGTCGTGACCAAGTCACAGGAAATCATTGAGCGTATGCGCGTGAACAATAACATCAATGAACGCCTGAATGCTGCAGGAGCGACTGTCAGTCTGGATGCATACGATGGCGCCACCGGTTCGGATAACGGTTGTAATAGTGGCACCGTGTGTACCAGTGCACAAATGGCTTCACACGATTTATTTATGTGGCAGTCCGAATTAGGTAATGCGCTACCGGGTTTTAACAATGCTGTAGTAACCGTTGGAGCACCGCCCACGAATGCAGGTGCAGTACCTGTTACGGTGACCATTACCTGGACCGACCGGGATACCAATTACTCTTACACGGTCTCTGCAGACATATAGGATAGGATTGATGACTATGAGTTTCCGTCAAAATCAGCGATCTTGTAAAGGCTTTACCTTAATCGAATTAATGGTAGGTATGGTCATTGGGCTGTTTCTGATAGCGGGTGTTTTTACCGTGTATATCAATGGTAAAGAAAGCCAGCGAGCAGTTGATGATCAAATATTAATGATCGATAACGCTCGATTTGCCCTGGAAGCGATTGGAGCGGATTTGCGTCAGGCAGGTGTCTGGGGTCGTGTGAAGAATGATTCGTCACGTGTCACTGGAGTCAACGTGGCCGTTACGTCCGAGTGTGCTCCAGGCTGGGCAACTGATATCGATCAGCCTTTTTATGTTTTTAATGATACCGATCCGTATGGCGCACCCTGCATCAACCAATATAGCGTTGGCGATATAGTGGAGATGCGTTATGCCTTGCGTGATGCCATCGAACCACCAGCGTCAGTGTTACAGGCCGATGAGGTTTATATCAATAGTGACGTTAATCAGGCCACTTTTTTTGTCGGCAATACTTCACCTGCTATCAGCGCGGCAGCTAGTGATTATCCCTATGTTGCGCGTGCCTATTACCTGAGTACAGATAGCGATACGGTGGGTGATGGTGTGAGGTCTTTGCATCGTGTTTCGCTTCAGCCTGGTCCAGCGGTGGTCGACGAGTTAATGCTGGCAGGTGTCGATGACTTACAAATTCAGATCGGCCTGGATAATTTGCCGGCCGGTGCGCCTGATGGCGTGGTCGATACCTACGTCAATCCGGCTAACGGTATCGACTGGACCGCTGCTAAATCGGTACAGATCTGGGTGGTCGTGCGTTCAGAAAGAACTTACAACAACGTCGCACCTTTTTCGGCCAATATAGCCGGGAACATGGTCACTTACCCTGACGATGGTTTTCGTCGAGTGATGGCTAGCGCAGTAGTTTATCTCCGAAATATCTAGGTAGCATGATGGTTATGTACAGAAAACAGCAAAAGGGTGCCGCACTGGTTGTTGGCTTGTTGGTGCTTCTGGTGGTTACTTTAATCGGTATTTCGAGCATGAGTTCAACGACTACCGAACTGAAAATCGCCAACAATTTGCAGACACATAATGCGGCGTTTCAGATCGCCGAGTCTGCGATTCGAACCGTGATCGACCCGGAAAACAACACGGTAGTATGGGATTCTGCAAACGCCCAGGTGTTCAATAATGTGCATAGCCGGTCGCAGACCGATGGCAGCATCCTGGAAGCAGATATATTCGTCGATTATGCCGACTGTCTTACCGTGCTGGATAACACTAGCTTGCGCTCGTCGGGTGATCTGACAGCCAGCGGTAGCGGAGGCCAGTTTAAAGGGATCGTTCAAGATGCAACCTCGGTTGGGAAGATGCTTAACTCAAATGGTATTCAACTGGCCGAGTCGGGAATATTGATTGGCAAGAAAACCCTCGCACCGGGTTGCCCAGAGAATTAACAGGAGGCAGAAATGATTTTCAGGCTAATACTTGTTTTGATGTTTGCTTCAATGGCTCATCAAGCTGTTGCTGAAACTGTCGGTAAAAAAGTGAAACTGCAGAAAATCGAAGAAGTGCTGGAACTCGAATCACTGAAACTGGCGATTGATGATTCGTCGCAAGGTTTTGTGTACGAGGGCCAGGTTCGCTATCCAATTACCTCTAACACGGTGGCCAAGCAAGATGGCAAGGTCGTGCCTCTCGTCAGTGCTAAAAGCCGTCTAGGTAAATCGGCGGTAGTTAAGTACGACATCAAAACACAAAAAGTGACCCAGATATCCTGGACAACGAAATAAATACGATATGAGTATCGTTACTGGATTATTAATTAATGTTGATGGCCAGGCAATTCAATGGCTGTTTTCTAGAGGACCTGATCATGTTTAAGAAACTCCGTATATTGTTGGTAGGGGTCGCGGCAACTTGTCTGGTGTCAACACCTGTATTAGCTGATGATACCGAGATTTATCTTGGTCAGAACCTCGGGGTTAGTGATGTGCCCGCGAACATCCTGTTCGTCGTGGATACATCGGGCAGTATGGATGGCGCGGTAATAACCCAGGCTTCCTATGATCCGTCTGTGACCTATTCCGGGTGTTTTGACGTCAACCGGGTTTATACAACATCCAGTACGAGTTGCTCGACAGATCGATATTTCAATTTATCGGCCTTGAAATGCCAGGCTGCGATCGATAACTTTTCGGTCAGCGGTTTCTTTTCTGACAAAATGGGCCAGTGGCGTAGTAACGAATGGCGTAGTATCAAGAACTACGCGAAGAATAGCTATGTAGAATGTCGTGCCGATAGTGGTGTGCACGGTGACGGCGGTTCGGAACTTTATGCGGCAGATGGTGGTCATGGACCCTGGTCTTCGAATTCGGGGCGGGAGATAAACTGGTGGGGCCAGAACAGTTATACCCTGCGTTCGGGCAACTATAAAAACTGGGAAAGTCTGGCCGCAGCCAGCACCAAGACACGCCTCGAAGTGGTGCAGGAAACCATTACCAATCTGGTTAACAGTATCAATGATGTCAACATCGGTTTAATGCGATTCGATCGCTATACCGATGGTGGTATGGTCGTTGCTCCCATGGCACCGATCAGTGATGCAACTGCTAAACAGGACTTCCTGGACGAGCTGGACCGTATGTATCACGAAGGGGGTACCCCTTTGGCTCAGGCTTTATATGAAGCCGCACTGTATTATCGTGGAGGAAACGTCGAGTATGGTGATCATTCTTATGCCTATGATCCTACCAATGGTACCTATAGTCTAAATAGCGTACCCGGCTCACGTACTACGCCGACTAGCGGACGTTATAACTCACCCATCGATTTTCAGTGTCAGAAAAACTTTGTCGTATTCCTGACTGATGGTGAGCCAAGTGGCAGCGATCACATTTCGACCACCCAGCGCCACAATATCGGGGCAGAGTCCTGTGATACGCTGTATGACAGTAATGACGGGGGAACCAGCCCTGACATGTACCATTGTCTACCTCAGATCGCAGCGGCGATGGCCAGGGAAGATCAGAGCAGCGCCTTCGCCGATACGCAGAAAGTGTCTACCTATACCATCGGTTTTGCGACCGACCAGGCCTTGCTGGAGGATACCGCTGCAGCGAGTAAAGCGAATTCAGGGGCTGGGGAATACTATACTGCCGATGACTCCGTATCGCTGACCAATGCTTTTACAAACATCATTACCGATATTCTTGGTGTCAGTTCGACCTTCTCCTCACCCGCCGTTTCGGTAAACGCATTTAACAGAACGACGCATCGAAGCGATCTGTACTTTTCATTGTTCAAGCCGGATACGGGTCCGCATTGGGATGGTAACTTCAAGCGTTACAAACTTGCCTTCGATACTGATGGCACGCCACAGATCGTTGATGTTAATAACGATATAGCAGTAAGTCAGACAACCGGTTATTTTGCGGAGGAAGCGACCAGTTACTGGACGCCTCCTGCGATTGCTCCGGACGGTAAGGATGCTAAAGAAGGCGGTGCGGCCAGTAAGCTTGCTGTGCCTCGCAATGTGTATACCTACACCGGAACCAGTATGGTTTTATCGGACAACAGTAATCTTGTCGATGAGAACAACACGAATCTGACGAAAGCGATGCTGGGTATTTCCGCGGAGACCGATCAGTATCGTGAAGACCTGATTAAGTGGATGCGCGGCGTTGATGTTAAGGATGTGGACACTGACGGATCAACTACGGATGCACGTCAGATCATGGGTGATCCGTTGCATAGTGAGCCCGCCCTGATTCAGTACGGTGGTTCCGATGCAGACCCGGACTTGACCGCCTTTGTAGCGACCAATGATGGTTACCTGCACGCGATCAATACCCAGCTTGCCGAGGGTACCGAGATGTTCTCGTTCATTCCTCCGGAAATGCTGACCAATATGGACACCTACTATACCGATAGCAGTGCACAAACCAAGCTGTATGGTATTGACGGGTCGATTACGGCCTGGGTGAATGATATCAATAGAGACGGCATTATCAATGGCTCCGATCATGTCTATCTTTACTTCGGTATGCGCCGAGGGGGCAATACCTACTACGCGCTCGATGTAACAGATCGTAACAACCCGCGTGTGATGTGGCGTATAACCGGTGGTAGTGGTGATTATGCCGAGCTTGGAGAAACCTGGTCGAAGCCGATTTTGCATAAGATGCGCGTTGGTGGAGTCGATCGAACTGTTCTGGTCGTTGGTGGCGGTTATGACTCAGGGCAGGACGCGGTGTCTGTCAGAACTCCGGATGGTATTGGTCGTGCGGTATATATCATCGACGCAGAAACCGGTAATCGACTATGGTGGGCAAGTTCTGCCTCAGGCGCCAATCTGACTTTGTCGAATATGAATTACAGCATTCCTTCCGATGTCGCAGTTGTCGATTCGAATGGCGATGGCTACATGAATCTGCTGTACGTCGGTGATATGGGTGGTCAGTTGTGGCGTTTTGACATACAGAAAAGCGAAACGGATTTCAACATCGCCAATCTGGTGACTGGTGGCCGGATAGCTGATTTCGCGAGTGATGGCAGTGCGGCTGATAACCGTCGTTTCTATTATCCTCCCGACATTGCGCGTATCCAGTTTGGTGGTTCACGTTACCTGAGTTTGATTATGTCTTCAGGCTTCCGTGCTCACCCGATGGACACTGCGACACAGGATCGCATATACATGGTCAGGGATTTGCCGCTCTATGGTGCGCCGACCAGTTATAACACCATATATGAATCTGACCTGTTTGATACTACTGACAACCTGATTGGTCAGGGCTCGGATGTTCAAAAAGATGCTGCTCTATCGAGTCTGTCGTCTGAACAGGGCTGGTTCATCGATATGGAAGTAAGTGGCGAGAAAGGTCTGGCGAGGCCGGTGATTTTCGCGGGTATCGCATTTATAACAACCTACATACCTACCGATACCACTTCCGGTACATCCTGTGCGCCCAGCGAAGGTGGTGGTCGGGTGTACCTGGTGAACATATTGAATGGTACGCCGGTGTACAGTAACGACCCGACGGTGGACCCGGATGATCTGACCAAGGATGATCGCTTTAAAGAACTGGCTAAAGCAGGTATTCCCGGTGATCCTCGCCTGATTAAGACGGGCGATCCGAATCAGAAAAACTGGACCGTGTGTATCGGTACAGAATGTTTCGAAGCGCCCGCATCTTTGACTGACGATATACTATACTGGTTCGAGTTATAGAGATCTCAGGTGGTTGTAGGAATTGTGATGATTCCGATAGATAACAGGAATTACATATGAATCTGAAATATAGAGTGAATGGCTTTACCTTGATTGAGGTGCTGGTAGTTGTTGCTATAGTCGGCATACTTGCCGCGATAGCTGCTCCTTCGTATCAATCTTATATGAAAGACACCCGGCGCTCGGATGCGCATACTGCGCTGGCGAGACTGGCCGGCTTGCAGGAGCGTTATTATCTGCAAAACAACACGTACGCACCTGATATCGGTACATTGAATCCCCCGGCGCCAGGAGCACAGAGTGAAGAAGGTTATTACAACATGACCCTGGTTGGGAATGCGTCGACCTTCACAATAACCGCCACAGCTGCTGCGGGCGGACCACAGGCAAATGATGCGGGTTGTACGGTTATTGAACTCACCCAGGCCAACCAGAAAACCCCGGCCGAATGCTGGTAGGTTTAGCGTAGTTCCCTGGGTAGCTGGAACACGATACTTTCCCTGGGGCCACTGTCTTCACTTAAAGTGGCCCCAAACCATTCCTCGAGTTTCTTTATCACGTCCTGCACTAAAATTTCAGGCGCTGAGGCGCCGGCAGTGATACCGACATTCTCTACATTCTCAAGCCATTCTTTTTTAATGTCGTCCGTGCTGTCGATCAGGTAACTTGTGATGCCCCGGTTGCCGGCCAGTTCCTTGAGGCGGTTTGAGTTGGAGCTGTTGGACGAACCGACGACCAGGACCAGGTCACAGGCTTCCGAGAGCTTTTTCACGGCATCTTGCCGGTTTTGTGTGGCGTAGCAGATGTCATCCTTGCGGGGGCCATTGATGCGCGGGAACCTGCGCCTTAATGCAGAGATGATATTCGCCGTGTCGTCTACCGACAATGTCGTCTGGGTGACGTAAGAGATGGCTTTGTCATCATCGATCTGTAAGTCGTCCACATCCTGTTCCGTTTCCACCAGATGGATCTGTCCGCCGCTGCTGGTGTCATACTGGCCGAGTGTACCTTCGACCTCCGGATGACCAGCATGACCGATCAGGACCACATCGTCACCGTTTCTGGCATAGCGGGCCACTTCGAGATGGACCTTGGTCACCAGTGGGCAAGTGGCATCGAATATTTTCAGGCCTCGATCGCGGGCCTCTTTCTGTATCGCCTGTGATACACCGTGGGCGCTGAAAATGACCGTCGCCTGTTCAGGGATTTCTGCCAGGTCTTCGACAAAGATGGCGCCCTTGTTTTTCAGGTTGTTGACCACGTAAGTGTTATGCACAACCTCATGACGCACATAGATCGGCGCGCCGAACACATCCAGTGCACGCTCGACGATTTCGATAGCCCGGTCGACACCGGCACAGAAGCCCCTGGGATTGGCCAGAATGATTTGCATGTTTAATCCGGATTGTTTACTTCAACGATTTCAGCCTTGAACAACAAATTGCGCCCGGCCAGTGGATGGCTGAAGTCCACGTCAACATCGTCCTTGCCGACCTTGATAATAGTGCCGACGATTTCTTCATCGTCCGGTCCGTCAAAGGCGATAATCTGGCCTTCTTCAGGCGCCATGTCGGCGGGGAAATCACTAACAGGCATAGTATGCACGTTTTCCGGCTCAGGATATCCATAACCCTGTTCGGGAGATAGCATGACTTCGGCATGTTCCCCGGTCGTCTTTTCCAGCAGCCCCTGTTCCATGCCGTCAGTCAATGTGCCGTCGCCCATGGTGAAGCGAAGCACCTCGTCATCACGGTTGGATTCGACTTCGGTGCCGTCTTCCAGAAACAGCTGGTAATAAATGGCGACTTCGCTATCGTGTTGTATCTTTGTCATGATGTTTGAAACTGTTATAGATCAATAAAATCGCGCCGACGGTGATTGCGGAATCGGCAATGTTGAACGCTGGCCAGTGATGCTCCTTGTAGTACCAGTCGATGAAGTCGATTACATGGCCATAGAATACACGGTCGATGAGGTTGCCCAGCGCGCCGCCAAGAATCATTGCGATGGCCAGGGTTTCCAATTTTTCGCTGGCCTTGATGCGGCTTAGCCAGATGATCAGCACGATACTGATAACCGATGACAGAATGATAAAAAACCAGCGTTGCCAGCCACCCGCGTTGCTCAGAAAACTGAATGCCGCACCCTCGTTATATACCAGGGTAAAGTTGAACATGGGCATCACCGCCACCGGTTGACGGAACGTCAACAATGCCTCCGCACCCAGTTTGGTGAGCTGATCTAGAATGATCACCAGCAGGGTGACCCACAGCCAATTGCGCAGTTTATTGGTATCGGTATCAGGCATATTGACGCGGCTCGCCTTCACCATCGACATTATCGACACATCGTCCACATAATTCAGGATGCGCGGCATGTTGGCCCACATCTTCGCGATGATGCCAGCAACGCACACACTTGGTATGTTCACAAGGTGCGGCGGCTATCTTCAGCTTTTCCCCATTATCCAGTTCCAGCGCGCTGGCCGTCGCCGGCGCGTCGGCTAGTGAATGAACACGGGCATAGGAAGTGATCAACACGAATCGCAATTCATCCTGCAGTGCGGCAATACTGTCATACAGTGCGCCATCGCAATAGATGTCCACTTCCGCATCAAGAGAGGAGCCGATCTTTCCGGCGACCCGCAGCTCTTCCAGCTGTTTACTGACCAGCGTTCGAGTCTGTTGCAAGCGACCCCAGAACTCGAAACTCATGGTTTCCTGGTCTTCAAGTGCAAACAGTTTGTCATACCAGGTATGCAGGAAAACCGAAGCGCTGCGTTCACCGGGAATTGCCTGCCAGATTTCCTCCGCAGTGAAACTGCAAATCGGTGCCAGCCAACGTGTCATGGCTTCAACAATATGGTACAGCGCAGTCTGTGCGGAACGTCGAGCGATACTGTCTTTTTGCGTCGTGTACTGCCGGTCCTTGATGATGTCCAGGTAGAAGCTGCCCATGTCGACGGCACAGAAATTATGCAGCTTCTGATAAATCAGATGAAAACTGTAATCCTTGTATGCGTCGATGATCTGATGCTGGAAGCGCAGGGTTTGTGCCACGGCCCAGCGATCGAGCGCCAGCATCTGATGCTGGTCAAGCATGTCGTGTTGCGGATCGAAACCGTTGAGATTGGCGAGTAGAAAACGTGCCGTATTTCGAATGCGCCGGTAAGAGTCGGCCATGCGCTTGAGAATTTCGTCGGATACGCTGATTTCCGCGCTGTAATCCGTAGCACCCACCCAGAGTCGCAGGATGTCGGCACCCAGGGTGTCGCACACTTTCTGCGGATCAATGGTGTTACCGAGGGACTTGGACATTTTTTTGCCTTCCGAATCCACGGTAAAGCCATGGGTCAGCGCCGCTTTATACGGTGCGCAGTCGTTCATCGCCACAGAGGTCAGCAATGATGACTGGAACCAGCCGCGATGCTGGTCTGAGCCTTCCAGATAAAGGTCGGCCGGGAAATCGAGTTCATCACGTTGTTTGATAACGCAGGCATGGGTGACACCGGAATCGAACCAGACGTCCAGAGTATCGGTCACTTTATCGTACTGCTCGGCGTCGTTGCCGAGTAGTGTCGCCTTGTCGAGATTGAACCAGAAGTCGATGCCCTCCTGTTCGATGCCCTCGGCAACCTGTTCGATCAACTGACTTGTTTCCGGATGCAGCTCACCGGTCTCGGCATGTACGAACAGTGTGATCGGCGTGCCCCAGGTGCGTTGTCTTGAAATACACCAGTCGGGACGATTCTTCACCATGCCTTCGATGCGCGCGCGACCCCAGTCCGGCATCCATTGCGTTTTATCGATTTCGTTCATTGCCGCATCGCGCAGACCGTTCTGTTCCATGCTGATGAACCACTGCGGAGTAGCGCGGAAAATAATCGGTGTTTTATGGCGCCAGCAATGAGGGTAGCTGTGTTTCAATGTGGTGAATTTGATCAGCGCGTTGTTGTCTTCCAGCACTTTGAGAATTTCATCGTTGGCCTTGGTGACGTGCAAACCGGCAAACAGTTCGGTATCCGGCAGGAATACACCGTTACTGCCCACCGGGTTATACACTTCGATGTTGTATTTCTGACCCACCACGAAGTCATCCTGACCATGCCCCGGTGCAGTGTGTACGGCGCCGGTACCGGCATCAGTGGTGACATGATCGCCAAGGATGATCGGAACCTGCCGATCATAAAAAGGATGTTGCAGAAGTTTGAGTTCTAGCGCCGAGCCTGGGCATCGGCCGAGCACTTTAAAATCTTCCACGCCGTAACGTTTCAGCGCCTGCTCATGCAGGGCATCGGCAAGTAACAGGTTCAGGTCGCCGGCATTGGTGCTCGCCTTGACGAGTACATAGTCCAGTTCCGGGTGCAGGGAAACCGCCATGTTGGCAGGCAGTGTCCAGGGTGTGGTGGTCCAGATCACCACGGCGACTGGAAGGCTGTTCGCGTCGGCGCCACAGGCGTCAAAAAAAGCGGCGCTATCCATCGCCTTGAAAGCGACATCGATGGCCGGTGACGTTTTGTCGTAATACTCGACTTCCGCTTCCGCCAGTGCAGAACCGCAATCCAGGCACCAGTGCACCGGTTTGCTGCCCTTGTGCAGATGGCCGCGTTCGATGATCTTGCCCAGCGAGCGTACGATGTTGGCTTCGAACTGGAAGTTCATGGTGAGGTAGGGGTTTTCCCAGTCGCCCAGCACGCCCAGTCGTTTGAAATCTTCACGTTGACCGTTGACCTGGGTTTGCGCATATTCACGGCACTTGTCGCGGAAGGTTCTGGCATCGACTTTCTGTCCGGGCTTGCCCACTTTCTTTTCGACATTGAGTTCGATGGGCAGACCATGACAGTCCCAGCCCGGCACATACGGCGCATCGAAACCGTCCAGTGTGCGACTTTTGATGATGATATCTTTCAGAACCTTGTTAACGGCATGGCCGATATGAATACTGCCGTTGGCGTACGGCGGACCGTCGTGCAGGATAAACTTCGGACGTCCGGCGCTGACCTTACGAATCTGTTGATAGAGTTCGTTCTGTTGCCAGTCCTTGAGCATATCCGGTTCACGCTTGGCAAGATTGCCGCGCATGGGGAAAGCGGTTTCAGGTAAATTGAGCGTGTGTTTGTAATCGGCCACGGTTAACTCGTTTATGGTTGATCGGCAAAAAACTGTCTTGCCTGTTCACTGTCTTTGACAATTTGCTGTTTCAGGGCTTCGAATGATTCGAAGCGTTGTTCGTCACGCAGTTTGTGTTTGAATTCCACACAAACCTGCGCCCCGTAAATGTCCTGCTCGAAATCGAACAGATGCACTTCCAGTTGAATGGTGTGACCATCCACAGTTGGTCGCTTGCCCATGTTGGCGACACCATTCACAGGCCCCGAATCCAGGCCGTGCATCTGCACCGCGTAAACGCCGCTTAACGGTGTAGCGTGTCGATGCAGTTTGATGTTCGCAGTGGGAAAACCGATGGTACGGCCACGTTTGTCGCCATGCGCGACTTTGCCGCACATGCGGTAGCCGCGACCCAGCATGGCGGCGGCATGATCCAGTTCGCCGCGACTGAGTGCGCCGCGAATCGCGGTACTGCTGATGCGTTCGCCGTGCAGACAATGGCTATGGGAATCGACCACCTCGAAACCCTGTTGTTCGCCATAGTGTTTCAGCAGGGCGAAGTCACCGCTGCGCCCCTTGCCGAAACGAAAATCGTCACCCACCACCAGAAAACGCACCTGCAGGGTGTCGAGCAACACCTGCTCGATAAACTGTTCGGCACTGAGTTCGGCCAGCTGATGGTTGAATTTAACACACAGAAACTGATCGATGTCGGTGTTCTGCAGGGCACACCATTTTTCCCTCAGCCGGGTCAGCCGTGCCGGCGCTTTGTCAGCGCCAAAGTATTCCTGCGGCAAGGGTTCGAAACTCATCATGCAGGCCGGCACTTGCAGACTGCGCGCGTGTTCCACCAGCGTCTGCAAAATCGCCCGATGCCCCAGATGCACACCGTCGAAGTTACCGATGGTCAGTGCACAGCCGGTATGGCGGGGTTCCAGATTGTGAAGGCCGCGGATCAGTTTCATACGAATCGATGCTGTCTAAAAGCGGGCAATTATAACCTAAATGATGGTTTTTCCTGCGTGTTTTGCCACTCAGTGTCGTACATGGCGGGGCCGGAATCCCGTGATCAGCAGGGTCAGCAGATAGAGCACCATGGCCAGCGCCACGAAACCCAGCAATAAAGGAATACGTTCCTCGATCGACCATAGATTCCAGCGCACCAGCTCGGGTGAAAAATGCCACAGAAACGCGACCATCACCGAGGTGGCGAGCAGAATGCGCAGGCTGATGGCGGCCCAGCCCGCTAACGGGGTGAAAATACTCTGGCGGCGCAAGCCCAGGTAGAGCATGGTCGCGTTCATGTAAGCCGAGGCGCTGGTGGCCAGGGCCAGTCCGGTATGCGGACCTTCGATCTGCCACATCACCATGGGTACCACGAACAGCACATTGAGGAACATATTGGCGATCATCGCGCGAATAGCGATTTTAACCGGCGTGCGGGTGTCCTGGCGCGCGTAGTAGCCCGGCGCCAGCACCTTGATCACGACGAAGGCAGGCAGGCCCAGAGCATAGGCCATCAGGCTCATGCGCGACATTTCCGCGTCGTGCAGATCGAAGGCGCCGTAGTTGAACAGGGTGGCCAGCAAAGGTCCGGCCATCAGCACCAGTCCGGCGCTGGCGGGAATTACGATCAATAGCACCAGCTTCAGTGCCCAGTCCAGGGTTCGGTTGAATTCTTCGGCGGTCTGTCGGGCATGATGGCGTGACAGGCTGGGCAGGATCACCGTGGCCAGCGCCACGCCGAACACGCCCAGCGGAAACTCCACCAGTCGATCCGAGTAATACAGCCAGCTCACGCTGCCTGCCACCAGGAAGGACGCGATGATGGTATCGAACAGCAGATTGATCTGTGCCACCGACGAACCCACGATGGCCGGGATCATCAGCCGGGTGATCTGCCGGACCCCGTCATGGTTGTTACGCAGCCGCGGTTTCGGTAGCAGGCCCAGTTTGAGCAAAAACGGTAACTGGAAAGCCAACTGAGTCACACCGGCCAGCGCGACACCCCAGGCCAGGGCAACGACTGGCTGGTCGAACAGGGGCGAAAGCCAGAGCGCTGCGCCGATCAGGCACAGATTGAGCAGTACCGGGGTGAATGCCGGCACCGCAAACTGGTTGTAGCTGTTGAGTATGCCGCCGGCGAAAGCGGTCAGGGCGATGAAAAAGATATAGGGGAAAGTGATGCGCAGCATGTCGGCGGTGAGCTGGTAACGCAGTGGTTCATCCCAGAAACCGGGGGCGAACAGCATCACCAGCAGTGGCGCGGCAGCGACGCCGATACTGCTCAGTAACAGCAGGATGCCGCCCAGGGTGCCGGCCACGTGATTGACCAGGTCGACCAGGTCTTCCCGGCTACGGGTTTCCCGGTATTCCGAAAAGACCGGCACAAAGGCCTGGGAAAAGGCGCCTTCGGCGAACAGCCGACGCATGAAATTGGGAATCTTGAAGGCGACGAAAAATGCATCGGTTCCGCCGCTGGCACCGAACATCAGGGCGAAGATGACGTCCCGCGCCAGGCCGAGTATGCGTGACAGGAAGGTCATCACGCCGACCACGGCGGTGGATTTTAGCAGTCGACCACTCAGGGCTATTCTTCCATTTCCAGTACCAGTTGCTCATGCACGAAGGCGTTGAGCAGCAGGCGCTGGTCATCGTCCAGTTCACCGAACTGGACGCCGTAGCGGTAGTCGGTGTCATCGATCTGGCTCTGTTCCGGCTGCGTCAGGTTACGAATGGTGGCTTCGAAGCGCAGGTATTTCTGGATGCCGCTGACGGTCAGTTCGATGGAAATCTGTAGTACGTCGTTGAGTTCCCCCAGTGGTTTACCGCATTTGATCAGCGCGCCGGTGGCACTGGTGTTGAGCATGGTGGCAGAGACGGTTTTGCCCTGCGGGTCTTTTACCGACACCACCAGCGTCGTATTGACGCGCCGCGAGCCGCGCACGGTGATGCTTTCGATATCGGCCGGCTGGGACAGGTGGACATGAGGATAGGGCACGGTATAGTACTTGAGCACTTCGGAATTGAAACCGTAGACCTGGTTGCCGCGCAGCATGCGTACCACGAAATGCTGGTTCTCGCGCAGCAGGATCAGCTTGCCGTTGACGCTCGGCGCACTGATGATCAGTGCCTTGCCCGGCATGTGGCCGATGACCCGGGCATTGAGCCGCTCCCGGCTGTCTTCCGGAATGAACTGCAACTGCACCTTGTCGCCAAGGCGGACCTTGAAGCTGTTTTTATCCTGCATAGGCTCTTATTCTAGTGATATCCCCGAATGGCGCGCCATTTTAGCTTATTTCGGTTGACAAAGTGCCACTAAACTGGCAATTTATGCGCCCCTTGAATATGTTGTTACAGGACTAGACCCTTGGCTAATTCACCACAAGCAAGAAAACGTGCTCGTCAGGCTGTCGGCCGTCGTGCTCGCAATGCGGATCAGCGCTCCATGTTCCGTACCTACGTGAAAAAAGTAGTGTACGCCATCGACGCCGGTGACAAAGCCGCTGCGGAAGATGCATTCAAAGCCGCTGTGCCTGTGATCGACCGTATGTGTAACAAAGGTCTGGTTCACAAGAACAAGGCAGCGCGCCACAAGAGCCGTCTGAATCAGCGGATTCGTGCACTGTAAAGCACGCTGATCGACACGCATTATTAAAAAAACCGGTCTTCAGGCCGGTTTTTTTATGCCCGCCTGTTCAGTCTAGAGTAACACCAGATTGTCGCGGTGAATCAGTTCCGGTTCGTCCACATAGCCGAGCAGGACTTCGATGTCCTGGGTCGGGCGGCCCTTGATGCGCGCAGTCTCCAGCGCATTGTAATTCACCAGGCCGCGTGCCACTTCGGTGCCGTCGGGACCCACACAACTCACCATTTCGCCGCGCGCAAAATTACCGCTCACCGAAGTCACGCCCACCGGCAGCAGGCTCTTGCCCGAGCTCTGAAGGACTTTCACCGCCCCCGCATCCAGCTGTAACTGGCCACAGACATTGAGATGACTGGCCAGCCACTGCTTGCGTGCGGCAATGGGTTCCGCGTCCGGTAGCAACAGGGTGCCCAGGTTTTCGCCCCCGGCGACGCGTAATAACGCGTTTTCGTTGCGGCCACTGGTGATCAGCGTGGCGGTGCCGGAACGGGCCGCACGCTGGGCTGCGGTCACCTTGGTGCTCATCCCGCCACGACCCAGGGTGCCACCGCTGGGGCCGGCCATGCGACTGTATTCCGGGTCCGTCGCCATGCCTTCGGCAATGAGTTCTGCGCTCGGATCGTTGCGCGGATCGGCGGTGTACAGGCCCTGCTGATCGGTGAGGATGATCAGCATGTCCGCTTCCACCAGGTTGGCCACCAGCGCCGCCAGGGTATCGTTGTCACCGAAGCGAATTTCATCGGTGGCGACGGTATCGTTTTCATTGATGATGGGGATGGTGCCGAGCCCAAGCAGGGTGCGCAGGGTGCTGCGGGCATTGAGATAACGTTTGCGGTTGCTCAGGTCATCATGGGTGAGCAGGATCTGCGCCGTATGCAGGTCGAACTGCTTGAAGCAGGATTCGTAGGTCTGGATCATGCCCATCTGACCCACGGCCGCTGCGGCCTGCAGTTCGTACAGGGCATGCGGACGGGTTTTCCAGCCCAGCCGTGCCATGCCTTCGGCAACGGCGCCGGAGGACACCAGCACGATTTCCTTGCCCTGTTGACGCAGTTCGGCGATCTGCGCCGCCCAGCTGTTGATCGCCTGTGCGTCCAGACCTCGGCCTTCGTCGGTGACCAGGGCGCTGCCGATCTTGATCACCCAGCGGGTGGAATCAGCCAGCTGTTGACGCATCTTCATCGTTTTCTTCCAGGTAATTCATGATGTCGAACACCATCTCCCGGGTGCCGTCGCTGCTGATGGCGGAGATTTCGTACACCGGGCCGTCCCAGTTCAGTTGCTCGACAATGTCTCGGCAGCGGGCTTCCGCGTCTTCTTTGGGTAACAGGTCGATTTTGTTGAGCACCAGCCAGCGGGGTTCTTCCAGCATGGCTGGATTGAATTTCTCCAGTTCGTGCAGAATCTTGTTGGCGTTGTCTACCGGGTCGCTCTCATCGAAGGGGGCGATATCGATGACATGCAGCAGGATGCGGGTGCGGCTCAGGTGTTTGAGAAATTGGATGCCCAGCCCGGCGCCTTCGGCGGCACCTTCGATC
>CBDULQ010000004.1:0-39371 GCA_965368115.1 uncultured Gammaproteobacteria bacterium | reverse complement strand
GAGTCAGGGGTATAGTATAAAAATATCTTTTTTCCCTTTTGTTTTTATTTACCTCTTTATGGTTCCACTAGCTGCTGCTCAGAATGGACCAGATCAACCGGAAGCTAATGGTCCTTATACGCTTTGTTTTTCTCTGGCGTCAGCGGCTCATATGACGGCGAATTACAAATTAAAAGGGATGTCCCTGGACGATGTGCTGGAACTCCGTAAAAAATCCATGGGTGAGAACTCGATTGGTTATAAGCTGGTAGAAGAAAACGCGCGGCAGATATACCAGGCGCATTATAGAGACCCCTTGCAGGCGGCGGTCGATACGAATAAAAGTTGCTTAAAAAAAATCGATCGTAATCGTCCGTTTTCGTTAAGAGCCAGGATTTTCTGTCCGATCATGGGTGTTCTGGTCGATACGACAAAACTGGTTCTCGAGAAAACCGATAACAGGCAACAAGCACTGGACTTTCTGAAACAAAACTACGCCAGGGCCGAAAGCGTATTGATAGACGCCGGAACAGATGGTGTGGATAACAATTTCGAAACGTTAATATCGACTGTTATTAAGAACAGGGAAATAGATGGGGAGGCTCGGTATCTCGCCTGCTTACAGGAAGGCTAGGTATTGATTCATATTTTTAACCTGAGTTAAATAAAAAGGGGCTTAGACCCCTTTTTACATTTTGATATATTTCAGGGGTTCTCCATCCCGGGTATATCCGGCAGTTCGGCATCAAAATAATAATGCTGTTTCAGAGAAAACGACATACAGTATTCCCAGGTCAGTTGAAACGCTTTGTCGGGGTTTTTCTCATTGGCGATGGCGGCTTCGAGGCTTTTCTTTGTGGTCAGGCTTTCGACGGTTTGCAGGTCGATGGTGGACTTCATGCCCCGAACTGCCAGTCCGCGCTGTCTCTTTGCTTCTATGCCGGCTGCTTCGTGCATGACCACATCGTTTGCGAAAGTTGCTGAGAAGTCAGCGGCCACTTCGCATTGCATATAACGCTGCCATTCGGGGGTCGCAATCATATGCGGGTTGGCGCCGACATATTTTTCGCTTGCGACAGCCGGTTGCAGTGACAGTAAAAGTGGTAAGGTGATTAACAACGGACGAATCATGTGTGCTCCCTGTGTATTGCGTTCCGATTAGAATAGTAATGCGGGTGATTATTGCACAGGATTCTACAAAGGGGAGAAAGAATTCGTATAGAAAGTATAAAAATTCTAATGTGATGCCCAAGACATGAATCACCCACGGGGCAGGAGGGTCAAAGCTTTTGTCATTTTTTCTAGCAGAACCTGGAGCCTGAAATGAATAATGCAGAATTCTTTGGAAGTACATTGGGTTTGATCTTCATGATATTCATGTTGATCGTCGGAATATTATGGTTCCTGATGCCGTTTGCCGTATTCGGTATCAAAGCCCGGCTCGACGAGCATCTGAAGGAAGTAAAACAGACGAACAGGCTACTGACACAAATAGCAGAGGCCTCAAAAGCGAAAACCGCCCGAGCACCAGCCGCCGATGAAGATCCTTTGAATAACGTTTAATGAATAAAAAATTTGATATTTCCGGCTGAAATCGAATTTACACGACCGGTAACAAGGTATTTCGGGGCAAGCCTGTGAAACATTCAGTCAATTGAAGAGTCAGAACGTTTCATGTGCTAATCCAGCCCTGCGTATGGAGATAAGAATATGGCCGTATACGTACCGGTAATCATCTGGTTAGTAAGTGTCGTTATTTGTCATTACATCGCAAAAGCACGACAGGTCAAGCCGAATTTGGCGAAGAGGCTGGTCGTTGTCATCCTGGGTCCTTTCGCAATACCGCTGGTACTCCTGGCGAAGCCGGAACAGTCGCTGGAGGCTGATTAGAAAAACAGCGTTTAGCGTTTCCCCACAGGGTGCTCATTTGAGCTGGACCTTGTTAAACTTTGTTTGTCCTGCTTAGTCCGGGGCTGGCACTGAAAAGGAGCGATCATGTCTGACTGCTGTTCCACACCGCGAATCGCCGACGAGTATCCGAAAAAACATAAGTGCCCGGTCAATCAAAGAGAGTACGGACGGGTTTCTGCAAACACAATCAAACTGCACATAAAAGCACCCTGGACCTGGACGGAGAAAAAGCAGGGTTATTATTTCTGCTCGGACCCCGACTGCAATGTGGTCTATTTTGGCGAAGATGGCTCGGTAATCGACAAACAGGCCATGCGCACCGAAGTCGGCGTTAAAGAAGATTCAGATTCCGGGCTGATTTGCTATTGTTACGGCGTTTCCAGGCTGCAAGCCAGAACAAACCCCCATATCCGCGAGTTTATTATCGAAGAGACGCGTAATAAAGGCTGTGCCTGCGAGTCAAGAAATCCGTCGGGCCAATGTTGTTTGGCCGACTTTCCGGAACGATAGGCAAAAGGGAAACAGGCCTTCTTCCGGTGTGACCGTGTTATATTGTGGCGGCCGCATTTAACGGCTTGAAGGGCCTGGCCCTTTTCCCAACGTTCGAGATAAGGATATTGTTTTAGTCATGGAGCAGATACTCGTCTATTCAGACAGCCTCACCTGGGGCATTATTCCCAATACACGACAACGTCTGAGCTTCGATAAACGATGGCCCGGCGTCATGGAAAAGTCCCTGAAGGATACAGGCCTTGATATTCGGGTTATTGAAAACTGCCTGAACGGCCGGCGCACGGTATGGGACGATCCTTTCAAGGACGGCCGCAATGGCAGCCTGGGACTGTCCCAGGTGATCGAAATGCATTCCCCTTTAAAGCTGGTGATTCTGATGCTGGGCACCAATGACTTTCAATGTACCCACAAGAATAACGCCTGGATGTCAGCCCAGGGCACAGCCAGATTGATTAACATTATTCGCCAGGCGCCGGTGGAACCCGGCATGCCGATACCACATATACTGCTGGTGTCGCCACCGAAAATCATTGAGCCACGCGGGTCGATTGCGAACAAATTCAGGGATGCGGAAAAGCGAGATTCAGGTCTGGCAAGCGAACTGGCAAAAATCGCCCGGGAGTATTCTACCGGATTTTTCGATTCTTCATCCGTGACGACTGCCAGCCTGGTGGATGGCATTCATCTGGACGAGGATCAGCACCGGATTCTGGGCCAGGCGATTGCACAGACTGTTCTGGCGATGAACGCTTGAGGTTAAAATCCTGCTCTAAGACGCCGAGTTCCGGGCAATAGTAGTGGGCGTACAAAAAACTCGGATTAAATGAATGATGCGTAATTGAGGACGATGGAGGTATCTTGAACGGCCCAGATCCCAACAATAAATCACCGATGGAGGGCTTCCCCCAGGTCGGTTTTCTGAAAAACTACATCACTTCGGAAAACATCATCGTCGGGGACTATACCTATTACGATGACCCGGAGGGTCCGGAGCGCTTTGAACAGAACGTGCTGTACCATTTCCCGTTTGTCGGGGATAAGCTCATCTTTGGTAAATTTTGTGCCATCGCGACCGGTGTCAAATTCATTATGAATGGCGCTAATCATAAGCTGTCGGGCTTCTCGACCTATCCGTTTCAGATCTTCGGGAACGGCTGGGAGCGAGTCATGCCGGAGGATAATGAATTACCCAACAAAGGGAATACCGAAATCGGCCATGATGTGTGGATTGGATACGAAGCGGCCATCATGCCGGGTGTTAAAATCGGTAGTGGCGCGATAATTGCCAGCAAATCCGTGGTGACGCGGAATGTGCCACCCTACACTGTGGTTGGCGGCAATCCCGCTGCGGTACTCAAGCGCAGGTTCGATGATGATACCATCAAAGCACTTTTACAGATTGCCTGGTGGGACTGGAACGTTGAAAAAATTAGCGCCAATCTCGAATCGATCGTGGGACACGACCTGGAGGCGCTGTATCGAGCCGGCGGGGACTAGCCGTTTATTGATCAGAGAATTTAGCAGGAAAATATCATGCCGACTTATGATTATCGTTGTGAGGCCAATCAACAGGTCTACGAAGTCAAACATGCAATGAGCGTACGGATCGATACCTGGGGTGAGCTATGCGAAGTGGCAGGTATCAGCCCTGGCGATATTGCCGCTGATTCAAAAGTTACGCGATTGATTCATGGCGGCGGACTGGTTAAAAGCAGTAACCTCAAAAACCCGGATGTGCCGTCCTGCATGTCAGGTAGTGGATGTTCGGGTGGTAGCTGTGGTATTTGACGGCTTGCAGCTACGACAACTGGTCTGTATTTCTGGGTTGGTTATTTCCACCTGTTCTTCATGGGCTGCAAACATTCGTAACGTCGAGCCCGATCTAATGCCCGTTTGTTATGACTACAGTTGTAAACGGTTGGGCGAAGTGGAGCTGGCCGGTCCGGAATGGGATGAGATCAATAATCTGTTCAGGGACATGGCAAAAACGCCTCAACAGGAGCGCGATAAGATCGCCCAGGTGATAGCACTGATGGAAAAACTCACCGGCCGACGTCTGGGTACCGACAACGATAAAGCGAAAAACTCAGGCACCGGTGATCCGGGTCAGATGGACTGTATCGACGAATCACTGAATACGACACGTTATCTGAACTATTTTAATCAACGCGGCTGGATTCATTGGCACCAGGTTCAGGAAAGAGTGAGGCGTAATCCTTTCTTTGTCGATATTCACTGGACGGCCGTGGTAAAAGACATCGAAGACGGCCAGCTCTATGCGGTGGATTCCTGGTTCCGGGACAACGGACGGGAGCCCGTGATTATGACTCTGGATGACTGGAAAAAAAAGAAGGAACAACCTTGAACGATGTTATCGGGAAAACATATACCATTAGTGGCATGACCATCGAAGTCATTGCCGATAAACAGGATAAATGGGAATGCCGAAATACAACGACCCGGGAAACGATTTATTTTGATAAACAGGTGCTTGAGCAGGCGATTAAGCTTGGAAAAGCAGTGCAAGTATGAATTGTGGTTATTGCGGTCAGCAAGAAACCTCCGGTCGGTTCCCTAAAAACTGTTCTGAGTGGTTAGATTAATATGGTACTCATCTACCTGATAGCGCTGGCCGCATTTCTCGGTGTAGTGTATATGTTATGGGAGCAACGGCAGTGTTATACCAATCATTTATGGCCGAAGACTAACGGTGTTATTGTGCAATCGAAAATGTCCCCGGTCAAAGGTAACCGGAAACAGCGGGCTAATTTTATATACTATCGCTATGAGGTCCACGGGAAAGAATATTACTCCAGGCGTCTTGCCATGTATGTGGTGAATTTTTTCTCACATGAAGATGCAGCTAAATTACTCGCACAATATCCGGTTGATAAGGAAGTAACCGTTCATTACCACCCGATATTCACGCGTTTCGCGGTACTCGAACCCGGACCACGTCAAACCGGCATCAGGATGTTTATGCTTGTAATGTTTGCCCTTTTTCTTATCGCCAGTTTGTTGCCGATTCTGGCGCCTGGCTATAATCCGGTTTTTGAACTGATTCGGACATTATTTAAATAACAGATCTTGATCAAGGAGTAAGTCAACATGGATGTACTGCCCAGGGTAGCGGTGTTCGGAACCCTTCGTTTTCCTCCCCAGCGCATGAACGACGTACTGCCCCATCTGCATACTTTTGTCGAGACCACCCGTAACCAGGATGGCTGCATTGCTTATGATGTCGCTGAAGACCCATTTGATCCGGGGCTTATTCGATTCTCAGAGTTGTGGCCCGACCGTGATAGCTTGAATAGACATCTGGTTGCGGCTCACATCGAGCCGTGGCGAGAAGCAGCCAGATCATGTGGTTTAATGGAGCGAATATTCATGTCCTATGATATCGCCGGAGAGGTGGTGCCGGTCTAAGCCGTTGGTCCGCCATGCCACAACCTGTCGCTATTGAGTGAATTCGGCATCATCTGCTGAAATAATATTGACTATTCTTTAGTACTGGGTCCAGTTAAACGTTAATTATTCAGGCCCTGATGATGTTTAGGTACACGATCTGTACACCGGAATGCCCGGGCTCGGTTTTTTCAGAATGGAGTGATTATGAAGCGCATATCGATACTGATTTTTTTCGCGATTCTCAGCGCATCCTGCGCAACAGGACCAACCGGTTCACAGCGCGCCACTGCGCTGAACACCAAACCGGAAGGTGGGTACCTGGTGGTGCAGCGGGATTTCATTGTCTGCGAGCTGGAGGCATTCATCACGTTGACTGCGGCGCGTAGCGCCATTACGTTCAATGCCAGCAAAGAATCATTACTGTCTGCTAAAAAGACCGGTGAGTTTCAGATCGATATGATCAATGAACTATTCGAACGCATGGAGACCGAAGATTTCAAAAACTACCCGAAGTTTGCAGCGGAAAAATTTTACCAGTGCACTGAACGGAAAGCTTTACCGATAACGAAACGTATGGATGCGGCATCCCTGTGTCTCGCACGTCAGGATATCGGCTTTTATCTGCTTGCCTTAAAGAGAAAAGGACGCACGCAGGCCGAGTCGTCTGATATGGTTAAGAAAATGTACGAAAAGAATCCAGAGGGCCTGTTTCCGGACAAGCTGATCGACGCGACAGCCAATATGGTTTTTCAGTCGACGAATACGGATGAAGATTATTTCCGGTTAAGAAAGTTGTCGTTCGAAACCTGTCTGTTCCCGGAAGAATGGAAGGCCTGGTGGAATAGCCAGGAACGTTAGATCCAGTCGAGCGTATTATTCGGCAGGGATGCCGAAAGCAAATACCATAAATGCGATCAGTGCGAGCGCAGCAAAAATTATGAGGCGTCCGCGTCTTCGTTCCATCTCCCGATTTTTAAGCACGACCAAAAACGCTACGCAGGCCTGTAGGGCGTAATACAGGGCAAATGCGCGAGACGCGTAAGCGATGATGGCGTTGACGTCGGTTTCCCAGGTCAGGGCCAGCGTAACAGCCAGGATGAAGACATAGGCATAGCGAATCTGTATCTTTCGAGCGGTGATATCTTCGATGAGCCCGCCGGCCCCCTCGGTGTCGGCGACCGCGGCACTGAACTGACTACCGATTGCGGCAATGGTCAATAACAACGGCAGCACCAGGGCGACCGGTTCGGTCATACCGATGATCGCGGTGACATCGGCACCCAGGCCGTCATGAAACAATACCGTGGCCAGTGCGATGAATATCAGGTAGATGATCGAAGCAATCAGTTGCGCCTGGCGCATGGTGGCAATGCGCTGTTCGGCCGAGAAGGCATCACCCAGATAGCGTGAAGCCTCGAAGCCCTGTACTACGATCAGCAGCCCGAGCAGTATGCGCGCATCATGCCAGTCGATAGTGGAAGAAATATTCGGTAATTCCCAGCGCCCCTCGAAGAACAGCTGAGCATTAAACACGCCAAGTGCCGACAGTAGCGCGACGATCATACCCAGGTTTAAGGCTACGGCATATTTCTCGACCAGTCCCAGCTCCGATAAGCCGCGCCAGATCCCGACACCGCAAATGATGATCAACAGACCGCTGGTAATGATGTTGCTTAACAAAAGACTGTCGATACCGGCGGTATTCAGCAAAAACGCCGCGAGCAGTTTCAGGTAGTAACTGATTGATATGAAATAAGCGCCGGACAGGACCAGTCTTGAAACGAAAGCCACCGACTGGGTCGGTCCGAGTTCCGCGGTTTCGATCGGCTCGAAATGACGAATATTGAAGCGCATTACACTGCCGATCATGTAGGCGAGTAATAACAGGCTGGCCATGAAAAATACCGCCAGATTGCCAACGATACCCGCTAGCAGCGGCGCGCTGACCAGGAAGCCACTGCCCATGATCGAGGCCAGTGGCGTTACCGTGGCCTGCCAGCCGGAGGACGACGCAAGTCGGCGTGAAAACGCCAGATAAGCGCCGACCGTCAGTGCAACAATGATGACCAGAACGTTAAGCATGGTAGTAGTAGCGTGTGGACAAAATACGGGGCCGGGTTGATGGACAATAGACTATCACAGGTCGAAACCTGTGCCGGCGATATCAAAAGGTACGACCTGGACCGGCGACGAAGTTCATCTCCTGACTCTAACAGCAAATCAGGAATCAGGAATTCAATCGCCGAAGTGCCCCATCCACGATATGGCCTGAACACCACGGCGTGCAGACCGACTGCAGATTATGGGCTAAACTTGATGCCATCTGAAATCCTGGACAGAGAGATGAATTTTTATGGATAAGGACTATCAATATCGTGAACGCCAGGTGGAACTGGATGAAGAGCGCGCCTTCAGAATCGGCGACGGAAAAATCAGTGGCTACAGTGCCCTGTTCCTGGGCGCATTGAGTTTGCTGGCGGTGCTGGCTTATCTCTATCCAGCCTACCTGACCACCATCGAACTGCGTCAGGCCTATGATGCCGAGGTATTGCAGCAGGTGTTGAAATACGGCATGTATTTTTCCCTGTTCTTCGGCGTGCTGACCTTTATTCTGAATCGGCACAAGCTCAAAGGTACGATTGGCATTGCGCTGACGTTAATCGCTTTCGCTCTGGGCGGTTACAGCATACCGGTCGGACCGGTGGAGCCGCGGCGTTTATCGCTGGGCGTGGACTGGCTGATCCTGGCTTTTCTCGGCTCGACATTCATTTTCATGACCCTGGAAAAACTGTTCCCCCGCTATAAAAATCAGGTGATTCTGCGCCAGGAATGGGGACTGGATCTGTTCTATTTCTGTTTTAATCACCTGATGATTTCCGCCATCCTGATTTTCGCTAACTATCAGGCCAGCCATTTCAACTGGGCGGTGAGTCCCGGTGTGCAACAGACGATTCAATCGATCCCCGTGTTGTTGCAGGTGGCCTTGATTATTATTTGTGCCGACTTTGTGCTGTACTGGGAGCATCGCCTCTACCACGAGGTCAAATTACTCTGGCCGGTGCACGCGGTACATCATTCGGTGGAAAATCTGGACTGGTTGGCGGGTTCGCGGGGACATTTCCTGCAGGTGTTTTCGGAACGTGCACTGGTGATGGTGCCGCTGTACCTGCTGGGTGCCGACAAAACCGCGCTGGATATTTATGTCACCTTTGCCGCTCTGCAGGCGATTCTCATTCATTGCAACCTGAAGTTTTCTTTCGGACCACTGAAATATATATTCGTGACTCCGCAGTTTCATCACTGGCACCACAGTTCGGAGCGGCCCGCGATCGATACCAATTATTCTGCACACACCGTGTTATTCGATCGTCTGTTCGGAACTTACCACATGCCTGCTGAACACTGGCCTGCCGATTACGGGACAACGGTCCGGCTGCCGCGTAGTTTTACCGGCCAGTTGCTTTACCCGGTCCGTGCGTTGTTTAATAGGAAATAGCCAATATCACTTAGAGCCGGAATCCGGCATGGTTGCCTTATGAAACGCAACTCTCGTCTATCCCGTCGCAGTAGAAACTTCATGCGTGAAGTTTATCGGCGCACGCCCATCGTCAAACTGACCCTGCTGCTGATTCTATCCTGGATGCTGTTCGCCGCCGCGCTGTTTCATGTCGAACACAACGCAGAAGGCACCAGCATCATCACCTATGGGCGCGCGTTATATTGGGGGATTGCCGCATTTTCCACCGCCGGTATCGCCGATATGCCGGTGACCGGTCTGGGTGAACTGATTGGTGCGATCTGGATCGTGCTCGGCTCCATGCTGTTCTTCGGGACCATCGTGGGTACGATTACATCCTATTTTATGAAACCGTTACAGCGGCCATCCAAACAGATCATCGACACCATCGAATACAATCTCGAACAGCTCAATGACCTTTCGGTAGAAGAGCTGGAGTTATTGAAGCAGACCACCGATTCCTTGATCGAGCATGTCGAGCATATCCGTGCGGCGAAAGAAAATCGAGATCAGGGTCAGGCAGATAATCACACAAACGGTGTGAAGCAGGGAAAAGATGTAAGGGCCAGGAAATAAATGCCCGGCCTTTGTACCGAGTTTTACTGGATGAGTTTGAGAACCGGCGTGCCGTCCTTGATGCCGGGTAGATTGATGTCATCACCGGGTTGGGGCAGGCCGTGTAATTCGGCGACCGCCAGCTCGAGTCCTTTCTTGTAGTATTCCTGCGCTTTCGGCGTATCGTCCATTTTGTCCTGTAACAGGTTAGCCAGTTGCTGGTAGGTTTCGATCTGCGGTTTGATGCCGAGACTGGACTCAAGATAATTGCGCGCTTTGCCCCAGAGTTTACATTTGATGCACAGCTTGCCCAGGGCGAGTAGCAGTTCGGCACTGCGGCTGTGACCATGTAACCAGGTTTCGGCGGTCTCCAGCTGGCGTTGCGGATTGCTGCTGTTGAGCTGGGCATACATCAATACCATAGATTCATCCCAGTGATGGCTAAGGAAAGTACGCAGCAGGGGCTCGGCCTGATCGTCGGCCTTGTACTTCATCAGTTCACACAGATACTGTTTGAGCAGGGTTTTGTTTTCGCGCAGTTTTTTCGGAACACGTTGCCAGGCCTCGTTGATCTTCTGTAAATCTTTCTGCTTGATGGCCTGATTGAGCAAGCCTGAATAGGTGCTGACTTCCATTTCCTCGAGTTTGCTGTCGTCGACCAGGCGCGATTTACGCACGTCGTCCAGAACCTGGGCCAGGCTGTTCCAGTCACCGAGTTGCTCGTAGACACGTCCCTGCAGTTTTTTCACATAAGCGTGTTTCGGTGCAATGGTACTGAGATGGTTAAGCGTAGCCAGTGCCTGTTCGTTCTGGTTGTGGGCAATCTGTAATTCTGCCTGGGTGATGCCGATGGCGATGTCGGCGGATGGGGTGGTTTCATGTGCCAGACGCAAATATTCGTCGCGTCGCTCATAGGCTCCCTGCATCTGTGCGGAACGAGCCGCGATCAGGTAATTCAGCAAACCGGTGTCGCTATGATTGACCTGTTTGAGCAGAATTTTCTCCGCCTGGGAGAAACGGCCTTCCGACATTTCGATCAGGCCCTTGACCAGCGCGTTCCGCGCTTTTTCCGCCTGGCGATGACTGTAGCGCAGACCCAGGTAGTCGGGCATGCGAAACAACAGCGAGAGCAGGCGCAGCAGGTAGTAGAACACGAAGAAACCGACCGCCATAAAGGCGAGTGCAAAGATAAACGAGGTTTCGATACTGAGATCGGCGAAACTCAACACGACATAGCCGGGGCCGAAGTAATAGGCGACCAGGCCGATGGCAAAAGCCAGGACCGTGGCCACACCCAGTGCGAGCAACAAGCGTTTCATGACTTCACCTCCCCGCTCGGCTTACTCTGTGCCGGTGGTTTCGCTTTCGGTTCGGGTTGTGCCTCCGGGTCGAGGCGGCTACGTAAAATTTCTTTCTGCAGCATATTCCAGGCGGTACTGATGCCCGGTAGTTCAGGTTGCAGATTGAGAGTGGCGAACTGGTTTAAATCGGTGAGCATCTGGCTCACCCGGTTATCCTGTTCGCGGTAATGCAGATGCAGAATCTGTTGCGCCTGCTGAATGTCATGAATGAACTGAGCCTGGTCGTAACGCAACACCGCCAGTCGCGCACCGAGCAGGTGGGTGCGCAGGATCTGTTCGATTTGCAGTTGTTGTTGGGCACTGCTGGCGGGTTCGATACTGCGATGGCGAATCTTGATATCGCCGATACTTTTAACGGTGTTCAACACCGAGTCGACGAAACCCTCGTCCTGTTGTTGTGCTTCGGCCGGTTTGGGTTCGCCATTGTTTTCCAGTTGCGCGGCGACTTCATCCTGTACCGATTTGAAGGGCAGATCCCCGACCAGCTCGATCATCTGATCAAGCGCCAGTGCAGTACCGTTGACGTCGGCCTGTTGAATGGATTTGAGCGTGCCGATGTCTTTCGCCAGCTGTTTACGAATCGGCAGCAGGTTCAGGTCGCCCAGTTCGTAGATGCGATCGTCGGCGGCTTTCAGTGCCGCAGCGGCGCTATCGATATCGCGCGCCACTTCGAGGCGGCGTCCGGCGAGCCGGATGAGATAATCCACCTCGGCCAGGATCCAGTCACGCTGACTGCGGTTGGTGACGCTGATCGCCTGCTGGGCGATTTCACCGATACGTTGCTGGTTCTGTTCCAGCTCGCGCATTTTATTGCTGTTGGCTTTGATAGCCAGGTCGAGATTACCGGTCCGGTTTTGCAGTTGACTGAATTGCTGTTGCAGGCGTTGGCTGTTTTCAGCCTGCTGCCCGATCAGCTGTTGCTGCTGTTGCCAGAGGTAGTAGCCGCCCGCGGCGGCTGCGGCGATGGCCATGATGAGTAATAGAAAGGTAAACAGGGCAAGCCAGGATTTGGGTTTACCCTGGCTCGCATCCTTACGCGGCTTTTCCCGATCAGCTGCGGGCTGTTCGACGCCGCTGTCGGATTCATGTTCGAGAACCGCATCGTCCTTCGCCTGGTCTTCGCCCTGTTCGACTTCGACCAGGGTGGTGATGTCTTTGGAGTCTTTGCTATCTGCCATGATGCTTTCTAATGTTTAGTTGTTTTGCCACTGCATTATGCAGTCGAGCATGGCCTCATCGCTGGCGTTGGCGGCAATGAGTATCTGCTTGCTGAAGCCCAGCTGTTGCGCCCGTTGCGCGCAGCGTTGTCCCGGCACCACCAGGGGCGTGTTCAGTAAACGCGGCCTGTCTTTAGTATCTAGCATATGATACAGGTTTTCGAGTGACTCGTTACTGGTCACCGTAACCAGCTGTATTGCGTCCTGTTGCCACAGGGCATGCACATCCAGTGCGGCTTTCCCGGGACGCCGCCGCTGGTAAACCTCCGCATAATCGACCTGAGCACCGCGTTCGCGCAGGCTCTGCGCGAGCTGTTCCCGACCGCCCTGGCCGCGAAAAATCAGTATCCGCTGACCGCTGATGGCCGTGGCCTGCAGTGCGTCCAGAGCCAGCAAATCTTCACTGGTATAGCCAGTGGCCGGTTGCAAATCCACATGGATACCCTGCTGATGCAGACGTGCCGCGGTGCTGCGACCGATCGCGGCGACCGCCTGTTCGATACTGACACCTGCCTGATCGATACATTTCAGACCGTAATCCACCGCGTTGGTGCTGATAAAGATGAGCAGCTGGTAATCGGTGAGCCGGCGCATGAGGCTGAGCGCCGTGTCCGGGTCGTCGCTGGGCACGATTTCGATACTGGGCAGGCCCAGCGCCCGGAATCCCGCCTGCTGCAGGCGCTCCAGCAGCGCCCCGGCCTGATGTGCCGGTCGAGTCACCAGCACGCCGGGTTGCGAAGAGCGGGTCAATTCAGCAGTCCCAGCTCGCTGAGAATGGTATCCGCCCCCTGGCCGAGCAGGGATTCCGCCAGCTGCACGCCGAGGGCTTCAGCCGCGCTGGCCGGGCCGCGCAACTCGTCGCGGACCACTTCGGAACCGTCGGGTCGACCGACCAGGCCGCGCAGGTAGAGCTGATCGCCTTCCAGCACGGCAAAACCGGCGATGGGCACCTGGCAGCCGCCGTTGAGACGATGGTTCATGGCCCGCTCTGCCGTCAGCCGGGTGTGGGTGTCCGCGTGATCCAGCGGTGCCAGCAGGTCCATGATGCGGTTATCGTTCTCCCGGCATTCGATGCCGACCGCGCCCTGGCCGATGGCGGGCAGACTCTGTTCCGGTTCGATGCGTGAGCGAATGCGGTCTTCGAAGCCGAGTCGAATCAGCCCCGCGGCGGCCAGGATGATGGCGTCGTACTGGCCGTCATCCAGCTTCTGCAGCCGACTGTTCACATTGCCGCGCAGGTCGAGCAGCTCGGCTTGCGGCATGGCGGCACGGATCTGTAGCTGGCGGCGCAGGCTGGAGGTGCCGATGCGGGCGTTGGCGGGCAGGTCGTCGAGGCTGGCGAAGTGGTTGGAGACGAACGCATCGCGGGGATCCTCCCGCTCCATGATGACGGGCAGGTGCAGGCCGGGGGGAAATTCCATCGGCACGTCCTTCATGGAATGCACGGCGATGTCCGCATCGCCATCCAGCATGCCCTGCTCCAGTTCTTTCACGAACAGGCCCTTGCCGCCGACCTTGGCCAGCGGTGCGTCCAGAATGCGATCACCCTTGGTGGTCATTTTCACCAGTTCGATCTGGATCTCCGGATGATGAATCTTGAGCTGGCGGGCGACCTCTTCGGCCTGCCACAGGGCAAGAGGGCTTTTACGGGTGGCGATGCGGACGATGCTGGACATGGCTTACCTGAATACGGCTAGGGAAAAGCGCGTATTCTAGCACCGATCGAAACGGGGGAGGAGCGCCGCCCCCGGCTTCAGCGGTAGGTGGCCAGGGTTTTGATTTTCTTGCGCACGTGAGGCAGATGACGGCGGCTGATTTCCAGGCGATCGTCGATATCCCTGATCACCACCACGCAGTGCCCGTCCGGATTTTTTTCCAGCCCCAGCATGTACTGATCGGCGACCAGTGCGTTGCGATGAATACGGGTGAACAGATGACTGAATTCGTCTTCCAGGGATTTCAGCGACTCTTCGATCAGGTGTTCATGGTGCTGGGTGCGCAGGGTGACGTATTTGTGATCGGCCATGAAGAAGCGAATATCCTCCAGCGGGATGAGTTCCAGCGAGCCGCGAATCTTGACGCAGATGTGCGTGCGCACGGTGGCTGGATCGTCCACATGTCGCAGCTCCTGCAACTGTGGACGGGTGAGTCGCTTTGCCGCGTTCAGGGCCTCCTCCAGCCGCTCCTGCTTAATGGGTTTGAGGAGGTAGTCCACGGCGTGGGTCTCGAACGCCTGCAGGGCATGGTCGGAAAATGCGGTGGTGAAAATAATCGCCGGCGGTTTGGTCATCCGGTTGAGATGACCAGCCGCTTCCAGGCCGTCCATGCCCGGCATGCGGATGTCCAGCAGAATAATATCCGGTTTGCGGTCCTGCGCCAGCTGCAGTGCTTCGGTGCCGGTACCGGCTTCACCACAGACTTCGTAACCGTTCAAGTTTTTCAGCAGGCCTGCCAGTCGCTGCCGGGCCAGCGGTTCGTCATCGACTATCAGTATATTCATGGTATGGCGTTTATAGGTATCCTGAGGGCAACCGTGTAGTTATCGCCCTGTTCATCAATGTCAAATGAAGCCTCATCTCCGTACATCAGCGCCAGACGTTTGCGAATATTGTCTTGTGCCATGTGATTGCTTTTATGATTTCGTACGTGATTTGGCGGGCTTATCGGGTTACTAACAGATAAGCATAGTCGATTGTTTTGAATCTGCCCCTTAATTTTGATAATTCCGCCCTCGGGACGGGGCTCGATGCCGTAATAAATGGCGTTTTCCACCAGTGGTTGCAGGCACAGCGTGGGGACTTCCAGTTCCATGGGCAGATCTTCGAAGGACCACTCGGTTTGCAGGCGATCCCCGAAACGGAGGGTTTCGATGTCCACATAACTGCGCACCAGGGCGAATTCTTCCGCCAGGCTATGTCGGGTTTCACCGCGCAAACTGGCACGGAACAGATCGGACAGGTCTTCCACCGCCTTCTCCGCCTTGTCCGCATCGATATGAATCAGACTGGCGATGGTGTTCATGCTGTTGAATAGAAAATGCGGATGGATGCGGGCTTTCAATGCCTGCACCTGGGCATGGCCCTGGGCCTGCAGGTTGATCAACCACTGGTGATGAATATAAAAATAACGCAGCACCACCCCGTAAACCAGCGCACTGATGGCGAGATTGCGCAGCAGATCGTAATTGAACCAGCCGGTCTGTTGTAGATCCGCCAGGCCGAGATAGGAGCGCAGATAGCTGATTACCAGCGAGATCAGCAGGCTGACACTCATCATGATGCTGAAACTGATCGCTGTATTGACCACCACCGGCTGCCGATTCAACCAGTCACGCAGGCGGCACAACAGCGCCGCATTGATCAACGCCACCCACTGGGCGAGCATGGAGATCATGGCCAGCCGCTCCCAGAAATCCTGATATGAAGCGCCGGACAGGGTGAGCACCAGGGCCAGCAGTTCCACCAGCAGTACCAGCATGAACAGATTGGCCGCGCTACACAGCTGCGGCAGGAAGCCCTGATCCTGAGGTTTGTCGTTATTATCCATGAGCAGAGTTTAGTGGATTTTTCGAAGCGCGGATAAACCGGTCCGGCGCCGGTTTTGATATACTGCCGCCAGTTAATACAGGGCACATTGGCAATGAGTAAAGATTCAGACCAGAAATTATGGGGCGGCCGCTTTTCGGAACCCACCGATGCGTTTGTTGAGGCGTTCACCGCCTCGGTGCAATTCGATCAGCGCATGTATCGCCAGGATATCGCCGGTTCCCGTGCCCATGCACGCATGCTGAATAAGGTGGGTGTGCTGAGCGACGCGGATATGCAGTCCATTCTTGCCGGTCTCGATCAGGTTGAACAGGAAATTGAGCGCGGCGAATTCGAGTGGTCGGTGGCACGCGAAGATGTGCATATGAACATCGAGGCGCGCCTCACCGAAATCGTCGGCGATGCCGGCAAGCGTCTGCATACCGGTCGTTCACGTAATGATCAGGTGGCCACTGATATCCGTCTTTACCTGCGCGAACAGATCGATTTTGCAATCAGTGAAATTCGTCGCCTGCAACAGGGTATGCTGCAACTGGCCGAGCAGCATGCGGATACCATCATGCCCGGATTCACGCACCTGCAGGTGGCGCAGCCGGTCACTTTCGGCCATCACCTGCTGGCCTGGTTCGAAATGATGCAACGGGATGCAAGTCGTCTGTACGACTGCGCACAACGTCTCAATGTGTTGCCGCTGGGTGCGGCCGCGCTGGCGGGTACCAGCTATCCGCTGGATCGCCATTACACCGCCGAGCAACTGGGTTTCGATGATGTCTGCCGTAACTCGCTGGATGCGGTGAGTGACCGTGATTTCGCCATCGAATTCTGCGCCGCTGCGGCCCTGTTGCTGACTCACCTGTCGCGTTTTTCCGAAGAGCTGGTGATCTGGTCTTCGGCGCAGTTTGCCTTCATCGATTTACCGGATCGTTTCTGCACCGGCTCGTCGATCATGCCGCAAAAGAAAAATCCTGACGTGCCGGAACTGGTGCGTGGCAAAACCGGCCGCGTCAACGGTCACCTGATCAGTTTGCTGACGTTGATGAAGTCACAGCCGCTGGCATATAACAAGGATAACCAGGAAGACAAGGAACCGTTGTTCGATAGTGTCGACACGGTGCTCGGATGTCTACGCGCCTTTGCCGACATGGTGCCGGCGATTCAGGTCAATAAAGAGAATATGTATCGAGCGGCCAAACAGGGTTTTTCTACCGCAACCGATCTTGCCGACTACCTGGTACGCAAAGGCCTGCCGTTTCGGGATGCGCATGAGGTGGTGGGCAAAGCCGTGGCGTTGGGCGTGTCTTCGCATCGCGATCTAAGTGAAATGACATTGCAGGAATTGCAACAGTTCACTACCGCCATCGAACAGGATGTGTTTGAGGTGCTGACGCTGGAAGGTTCGGTGGCTGCACGTAATCACATCGGCGGTACCGCACCGGATCAGGTGCGCCAGGCGATTCTGGATGCGCAGCAACGCATGAAATGATGAGCGATGTTGAGTCGCCGGTGAATTGAATATGCAATCAGGCGTAAGGTTTCAATGCTTCGGCAACGCGTTCGTATTCTGCTTTTAAATCGCTCACCAGTTGATCGAGTCCCTGAGGTTGTCCGTTACCGCTCTGATGTTCGATCTGTTTCGCCAGTTCGAACAGATGCATGGCACCAATGCTGCCACTACCGCCTTTCAGTTGGTGGGCATTATGTTTAACCGCGTCCATGTCGCCGGATGCCAGGCCGGTGTCGATGTGTGCAATCAGTTTCGGTGAGTTGTCCAGATAGGTGTTGATGAACGCGCCCAGGGCATCGTCCATCAGTTCACGCATTTCGTTGAACACATTCGGGTCTAGAACTTGGTCGCTCATAAATTTGTTTTAGTCTGTATCGATGTGAAAGTTAACGTGCCAGATCACCAACCAGCATCGCTTCCGGTACCCGGTGTCGAATGGCGGCCGCGAGTTCCTGGCATAAACCGGGTTGCGGTTTATGGGATACCCACAGGCAGTTGATCTGCAGATTCATGTTGGCGAAAACCACCTTGTCTGCATACTGATGTAATACCAGTTCGATGTCTTTCAGTGTGCGTTCGATGTAGTTCTGCGGTTTTTTCTTTAACTTCGGAATAATCATCATGAAGTCGACGAAGGATTTGCCGTTTTCGTCACGGGTCGGAGCGATTTTCCATAATGGGCCACCTGGCATCATGCCGCCAAAAACATCGATTTCCTGACTGGACATAACAGTTGGCCCTCCAACCGAATCAAAAAACTTCTGCATTTGACTCAATAGTAGTCGATTCTATCCGCACTGAGTAGCCAAAAAAGTCACGGTCTTCGTTGATCCCGGCCGGACATTCCTAAGCTGCTGTTAGTACGATGGTTTATTTGTCCCGTATCGTATCGATGCGCTCCAGCAGCCAGTGGCGAATGTCTTCGATCTCTGCCGGGCTCACGCCGTGACCCATGGTGTAATCGTGCCACTGCACCGGATATCCCGCCTGTTCGAGCTGAATTCGGGAGGTGGCGCCATACTGATAATTGACGATTTCATCCTGCAGCCCGTGGGCCATGAATATGGGCGTATGCTGATTACTGTCCAGCCGCTCCTGGTGCAGGCGGTTCGCCAGCGGTAGATAACAGGACAGCGCCATGATGCCGGCCAGGGGCTCGCTATAGCGCAGCCCAGTATGCAGTGCAACGGCACCGCCCTGGGAGAAACCGGCGAGAAGAATGTGTTCGCTGGGAATGCCGGCCGCGCGTTGTTGCTGGATCAGCTGGTTGACCAGTTCGGCGGATTCGGCAATACCCTGCGCATCCTGGGGCGCGGAAAAGTCCAGGCCGCTGATATCGTACCAGCCGCGCATCACGTAGCCGTTGTTCAGGGTAATGGGACGAAACGGCGCATGGGGGAACAGAAAACGGATACCCACATCGGCGGGCAGGCGCAACTCGGGGACCAGAGCTTCAAAGTCGTGGCCATCGGCACCGAGGCCATGCAGCCAGATGACGACCAGTTCGGTGGATGCGCCGGCGGGCACTTCGATGTATTCCAGGCTCATAATCCTGCCTTTTCGGTGGTTGAAACGACGATCGGGCCTGTTCGGCAGGCCCGTTTCGCTACATGATAATGCAACTGGCTGAAAAAAATACGGCATTTCAGGTCGGGTTAAGGGCCTTCACCTGCGGTCCGCTCGGCATGAAACAATTACCCTTTAAAAGTATGTTTACTCCAGCCTGAATATCCGGATAATACCCTACTAAAATACTCAAGTTTTAATCGTTATATATTTTCAAGAGGTAGTTATCAATGGAAGCGATCGTTAACGGCAAGACGATTCAGCTCAGCGAAGCCGGCTGGCTGGAGAATCTGGACGAATGGAGTGAAGATCTGGCAGTGGAAATCGCCAAGAATGAAAAGATTCCGGAACTGACCGACGAGCACTGGGACATCATCAACACCGCTCGCGAATATTTTACAGAGAATGGCATGGTTTGTGAGCCACGGGCGTTTTCCAAAATCATGAAGAAGAAGTATGGCAAGGATCGCAGTGACCAGAAATACATCTACTCACTGTTTCCGACAGGCCTGATCAAATGTGCAAATAAAATTGCCGGCCTGCCGCGCCCGAAAGGTTGTAGCTGAGTACAGTCCGACCGTTTGCGAATCCATAATGTGCGGTCATATAAAGGAACCCTGAGCGGTTCCTTTTTTTATGTTTGAATACCAGAGCCGGGCTTGATTGATTACAACAATGGAATGCGGATATCGGGCCCGAAACGGTTCTTGATGATCCAGATCACAGGCGCTTGAATCACTGACATGATGCATATAGACCGGCAATTGTTCGCTGTCGGTAAATGCGCTAAGCTGCTCTGAAAACTCATTTCACGGTAGTCCGCATGCTCGCAATCATGCCGGATTGCCGATCATATATCGATTACATTTGTGGAGAACTGAAATGGCTAGTGAAGGTTATCATGAACCGATCGAAGAACTCAGCGACGAAACCCGCGACATGCATCGCGCGATTGTTTCGCTGATGGAAGAACTGGAAGCGGTCGACTGGTATCAACAGCGCGTCGACGCCTGCAAGGACAAGGAACTGAAAGCCATCCTGGCGCACAACCGTGATGAAGAAAAAGAACATGCGGCCATGGTGCTGGAGTGGATTCGTCGCAAGGATCCCAAGTTTGACCATGAACTCAAGGATTACCTGTTCACCGATAAACCCATCGCCCACGACTGATCTTCGCGATGTGTCGGCTGTTCGGCACAGTGCTATTCGGGGCCGCTATCCAGCGGCCCCGATGCGTTGTGCACTCCGGTTTATACACTGTCACCGTAAATTCATCCGAAGCCATTTTTCACAGGCGATAATCTGCAGCTGATCTTGCCCGGTTGCGGGCGTATACTGGTTGTCCCTAAGCCGATAGAATGGCCCTATGAAAACCTATCAGTGCCAGTGCGGTACCCGTCTGCATTTTGAGAATTCCCTGTGCCTGAACTGTCAGCACGAACTGGGTTTTCTGCCCGACGATCGTGTACTCAGCACCCTGTCACCCGAATCCGAAGGTGTCTGGCGGGCCTATTCCAATGATCGGCTGTATCGCAAGTGTAACAACTATGCGCGGCATCGGGTCTGCAACTGGATGGTGCCGATCGAAGACCATCATGAATTCTGTTTTTCCTGTCGCCTGTCGGAAATCATCCCCGATCTGAGTAAGCCGGAAAACATCCTGCTCTGGCGGCGTATCGAACAGGCCAAACGGCGCCTGTTGTACAGCCTGATGTGGTTCGAGTTGCCGATCATCGATCGTAAGCAGGACCCCGAGCATGGCCTGGCCTTTCACCTGAAGGAAGATCAGGGCTATTCCGAATTCGCCCAGCTGAAGCCCATGTCGAAACGGGTCATCACCGGACATGCCTGCGGCGTCATCACCCTCAATATTGCCGAGGCGGACCCGGTGTTTCGCGAGCGTCATCGAACCCGTATGCAGGAAAACTATCGTACCCTGCTCGGTCATTTTCGCCATGAATCGGCGCATTATTACTGGGATCTGCTGTTGCGCAATTCGAATCTGCTGGGTGATTTTCGTGCGCTGTTCGGCGATGAACGAGAAGATTACGATGCCGCTCTGAGTCGGTATTACGAAAACGGTCCGCAGGCGAACTGGGAATTCAGCTGGATCAGCGCCTATGCCAGCGCGCATCCCTGGGAGGACTGGGCGGAAACCTGGGCCCATTACCTGCACATGGTGGATACCCTGGAGACCGCCAGTGACTATGGTTTCGAGCTGGGTAATTGCGACGACAATCCGGTTCGCCACCAGCAGTTCCATGCCGAGTACCTGGCCTCGATTTCAATCCAGTATCTGGCCAACGAATGGAGCGATTTATCGGTGGCGTTGAACGATTTGAATCGCAGCATGGGGTTGGCGGATGCTTATCCTTTTGTTCTGTCCGACACCATTACTGAAAAACTGGCCTTTGTGCACCGCGTGATTACCCGCCAGTACTGACTACTCCCAGTCGAATTTCGGCAGGTCGAGAAAGGCGCGCTTGATGCCTTCGTTCCAGGATTTCTGAAGCGATTTGTAATAGGGCGATGCCAGTTTAAAGGACATGTGGCGCGGTTCTTCCAGACTGTTACTGCTGTACATGGCCAGTTCCAGTGGCGGACCCACGGAAATATTACTGCGCATGGTGGAATCCAGCGATACCAGTGCACAGCGGGCGGCATCGTTCAGCGACGATTCCGAAGTGATTACCCGATCCAGAATCGGTTTACCGTATTTGTTCTCGCCAATCTGCAGATAGGGTGTATCGGTGGACGCACTGATGTAATTCCCCTCCGGATAAATCAGATAGGCATCGTGGTCCTGTTTTTTGATCTGACCGCCCAGCAGAAAACTGGCGGCTGCCGTGCCGCCGTTTTTTTCCACCGCCGGGCCGTGCAACTGTTGTTCACGCTGACTCAGGTCGCCGATGTAGTCGGCAATGTCATAAAGGTGTTTGGCTTTTTTGAGATTGAATTTGGCGCGCGGGTTATCGAGATCGCTATGAATGGAATTGATGACCGCCTGGGTAGTCGCCAGGTTACCGGAGGAGAGCAGTACCAGAATACGATCGCCATCCCAGCAAAAGCGGTACATCTTGGTCGAGGTGCGGATGTAGTCGACACCGGCGTTGGTGCGCGAATCCGAGGCGAACACGATGCCTTCATTGACATTCACGGCGAGGCAGTAGGTCATTGAACAGAACTCCGACGAATATTACCCAGTTTGACCCGAATACTACCAGACAGGGCGGGTTTGCCTAAGGGATTTTACTTCACCCGGCAATGCGTATTAAGCTATGATCAACACAAGTCGATCACAACCGGATCAGGGTTCGAGCATTTCATGGCAATACGCTGGGGAAGCTACAAAGTCAAAGGTCTATATGATGAATTGATCCGCGCCGCGGGTAAACCGCGTCCCGCGTCCACTGCTCTGTGCCAGTATCTCCGCGATCTCCGCGACAACGAAATCGAAGAATATAAATCCGCCGCCGACATGGCCATCAGCGTCATGGGTATCACCTTCACAGTGTATACCGAAGAAGAAGGCTCCATCGATCGCGCCTGGCCATTCGATATTATTCCCCGGGTCATTCCCAGATCGGAATGGGACCAGGTCGAGAAAGGTCTGAAGCAGCGCGTGCGCGCCCTGAACATGTTCATCGACGATATCTATCACGAGCAGAACATCGTCAAGGACGGCCTGTTCCCCGCCGACCTGTTGAAAAATTCGGTCAATTTCCGCAAGCAATGCATCGGCATCGATCCTCCGGGCGGTATCTGGGCGCATATCTGCGGCTCGGATCTGGTGCGCGACAGCAACGGCGTCATCTACGTTCTGGAAGACAACCTGCGCGTGCCGTCCGGTGTCTCCTACATGCTGGAAAACCGCCAGGTCATGAAGCGGGTGTTCCCGGACCTGTTCGAAACCGAAAACATTCTGCCCGTGGACGACTATCCGTCGAAGCTGTACGACATGCTGGCCGCGCTGTCGCCGCGCAACATCGAGCAGCCGGAAATCGTGGTACTCACGCCCGGCATCTATAACTCCGCCTATTTCGAACATTCCTACCTGGCACAGCAAATGGGCGCGGAACTGGTGCAGGGCAGTGACCTGATTGTCGAAGAGGACGATTGTGTTTACATGCGCACCGTTGACGGACTTTCACGGGTGGACGTCATCTACCGGCGTATCGACGATCTGTTCCTCGACCCGGAAGTGTTCAATCCCGATTCCTATCTCGGTGTACCCGGCCTGATGCGAGCCTGGAAAGCCGGTAACGTCGCGCTGGCCAATGCACCGGGTGCCGGTGTCGCCGACGACAAGGTGGTGTATTCCTATGTGCCGGAAATCATCAAGTATTATCTCGACGAAGAGCCGCTGATCGAAAACGTACCGACTTACAAATGTATCAATAAAGAAGACCGGGAATACGTACTCGATCACCTGGCGGAACTGGTGGTCAAGCCGGCCAACGAGTCCGGTGGTTACGGCATGCTGATCGGTCCCCATGCCACGGTCAAGGAACGTGAGCATTTCAAGAAACTGATTCATAAAGACCCGCGCAACTATATCGCGCAGCCCATGCTGACCTTATCGACGGCGCCGACGCTGGTACACAATCGAGTCGAGCCGCGCCATCTGGATTTACGGCCGTTCATATTGAGTGCGCCGAACGATGTTTACGTGACCACCGGTGGTCTGACCCGGGTGGCGTTGCGTAAAGGTTCGACGGTGGTGAATTCGTCCCAGGGTGGTGGCAGTAAAGATACCTGGATCGTCGACGACGGGGGCCATTGAGATGCTATCCCGAGTCGCAGAAAATATTTACTGGATGGCGCGTTACATCGAACGTGCGGAAAACACCGCGCGCATCATCATGGTGAATACCAATTTGATGCTGGATCTGCCGTCTGGCGTGCGCCCTGGCTGGCGACCGATTATCGAGATTCTCGGTTCCGAGGAATATTACGATCAGACCCATAGCGATGTGAATGAACGCACCGTGCTCAAGTTTCTGATATCGGAAACAGACAGTCCCAGTTCGATTCTGAATTCGCTGGAACAGGCGCGGGAAAATGCGCGTACCATTCGCGACATTATTCCGCGTGAATGCTGGGAGCGGGTCAACGACCTGTACATGATCGCCAAACGTAACGCCGCCAGCGGTTATTCCAAGAAAGGCCGTTACGATTATCTACAGACGGTAATTTCCGGCTCGCAAACCGTAACCGGTCTGCTGGCCGGTACCATGCTGCATGACATCGGTTACGATTTCCTGCGCATGGGACGCAACCTGGAACGTGCCGACATGACCACCCGTATCATCGACGTGCGTTCCGCCAATCTGCTGCCCGAACACGAAGGCCTGACGCCATTCGAAAACATCCAGTGGATGAGCGTGCTTAAATCCATGACCGCTTACCAGATGTATCGTCGGACCATCCAGGTTCGGGTGCGGCGTCCCGATGTTCTCAAGTTCCTGCTCAAGGACAAGAAATTCCCGCGTTCTTTTTTCCATGCGCTGCTGGAAGTGAAAACCTGTCTACGTCATCTGCCGCGTAATGATGAACTGATTGCCGAGTTGAATGAAGTGGGTAAAAAAGTATTGCGCGCCGACCAGGCGGTGCTGGCGCAGAATGAATTGCATAAGTTTATCGACGAGTTGCAACTCGGACTGGGCGACCTGCACAACTCCATCACTGAACAGTATTTCCGTTAACCGATCCCGGCTTTTCAGCCGTTGATTTCCGCCTGCAATTTGTCCAGCGCTTCCCAGCGTTCATAGGCTTCGGCCAGTTCATCTTCGATCTGTTGCAGGCGATCCTGGGTGGTGGTGATCTGTTGATTGTCCTGTTTGTAAAACTCCGCACTGGCCATGGTTTGATGTATCTGTTCGAGTTCAGCTTCCAGTTGTTCGATGCGAGCGGGTAACTGGTCCAGTTCACGCTGATCCTTGTAGCTCAGTTTGGCGGGTTTACGTTGTGCGCCTTTGGCCGGGACTTTTTTGTCGGGGACTGGTGCCGTGTCTTTCGATGGCTGCTGTTGCGCCTGTCGCAGCCAGTCGTCATAACCCCCGACATATTCATTCACTTTGCCCTGACCTTCGAAGACCAGCGTACTGGTGACCACATTGTCGAGAAAATCACGATCGTGGCTAACCAGTAACAGGGTGCCCTGGTAATCGACCAGCAGGGTTTCGAGTAACTCCAGGGTTTCGATGTCCAGGTCGTTGGTGGGTTCGTCCATCACCAGCAGGTTGAACGATTTCGAAAACAGCTTGGCCAGCATCAATCGATTGCGTTCGCCGCCGGACAAGGTGCTTACCGGCGCATTACACTGTTGCGGTGTAAACAGGAATTCGCCCAGATAACCGATCACGTGTTTGCTGCTGCCGTTGATGTCGATGCGTTCGCGACCTTCGGCCAGGTTGTCGCGCAGGGTCTTGTCGTCTTCCAGGTCAGAACGGTGCTGATCGAAATAGGCCAGTTCCAGTTTGGTGCCGAGTTTGATATGCCCCTGTTGCGGTTGCAACTGGCCGAGCAGTAACTGGATCAGTGTGGACTTGCCGGCCCCGTTGGGGCCGATAATGCCGACCTTGTCGCCGCGCAGGATGGTGGTGCTGAAATCCCTGACGATGGCCTTGTCATCATAAGCGTAAGAGACCTGTTCCGCTTCGATGACGATCTTGCCGGATTTCTCCAGTTCGTTCATGGCCAGCGTGGCCTGGCCTTTCTGTTCACGGCGCTGCTGGCGCTGTTCACGCATGGCTTTCAGTGCGCGTACCCGACCTTCGTTACGGGTCCGCCGCGCCTTGATGCCCTGACGAATCCAGCTCTCTTCCTGGGCCAGCTTCTTGTCGAATTCCGAATTCAGTTTGGCTTCCGCATCCAGCATCTCCTGTTTGCGTTGCAGGAAATTATCGTAGTCGCCGGGCCAGGAGGTTAGCTGGCCGCGATCCAGTTCGATGATGCGGGTGGCCAGGCGGCGCAGAAAGGCGCGGTCATGGGTAATGAACATCAGGCTGCCGTTCCAGCCCAGCATGAATTCTTCCAGCCACTGGATGGCTTCGATATCCAGGTGATTGGTGGGTTCGTCCAGTAACAGCAGATCCGGTTGAATGACCAGTGCACGGGCCAGCAGCACCCGGCGCTTGAGTCCGCCCGACAGTGCGGAGAAGGCCTGGTCGGCCGGCAACTGCAGGCGCGACAGGGTGGATTCGATCTGCTGCGACATCTGCCAGCCGCCACGACTTTCCAGTTGATGCTGAATGCGTTCCAGTTCCGCCAGGGTGCGATCGTCGGCCTGTTGCGCCAGTTGCAGGCTGACCTGGTGATAACGACGCAGTAACTCGCCGGTTTCGTCCAGGCCGGAAGCGACCACGTCATAAACACTGCCGTCCAGCTCGGCGGGCACGTCCTGGGTCAGGTAGGCGACTTTAAGTCCCTGCTGCCGTTCGATCTGCCCCTGGTCCGCATCGATCTGTGCGGCGATCAGCTTCATCAGTGTGGACTTGCCTTCGCCGTTACGGCCCAGCAGACACAGGCGTTCACCGGCTTCGATTTGCAGATTGACCTGGTCGAGCAGGTTGGGACCGCCGAAGCCGAGGCTGACATTACGTAGGGTTAACAGGGGCATGGGTAGGTGTTTATGAATTTGCAGTCGTGGTATTTTATCAGAACCTTTTGGATAAAACCTGATATCAAAAAATGCCGGTGCCCCGTTTTTACCTTAAAGCCCAGATCCGTCTGCAGAAACTCAGGTGGCTGTTTCTGATTCTCGCTGTAATAGCGTTAGCAGGGGCTTTGTATGCGATTTTCCAGCTTCGGGCCACTGAACAGATGTCGATGTCTCAGGAACCGATGTTTGTCCTGTTTGCCGTATCGATTTATATGAATTTAATATCAGGATGGTTATATATGGTATCCAGGTTTCAACAGCCACCATTGATTGAGCGCTGGCCGGTGATAGGTCCACTTGCTGTATACCTGGCATGTCGAAGAACTCCATTGAGGGAGTCACTTGAGCTCGATTTTTATTTGTTCATTGTCCTGTTCTCATTTGTGCCTGTGTCATTTTTTGTAACGGGATAAGCCAGGCCGACAGATTTGTCTGCGAAAATAAACGGGATACCGATTAGACGGGTACCCATCGTCACAGCCACAGAATTACTATGACAAAAGTTCTCAGCATCATCGAATCACCGACCCACCCCCGACTGTCCGATCTGTATCAGCAACTCGGTTGCCAGGAATTCCAGGTCAATTCCATGCGTAACGCCATGAAGGTGTTGAAAAAGGAAAAACCGGATTTCATCGTCGCTGAATTCTTTTACGGTTACGGCAACAACTACGCGGGGGTGAACATCAGCAATCTGGATACCCTGTTATCGAGCCTGCCGAAATATTCGCCGAACACCCGCACCATCGTGTTCGTGCAAAAAGCGGAACTGGAACATGTGGCCAAGCTGCACAAAATTTATCCCCTGCATGCCGCATTCCTGCACAACACACCCCAGTCGGCGATTGCCGAGGCATTGGAATCATGATCAGCGGTAATGTACTGGGCAATGTGCCGGAGGATATCCCGGATGAAATTTTCCAGACGCTGGCGGAGTCCGAGCATGTGCGTATCGAACGCATTGTTTCACACGGCCATAGCTCGGCGGATGATTTCTGGTACGACCAGGATCAGCATGAATGGGTGCTGTTACTGGAAGGCCATGCCCGGCTGTTGTTCGATAACGGCGCAATGAAAGAGCTGCATGCCGGCGACTTCGTCAACATTCCCGCCCATGTCAGACATCGCGTCGATTACACCGATCCGGACCAGCCTACCCTGTGGCTGGCGGTGTTCTACGACTGACAACCAAAGCCTATTCCGCAAACTCCAGTTGTTCTCGGATGGCATCGATACCGGCACTCGCACACACCGCGTCATCATCTTCGGTGGCGCCCGATACCGCTACCGCACCATAAAAATGACCGCCGATTTCGATGGGGACGCCACCCTTGACCAGCAGGATGCGCGAAGCATGTCGTATTTCCTGGCGATCCTGCATCTGTTCGGTGGTGGTCTGGAAGGAGGCGGAGGAGAACGCCTTGCGTTGCGCTACCTCTTCGGTGTGCGGGCCGGACAGGGGGTTGCGTAGAAACGCGCCCAGGGTGCCGTCCCGGTTCACGACGGCGGCGGAAACACGATAGCCTTTCTCGGTACAGGTGCTGACCGCCGTCGCAACAATTTGTTGTGTCAGTTCGGGTGACAGGTAGCGGATGCTGATGGTGGTGTCTGAATCGGCGACAACGGTGTGATTGAATAATAACGCAGCAATGATTAAACAGGTTCTCGACCACATAGGGACTTGCTCCGAAATAGTTTAGGGATGCTCTGTTTGTTTAAGGATTTTCCCGGGAAAAAAACGGGGGTCATTCGACCCCCGTTATTGTAACCCTTCAATCCGTGATCTGAATCACTTGATTGTCGTTATGGTGCTATCAGACTGACCGGTGTTATCGATCCAGCTCAGCTTCAGCTCGTCGCCTTTTTTGGCGTCGTTGATGCGGAAGCTCAGGTAGGGGTTCTTGGAAATGGCAGTACCCCAGTGAGCGTTGATCACGGTTTTTCCGTTCAGTTCACAGACCACATTCTGAATGAAATGAGCCGGGATCAGTTTGCCGGTTTTGTTGTTCTTGCGCAAACCGGTTTCCATCGGGTGGTTGATCAATGCCTTGATGGTTGCATTGCCACCTGTCTCTTTAGCGCGAATCTTGATAGATGACATGATTAACCTCCACAGCCACCGATGGTGACTTTGACTTCTTTGGATGCACGATACAGTGTGTCGCCGGATTTGGCGATGGCGACTACTTCGGATGTTTTACCCATCTTGATACGTGTCGATACGAAAGCATCGGCATCTTTGGGCAGATCGAAACTGGCGACCAGTGGTGTGCCGTTTTCGGCAACGATGATGCTGATGCTGTCGATGTTCTTCATATCGCTGGAAACGGTCACCGGTACCACGGCACCGTTCTCGGCGATGTCCGGCGCCTTGATGTTAATGGACGCGCTGTCCTGCAGTTTCTGACCCGGGAACAGACTGGTCAGTACCGCATCGACGGACTTGGCTTCAAAAGCCGGTTTCAGGTTGCTGGCAGCCAGTACCCGAGAGGGTGTAATCAGGCCGGCTGCAACGGCGGTGCCCAGGGCCGCGGTGGCCAGGGTACCCTTGATCATTAAGCGACGTTGCTTGTTCACGATGCACCTCATCAATGGAATAGTAGGAATAAACCGCTCATTACGGCGGCGAATAACAAAGCGTGAAAAATCGAATATTCAAAATGGATACGGACTTTCATGGACAGACCCTGAGCAGGAGCTGTGCCATCGATGGCGTTTATGAATAATCAATAACTTAGGCAGGAAGTATCGCTATTCTCGCGGTTCGATGGTTGCAATGTGCAACCTGCGGTTTGCAGAATGAGCTGGCGCTGTGTGCCTATTCCTGCCAGCTTTGCAGCTTGCGCCACAGGGTGGATTTATTGATACCGAGAATGGATGCGGTCTGTTCCCGGTTGCCGTCGCAGCGTTCGAGGATTTTCATGATGTAGCGTTTTTCCAGTTCCTCCAGCGTCGGTGCATCCGCGTCGATGGCCGAGTCGCCACTGGTGTTCATCAGGTTCTGTTCCACCTTCAGCACCGGTCCATCGGCCAGCGCGATATTGCGTTCCACCAGGTTGCGCAGTTCGCGGATATTGCCCGGCCAGCTGTAGTTTTTCATGCGCTCGATAGAGGCGTCATCGAAACCCTGCACGTCGCGTTGATAACGCTGGGCGAATTCATTGACGAAGTGGCTGCTCAGCAGCTCGATGTCCTGTGGACGTTCGCGAAGTGGCGGCATCTTGATGGAGACCACATTGAGTCGATGATAGAGGTCGTGGCGAAACTGTCCGGCCTCGATCATCTCTTCGATGTTGCGGTTGGTGGCGACTACGAAACGCACATCGATATCGATGGGCTGGATGCCGCCGACCCGGGTGATCTGCTGTGCCTGTACCGCGCGCATGAGTTTCATCTGCATGGCATCGGATATGTTGCAGATCTCGTCGAGAAAAATGGTGCCGCCGCTGGCCACTTCCAGCAAGCCGGGTTTGTTCTGGGTGGCGCCGGTAAAAGCGCCTTTTTCATGGCCGAACAGTTCGCTTTCCAGCAGGGTGTCGGTTAGCGATCCGCAGTCGATGACGATGAACGGCTGGTCGGAAAAAACACTGTGATTATGAATCGCATGCGCCACCAGTTCCTTACCGGTGCCCGATTCGCCTTCGATGATGACGTTACAACGGATATCGGAAATCTTGTCGATAATGGAATAGATTTTCTGAATCGCATCCGATTGTCCGATCATGCCGTACTGGTTCTGGGTGTCCGCCAGTCGCGGTCGCTGACTTTTTTCTTGCTGGCGCTGGTCGGCGGTTTTCAGCGTCTGGTCGATCTGCGCAAACAGGTCGTCCATGTCGAAAGGTTTCTTTATGAAGTCAGTGGCACCGAGACGGAGTGCCTTGATGGCATTCTCTTCGGTGGAAAAACCGGTGATCATGATGACCGGTACTTCAAGGTCGGTCTGGCGGATCGATTCAAGTAGTTCCAGTCCCGACATATTGGGCATGCTCAGGTCGGTGATGACCAGATCGCTGCCGTTGTCCCGGATATCGTCGAGTGCCGGTAGCGGGTCGCGAAAAATATTGATGGCGTAGGGTTTGCCGCGACTAAAACGACGAAACAGATCGCCCGCGGTGGGATCGTCGTCGATAAAATGAATTCGTAACTCGGCACTCATGCTTCAAACTTTCTCTGTGGCAGGGCGATAATAGCGTCGACGCCGCCCTGATCATTGTTGATCAGACTCAGCTGACCTTCGTGGTATTGTACGATACCCAGGCTGATGGACAAACCCAGACCGCTGCCTTCACCGACCGACTTGGTGGTGTAGAACGGATCGAACACCTTGTCCTGAACACTTTTGTCGATGCCGGTACCATAGTCGGTGACCTGTACCTTGACGATACCGGGTTCGACGATTTCCGCCGACACGTCGACGCGATCGCCGGTTTTACTGGCCTGAATCGCATTCACCAGTAGATTGACCAGCACCTGCTGCAATTGTTGCCGGTCACCTTCCATAACCGTATCCGGCGCATCCAGCAAGCGGGTTTCGACATGCCGTTTGTGGGCTTCGGGTTCCACCAGTAACAGCGTGTCTTTCAGCCAGGGGATGATTTCGAACTCGGTATATTCCGGCGGTACCTGGCGGGCGAAATTGAGCAGGCCCTTGACGATGCGACCGGCGCGCGACACTTCATCGCGCAAGCCTTTGAGATCTTCCTCGGCTTCATTGGTGAGTTCAGGTAAATCGCGTTCGATCAATTTGCTGAACGACAGGATATTGTTGAGCGGATTGTTCAATTCATGCCCGATACCTGCGGCCATTTCACCGATGCTGGCCAGCTTGGCCTGTTGCAACATCATGTGTTGCACACGGTCGCGTTCGTATTCCATGTTCTGCAGGGTTTCCACCAGGTAGTGAAAGGAACGGTCCAGTTGTTCCAGTTCTTCGGCGCCCTTGGGTAAATGGGTTTTCAGTTCGTGTTCCCCATCGGCATATTTTGTCAGCGTGCGTGAAAAACGACTGATGGGTTCGGCAATATTGCGCGCACCCAGATTGGCCAGCACCAGGCTTATTACCAGCGCAGTAATTGCGAAACCGAGCAAACCGAAGCGGATACGCTGGAACGGGGCGGTGAGTTCGCTGTTGTTGAGTTGCAGTATGACCACCCAGCTGACCAGCTGGTTGGTGTAGGGATAAAACTCCTGGTAGTAGTAACGATAGCCGTCGTCGTTGTCGACGAACTGACCGAATTTTTTCTGCTCGATTTCCTGCCACAATTTGGGATGGCCGTGGGCGTCGATCTTCAGGTCCGGATCATGGGGCTGGGCGAAATTAATCACTTGTGGTCCCATGTCGCTGTACAGGTACATACCGTTGCGCTGTTTGTTGCCCGGATTCAGCTCGACGATACTCATGCGATATTTGTTGCTGCGCGGTAAAGCTTCGAGCATGTGATCGAGCTGATCGCCCAGTGCGCGAGCGGTGAGAAATCCGATGTTTTCACCCTGCGTATTGGACAGGGGGACGATGGCATTGAGCAAGGAGAGTTCCTGGTTGACTTCGTAGTCGCGGCGACTCAGCGGCAATTGCCCGTAGACCAGTACGTAGGATTCCAGTTGCAGCATCCATTCGAGAAAATCGTCTTCCACCAGTTCTTCTTCGGCGAAGGGAAACTCTTCCATACTTTCGAACAGTGCCGGCAGGTGTTTACCGAAACGGACTTTAACCAGGGTATTGCCGTCGATATCGAGGATGCGCACCGTGTCCAGTCCGGGTACCGAGTGCTGGAAGGCGGCGAGGAATTCGTTTATTTTGTCCACTTCCTCGAAATACTGGGGATGCAGATCGCCTTCGGCGGCGGCTTCGAGAATGGGGAAGAAGCGTTTCATGGCCGGCGACGAAGCCAGCGAGATAACCACCTCACGTTCGTAATTGAGACGAAATGCCAGCTCCGACACGATGTTGTTCATGCTGACGTTGATGTCCTTGTCGACATTCTTTTTATACAGATGCTCGCTGTATGCGGTAATACCGAGTACCAGCGCACTCAAGGGGAGTACGGTGGCGAGGGAAACCCAGAGAAAAATGCTGCTTTTTAGACGCATAAGATAGGATAATACATGATTCCCGTTAACCGACCCACGGAGAACATAATGTGTAAAGCCAACTGGCTACTGCTGGTTGTCGTTGCGGTTCTCGCCATCAGCAGTCTGCTGTCCGGCTGCGGTAAAACCGGTGACCTGTACCTGCCCGAGGAGACGCCGTCGGCGCAGTCGGGGAATACGCGCGAGGCACCTTCCGATGCGGCGCCGACATCCCCGGGCAACGGGTATTGAAGACTATTTTTTAACCTAACTCGATCAGTTCAGCATGGATTATTTCGAATACAAAGATAACCGCCTGTGTGCGGAAAACGTCGATCTCGGCAGTCTGGCCCAGCACTACGGCACGCCACTGTATGTCTATTCCCGCGCCACCCTGGAACGTCACTGGCGCGCCTTCGATGAGGCGCTGGGCGCGCATCCGCACCTGGTGTGTTATGCAGTGAAAGCCAACTCCAGCCTGGCGGTGCTCAATGTCCTGGCGCGTCTCGGTTCCGGCTTCGATATCGTCTCGCAGGGTGAACTGGAGCGGGTGCTGCGCGCCGGTGGCGATGCCGGCAAGGTGGTGTTTTCCGGGGTCGGTAAAAAGCCGGAAGAAATACGTCGTGCACTGGACGTGGGAATTCGTTGTTTCAATGTGGAATCGGAAGCGGAACTGGCGTTGCTGAACCGGGTGGCGGGGGAGATGGGATGTCGTGCGCCGGTATCCCTGCGCGTCAATCCGGATGTGGATGCCCAGACCCATCCCTATATTTCCACCGGCCTGAAAGAAAACAAATTTGGTATCGCCCATGACCAGGCGCTGGCGGTGTATCAGCAGGCGGCGGAGATGGCGCATATCGATATTCAGGGCATCGACTGTCACATCGGTTCCCAGCTTACCCAGGTCACGCCCTTCGTCGACGCCCTGCAACGGGTGCTGGAACTGGTCGACCAGCTTGCGGCCCGGGGAATCAATCTGCACCACCTGGATCTGGGCGGCGGTCTCGGGATTCGCTACCAGAACGAAAATCCGCCCTCGCCGGCGCAACAGATTGCCGCGCTGCTGCCGCAGCTCGGGGATCGCAGCCTGGAGATCCTCATCGAACCGGGCCGCGCTATCGCCGGCAATGCCGGTGTTCTCATCACCGAGGTGCTGTACCTGAAGCACACCGAGCATCGCAACTTCGCCATCATCGATGCGGCCATGAATGATCTCATGCGGCCCGCCCTGTACAGCGCCTGGCAGGATATCGTCGCGCTGCAGCCGCGCAGTGGCGAAGGCAAGGTCTACGATCTGGTGGGCCCGGTTTGCGAAACCGGCGATTTTCTCGGCAAGGAGCGGCGTCTCGACCTGCAGGCCGGCGACCTGCTGGCGGTGCGTTCATCCGGCGCTTACGGTTTTTCCATGGCCTCCAACTACAACACACGACCGCGTGCCGCCGAAGTGATGGTGGACGGCGATGCCTGGCAGCTCATCCGACCGCGGGAAACGCTGGACCAGCTGCTGGACGGCGAAGTCATCCTCGATCAATAGGCGCTATTCCACCGTTCCTGACTCACGTGACCTGACACCGGCCTGGCCGCGATGTCAGGTCTCCCTGTCGATGTCATGAACTGACATGACATCGACAGGTCTTTTTCTGCCTTTTCATCTCATTACAATTTTCAAGTTACTGAAATTTCGATGATTTTTATTTGTGTGTCCGCTGGCACAAAGCCTGCTATCTCTTTGGAGCATTACACACCGAGGAGTTACAAATGAAGATCATGCCTGGAATTTTATTCCTGCTGAGTTTAATCGTCCTGCCCGCCTGCAACTCGGCAGCGGTCAAGGATGCGCCCGCCGACAGCAATGGTTCGGCAGGCAAGGCTGAGGCCCCCGCACCAAGCAGTGCACCGGCGGTCGAGCCTGAACCAGAATGTGAATAAGCAGCGCTGTCGCGGTGCTCTCGCATATAACAATAAAACCACACTAAAAAAAGACGATTGAGGAGTCTAAAAATGAAACTTAAACATTTACTGGTGACTACCGCCGCTGTGGCGGGACTGGTGCTGGGTACGGCCCAGGCTGCGGACCTGAAAGTGAAAATCACTCCGGACCTGGCCAGTGTCGATGTCATGCACGACGGTAAGAAAGTCACTATCATGCGTAACCAGGATAACAAGGCCGATGTCAATCCGGCCTTCGCCAAAACATCCCGTAACTGCCCGCCGTTCTGTATCAACCCGATTAAACTGGCGCCCGGTGTCGAGACCATCGGTGAAGTGGAAATACTGCATTACCTGAAGAAAGCCAGCGATGGCGACAAATCCATCCTGGTGATCGACTCGCGGACGCCCGACTGGGTTAAGCGCGGCACCATTCCCGGTTCGAAAAATATTCCCTGGACCAAACTGAATCCGGCCAAGGGTGCGGACCCGATTTCCATCTCTGAAATCATGACCAGGGAATTCGGTGTCAAGGAACAGGAAGGCCTGTGGAACTACTCCGATGCGAAAACCCTGGTGTTCTTCTGCAACGGTATGTGGTGCGGACAGTCACCGAATAACATTCGCAATCTGCTGAAGTTCGGTTATCCCGCCGACAAGATGAAGTGGTATCGCGGTGGTATGCAGAACTGGGAAAACCTGGGTCTGACAACCGTTAAATAAATGAGCTGTTTTAAAAAGTGGTCGAAAAAGGCGTGCCCGGTTTTTCCGGACACGCCTTTTTTAATGAGGCCGAAACGATTTGAAATTGGTTCAGGAATCGCTTTTGATATGGCGGTAAATGGTACGTTCGCTGACGCCGAGTAAACGCGCCGCCTGTGCGCGATGACCGCCACACTGGTTCAGTGCATCGAGAACCTGCTGGCGACTGAGCCGAGTCGAGCGAGCGGCCATCTGCGGGTTGTCGCCGCCGAGTCCGGGGCTGGTGTTGTTCATGGGTAGTGGAGTCGGCTCCGGTCGATAATAGGCAGCGTGTTCGTCCTCGAACACAATGTAGTCCGGCATGATGCTGCTGCCCGCGGCGAGGATCACCGCACGTTCGATCATGTTACGCAGTTCGCGCACGTTGCCGGGGTAGCTGTAGCCGAGCAGTTTTTCGATGACCTCCGGCGCCAGTGGAATCTGGTTGTCACCTTCTTCGATGTTCTTCAGAAAGAATTCCGCCAGTCCGGGGATGTCGTCCTTGCGTTCGCGCAACGGCGGCACGGTGACCGGAAACGCACTGAGACGGTAGTACAGATCCTGCCTGAAATTACCGTTCTGAATCATTTCCTTGGGGTCGCGATTGGTGGCGGCGATGATGCGGACATCGACATCGATATAGCGCGTGCCGCCGATGCGGCGAATGGTGCCGGTTTCCAGCACACGCAGTAATTTGGTTTGCAGATGCAAGGGTAATTCACCGATTTCGTCGATGAACAGGGTGCCCTTGTTGGCCGCTTCGAACAGGCCCATCTTGGTTCGGTTGGCGCCGGTAAAGGCACCTTTTTCGTAACCGAACAGTTCACTCTCGATCAGGTTCTCACCCAGGGCGCCGCAGTCGACGACGATGAAGGGGGCATTGTTGCGATCGGAATGATGATGAATGTATCGGGCCGCGCAGTCTTTGCCAACGCCGCTTTCACCGAGCAGGAACACGGTCGATTGAGTTGGCGCGACCCGGTACAGAATGCTGATCAGGCGCAACGCAGCCTTGGAGCGGCCGATCAGAATCAGGTCCTGATCGTTCTGCTGTGGCAGCGGATGCATGGTTTCGCCCATGTACACCACATTGCCGTCGTCGTCGTGAATGGGTGCCGCGGAAATCTGCACGTGTTCTTCGTGGTCGTGGTTATGATGCACATGCATCACGTTGGTCGGTTTGCCGGTGGCGACCACTTCTTCCAGCGGGCAATGTTCGCCGTTCTGGCTACAGGGGCGATCGATGCCGTGGGAAATTTCATAGCAGTGTTTGCCGACGATATCGTCGCGACCGACCTGGTAGTGGTCCTTGTATTCCTGGTTACAGGCGACGATACGGAAATTGCGGTCGATGATGACGAAGGGGTCGGGGAACAGATCGATGATGGCTTCACAGCTGGGTCGAACAGGGGGTTTGTCCGGATTGTCTTTCATAGCAGCTTACCTGTCATGACATTACCTGACAGATAATGAACCTGCTGCGCTATCAAGTCAAATGATCATCGGTTAAGCTAGCAACATTCTGCGCAGGAAACGGTTCATGTTACTGAATTTCACCAAAATGCACGGTCTGGGTAACGATTTCGTGGTGTTCGATGCCATTAATCAGCAGGTGCGTCTGCAGCCCGATCAATTGCGCCGTATCGCCGACCGGCGCTTCGGGATCGGTTGTGACCAGATTCTGTTGGTGGAATCCGCGCAATCGAGCCAGGCTGAATTCCGCTACCGCATTTTCAATGCCGATGGCGGTGAGGTGGAACAGTGCGGCAACGGTGCACGCTGTTTCGCCCGTTTCGTCTATCAGAACGGGCTCACCGAGAGTCGGCGAATTCCGGTGGAAACCGCCGCCGGCATGATTGAATTACAACTCGAAGACGACGGACAGGTGACGGTGGATATGGGTATTCCGGGACTGGAGCCGGAAACCTTGCCCTTCGTCGCGGAATCTCGCGCTCAGACTTATACCATAGATGTGAATGACGAAACCCTGCGTATCGCGGCAGTGTCTATGGGTAATCCACATGCCGTATTGCAGGTGGACGATGTGGAGCGGGCGCCGGTGGCCACACTCGGGCCGTTACTGGAATCGCATCCGCGTTTTCCGCGCCGGGTCAATGTCGGCTTTATGCAAGTTGTGGCGAAAGATGCTATTAAATTGAGAGTGTATGAACGCGGGGCCGGTGAAACACTGGCCTGCGGTACCGGTGCATGTGCCGCGGTGGTTGCAGGACAGATCCAGGGATTGCTGGATCAGCAGGTTAGGGTCAGTTTGCCGGGCGGTGACCTTGTGATTCGGTGGCAGGGCGAGGATAATCATCTATATATGACAGGACCCGCAAGCCACGTATTCGACGGACAAATAGAATTAGGTAACTTGTTGTGACAACTCACGCGCAATCAAAGCAGAACACCCCCCAGCTGGATGAACAGCAGGTCATCGACTACCTGATGGAACATCCGGACTTCTTCAAGGACAACGCCTTATTACTTGCCGAGATGGAAGTGCCTCATCAGGCCGGTGGTGCGGTGTCGCTGATCGAACGCCAGGTGGCGATCCTGCGTGAAAAGAACGGTCACTTCGAAGCTAAACTACGTGAAATGGTGGACGCGGTACACGATAACCAGCGTCTTAATAACAGCCTGCATCGTCTGGCCATCAACCTGTTCGGCTGTCCTGCTCTGGACGACGTTATCGGTACGGTCATCGAAGAGTTACGCAGTCAGCTGGATTCCGAGTTTACTCTGGTCAGATTGCTGACGGATGACAAGGCGCTGCTGAAAAAGCATCCGGAGCGTTACCTGGATGCCGCCGATCCGCAACTCGACTTATTCAAAAAACTCATTGTTGATCAGCGCATTCAATGCGGTCGTCTCACCGATGAGCAGATACATTTCCTGTTTGGCGATGACGCCGACAAGATTGCCTCCGGTGCACTGGCGCCGCTCACTGATGGTGACAGCTTCGGTATCCTGGCGCTGGGCAGCCAGGACGAACAACGTTATCACCCGGGTATGGGCACGGAATTCCTGCAACAACTGTCCGATCTGGTTAGCGCCGCCGTCAAGTCTCGCCTTTGATGTTTGCCGCTGAGCTCAATGAGTTCTACCGTTACCTGCAAACCGAAAAGCGTTATTCAAAACATACGCTAAGCAACTACCAGCGCGACATTCGCGGCTTTATCGCGTTTTGCGAACAACAGGATGTACAGGGCTGGCCGGCCATCGACAGTCAGCAGGTGCGTGACTATGTGGCGCGTGTGCATCGCCAGGGTCTGGCGCCGAAAAGTATCCAGCGACTCTTGTCGTCACTCCGCAGTCTGTTCAATTATCTACTCCGTCATCACCTCATCAAACGTAATCCCGCCCAGGGTGTGAGTGCGCCACGTGCCGCACGCAAATTGCCCGAAGTGCTGACTCCGGACCAGCTCGATCAGTTGATGAACATCACTGAGGATGACCCGCTGGCGATACGCGATCACGCCATGATGGAACTGTTGTACGGATGCGGCCTGCGGCTGGCGGAACTGGTATCGCTGAATGCGGTGGACGTCGACTGGTCCGGGCGAAGCCTGCGGGTGACCGGCAAGGGGCGTAAGCAGCGCCTGTTACCCTTCGGCAGTAAGGCGGAAGCCGCCCTCAGGGCCTGGCTGAAACAACGCGACCGTCTGGCCGCGGAACAGGAACCGGCCCTGTTCGTCAGCCGGCGGGGCACGCGCATCAGTGCTGCCAGCGTGCAGCAACGCTTAAAGAAATGGGCACTGGCCCAGGGCCTGGAGCAGAATCTCTATCCCCACCTGATGCGCCATTCCTTTGCCTCCCATTTGCTGGAATCCAGTCGTGACCTGCGCGCCGTGCAGGAACTGCTCGGCCACGCTAATCTCAGCACGACTCAG
>CBDULQ010000003.1:0-44432 GCA_965368115.1 uncultured Gammaproteobacteria bacterium | reverse complement strand
GGAATAGCTATGTTGCTGATACGAAAAGATTTATTTTCTCAATCGATGATCTGTCGGAGTCAGCTACGGCGCAAAACATTCCATTAGACATGATTGCGACGAGTCATTGATATGGGCATATGACCTGTGTCGCTCATAACAGGCTTTGTATATTATTGGATGATCTATAAAAATGAATCGAGGTACTGAGGATGGGTTTTATTGATGTATTTAACGGGGATGCGGATGGCATTTGCGCTTTACACCAGTTGCGACTGGCCAGTCCGGTAGACAGTGAGCTGGTAACCGGTGTCAAACGTGATATCAGCCTGCTCAAGAAAGTGTCTGCCCAGTCCGGTGATGAAGTGACCGTACTGGATATCTCCCTGGACAAGAATCGTGATGAGTTGCTACGTGTTCTGGAGTCCGGTGCACGGGTACGTTATTTCGATCACCATTTTGCCGGTGAGATTCCCGAGCATGATCAACTTGAAACCCACATCAATACCGATGCCAATGTATGCACCAGCCTGCTGGTGAACGGTAGCCTGAAAAACCAGTTCCTGGCCTGGGCGGTGGTCGGTGCCTATGGCGATAATCTTTATACCTCCGCGGAGACCGTTGCCAAACCGCTGCAGTTATCCGGCGAGCAGCTCGAACAATTGAAACTGCTCGGCACCTGTATGAATTACAACGGCTACGGCTCGTCACTCGATGATCTTATCTACACCCCGGTTGATCTTTACAACCTGGTTAAGCCTTATGCCGATCCTTTTGTTTTTATCAACGATGAAGCCGGTTACCAGACCTTGCTGGAGGGGTATAAGAATGATTTTGCCCAGGCCGAGTCGTTGAATAGCGAATACGAAGATCCGCAACATGCGCTGTTTATTCTGCCCAATGAAAAATGGGCGAGACGGGTCAGCGGTGTGTTCGCCAATGATATGGCGCAACAGAATCCGGATCGTGCCCACGCAATGCTGACATGCAAGGATGGCGGCTACCTGGTGAGTGTGCGAGCACCGCTGAACAATAAGTCGGGTGCCGATGTGTTATGCCGTCAGTTCGAAACGGGAGGCGGCAGGGAAGCGGCGGCAGGTATCAATCATTTGCCGGAAAATGATCTGGACCGGTTCCTGTCCGCGTTCAGGGATTCATTTAGCTGATCCGTATTATTCTTCGCGCGGCAGGTAGCGTGACCAGTCACGGCTACTGTCGCCGAAGACCAGAAATTCCGGATTCAGTAAACTTTCCCGCGTGTTGTAACGCAATGGTCGCAGGTCGGTGCGTGTCATAGAGCCGCCGGCCTGTTCGACGATACATTGTGCCGCCGCAGTATCCCATTCCGATGTCGGGCCGAGTCGCGGGTAGATGTCCGCTACGCCTTCTGCAACCAGGCAGGATTTCAGTGAGCTGCCCATCGTTATTAATTCCACATCACCGATTTTTTCGATATAGCTGCGTTGACGTTCGGAGCCATGTGAACGACTACCGGCCACAGTGGGTACGGCAGGTGCCTTACGTACTCGAATACGGCGATGTTTGCGTTCTGCGTCGAGCTTGTAGGCGCCGCCATCGCGCCAGGCAAAGTAGTCGACTTTCAGCACCGGTGCATAGATGACGCCGATCACACTCTTGTGATTTTCGATCAATGCGATATTGACGGTAAATTCACCATTGCGTTTGACGAATTCGCGGGTGCCGTCCAGTGGGTCCACCAGCCAGTAACGAATCCACTGTTTACGGGTAACGAAAGGTACGTCGGTGGATTCTTCGGAGAGTACGGGAATATCCGGTGTCAGTTCCGAGAGCTGCCGAACAATGAGGTTATGGGCGGCGATATCGGCTTCAGTCAACGGTGTATGGTCGGATTTCTGTTCAACGTCGAAATCGGTGTTGTAGACCTGCAGAATTTTCTCACCCGCCTGCCGTGCGATATCGATGGCATTGTGACAGAGGTATTCGAGATTGATGTCGGTCAGATTATCCATGCTGCTCCAGGTAGTCTCTTGCCAGGTAAAGGGCGGCGATACTGCGGGCTTCGGTGAGTTCTTCATGGGCCAGCAGTTCGGATAAGCCGGTCAGCGGCCAGTGATAGGTAGCCAGTTGTTCCGGCTCGTCGCCAGGCAGGCGTTTCTCGTACAGTTCGGTGGCGATAACGATGTGGGTGGTAAAGCTCAGGTAGCCGGGTGCGATGGATACGGAATTGATGTGGTCCAGGCGTCTTGCCCCGCAGCCCACTTCCTCCATCATTTCGCGGTTAGCCGCATCGACTATCGATTCGCCCTCGTCGATGACGCCTTTTGGCAGCAGTAATTCGTAACGATCCGTGCCTACGGCGTATTCACGTATCAGAATAACATCACCCTCGCCGGTTACCGGCACCACCATCACTGCGCCGGTTCCCGGTGCCTGGATGCGCTCGTAGTGACGCTGCTCGCCGTTGCTGAATTCCAGGCCGACCTGTTGAATGGTAAACAGGCGGCTGTTGGCGATGATTCGGGTGTCGGTAATGCGAGGTTTTTTATTCATCGACAAACCTTTAGAATTAACTGCATTGTACTCTTTTTCAGGCTAAATCCCATGCGCTTTAACAGGGCGATGATATGAACTTCGACTGGACTCCGATAAAAACCGTATTTCTCGATCTGGATGGTACGTTGCTGGATCTGTATTTCGACAATCATTTCTGGCTGGAGCATGTTCCGGTGCGTTATGCCGAACAACATGGGCTGGATGAAGCTGAAGCGCGATCGATTCTGAATCGGAAATACACGGCGGTAATGGGTAGCCTGGACTGGTACTGTATCGACTACTGGTCGCGAGAACTGCAGCTGGATATTTCGCAGCTGAAACGAGAGGTGTCGCATCACATAGCCGTACGCCCCCAGGTAGAAGACTTTCTTCAGTACCTTCACATGCACGGCAAGCGGGTGGTACTGGTGACTAATGCACATGCTGTCAGCGTGGAGCTGAAAATGGAAATTACCGGCATCGACCGTCATTTCGATCGTATCATTACTTCACACCAGATCGGTCATGCCAAGGAACAGGTTCCGTTCTGGCCGGGATTGCATGATATCGAGCCGTTCGATCCTGCCGCGACCCTGTTTATCGATGACAACTTCAGCGTACTGGACAGCGCGCGTAATTACGGTATCCGGCATCTGCTGGCGATATTGCGTCCGGATAGTCGAGGGCCTGATAAACAGCACCCGGAATATCCACTGATCGAATCCTTTGATCAGATCATGAGTTGACGTCGTTCACTTCTTCCATTTCTTGAAGCGTTTCTTGCAATATTTACGTAGCGATTTGTAATCGGGGAAATAAAGATCAAAACCATCTTCTGACGGGGCATCGAATTCGCAGTAATCGTTGGAATGTTCGCGGCAAATGTCCGGACGTCTGTCATAAATACCGCAGTCGCCGTTCAGTTGCAGATGCGTGCAACGCGTTTCGAACAGCAGTGTCCAGCCGTCTTCGTCCTTGTACACTGCGACGCCTTCATGGGATACCTGCCACAACAGGTGTTCGAAATCAGATTTCGATTTGGGTGTATCGATCCACTGCGTGACGTAGGTGCAGCAAATCGATCCAGTACAGAAGGAGCACTTGTTTTCCGGTGTTATCTTGACTTTCTCGGGATTGATCTTGATTTTTGGATAGGCTTTAGGCATGGAAAAAACTCGTATTAAAGGCCCAGTTGTTGCAGGCTTCCAGATTGTTTAAATAGATAACTGCCATTGCTCTGCCGGCGTGCGAACATACCCAGACTCTGGGTCACGTTAGCTGAGGCCGAGCGTTGCGGCGTTAAATTGATGTCAACGGTGTAGCGTTTGTTGGCCAGGACCTTGGCGCGACCACTGATGCTGATATCGCCGCCCTTGTTGCTGACAACGAGGTCAAGGCTGCCCTGTTCTCCTGGCTTGAGTTCAAACAGTACTTCACCCAGATCAACAGTTTCCATCATGGTTAACCTGGCATTTTTCCAGCTAATCCGTCCATCAGCCTGAGGTATGCTCTGCTGACTGGCTTGCAGGGAAGCAATGTCGATATTGAAAACCCCGCCCAGCTGACCGAAAGGAATAGCGGCCAGTTGTTGTACGGCACTGGCTTCCAGACGCGCGCGTAAATCGCTGGCTTCGATGTTTCCTGAACTGTTAACGCGCACATGGCCAATGACGTTCTGCTGCTTGACCTGGGCCTGAACATCGGCAGCAATACTGGCGGTGAATAAAGCTACAGGTTGCAGCTCCCAGCGCAAATTGTCGATGGGTGGTCCGCCCTGCATCATGAGGCGATCGGTCTGGCCTTGCCAGATGGTGCCCTGGACGCCGTAGAACTTGACCGGCAGGCTGACCTGATTTTCAACCAGAGACAGCACGGTGGCGGCCGGCGTGTTGATCAAGGTAAATAGCAGATAGCTGATAATGCCGATCAGTAGATAGTAACGAATTTTCATGACTCGTTACGCTCCAGTGTCACGCGCACATCCACGGTGCCGGCTTCCTTACCCGGTTCGACGACGATTTTGCTGGCCTGGATTGCGTATTTTTGCTGCATGTCGTTTATCCAGACAATAACGCGATCGAAATCCGCTTTGTCGAGCTGAACCTTAACGCCATTGCGATCGGATTCCTGTTTAGTGATAAAGCCTTTTACGCCGCTACTGGTGGCACTCAGTTCAACCAGCGAAGACACTGAACGATTAGCGAAGCGGCTTGCATTACTGGCGCCTGATGACTGCAGACTGCGTACTTCGTTGGCGGCATCCTGCATCCATACCAGCATTTCGCGTTGTGACTGGTAACGCAGACGTTCAGTATTTAAAGTGGCGAATATCGGGTCGATGATGGCCAGATAAACAATAATGATCAGCAGGGCGATGGAGCCACCAATCACCATGTGGCGTTCACGCTTTTCCAGACTGTCGAGCCGGCGTTGCAGAGGCTCGAAATATGATGCGATATCCATCAGCTCTGTTTCTCCAGTCTCAATCGTCCCTTCACCTTGTCTTTTTCAACCGAGGTTGAAAGAGTGACTTTTACGCTGGGGGCGCTGCTTAATTGATTGCGGAGCTGTTCCAGATCCTGTAGTGATGATGCCTGCAATTCCATATCAACGTGTTTGGTGCTGTAGGCCATGCCATGTATGGTAATTTTTTTGTCACCAAGTACAGGCGCTGCATCGGCGAGTAGTTCAATGAATGTTTCGCCATCGTCGCCGGCGCCGCCGCGCAACTGTTTCAGTCGGCTTTTCATACGGTTTTTCAGGTTATGAAATTTACGTGTGCCGGGATTGGCCTGTTTGAAGATCTGTTCGATCTCTACCGTGAGTTGCTGGTTCTGGAATTGCAGTTGGCGGATTTCAAAGCCGGCATAGATCAGTTCGATGACAAGCCAGACCAGAACCATCGCGGCGACGGCTTTCCAGGGCTGCCAGAGCGCATTGCTTTCCCGTTTTGGGGAGAATTTACCCTGCAGCAGATTGAGTGTTCTGGCATCGTTTAGATGCTCTGCAAAGACGCTCAGTGGATGCTGTTGAAAGGTTTTTGACTCGACTTGAGTGTCGATACCGGCAAGCAGTTGATCCGCCAGTGCGTCGTCGTCCTGGTAGAACAGCGTGACTGTTTGTGGCGCCTGTTCCTGTTCGTCGATCAACGACTGTACGAATGCAGCGACCAGATCGCGATCGCAGAAATAACCCTGGTTAGGAGCGGTTTTGATCAGTGCATTGTTTTCATAGATGAGGACCGACCAGTGCTCTTCGTCAACCGGTAGTGCCAGACAGTCTGCAGCCATGACCTCAAGAAATATTCCGGCCTGCCTGAAAGTCTCCAGGGTGTGTTCGAACAGGGTCCGATCGATGGTCGCCACCGGCAGGTGGTCATCGCCCTGTTTCTTGCCAATGGCGAAGTACAGGTCGTCGATATCGGCGGCCAGATTGTCTTCCATGGCAAAAGGTGCGGCCTGCAGCTGGCGCTGGCGATTATTGCTGGGAATGTTGATGGATTCGATCGCGGCGCAGGATGCATCGATCAGCAAGATGGCCCGCTGTCCACGTGCTGCATCCTGCAGGTCGGAGACATGGCCATGGCTGATGGATTCCAGTATCTGTCCATGGTCGCTGATTCGGCACCAGGCGACCCGGTCACCGTCGCAGGGACGGTAATGAATCAGTAACTTTTCCGCCATTACCAGACTCCCTGCGACCGACTGATCACGTTCGACTGACCCTTGGCGTTGCGATGCAACAGGCTGTAAAAGCGGAAGCCGGGACCACTGGTATCATTCAGGTAGGCGACTTCACTGCGCATCAGGACATAGTCGGTGCCGACACTTGCACCCTGTGCTTTAAATCCGCTGTTGTTGTTCAAGCTTCGCATCTGGTTTTCGAAATCAGCGATGGTTTCAAACGATTTGTCTGCCCTTAATCGGATGGCCTCCTGGGCCGCCGTGGGCGTCATTCCTGGCAAGGATTCTAACACTTCAAGGCTGGCTGTGTTGACATTGATTGCAGTAATTTCCGGTAATGCAGAAAGATAAGGGATGATGGCGTCGTAGATCTCGTCTTTCTCGAAGCCCTTGATCAGTTTCAGTTCACTTGGGCTGGCGAAGCGGCGGTTGGCAGTACGATAGGGTGGTTGCAGTCCAATATAATAATCGAACTCGGCCCCATAAGCGGGGTTTTCCACCACGTCATTGCTATCGACCCAGTCTTCCACGGCATAAACCAGGTTGGGGTCCAGGCCGCGACTGGTGAGCAGGGCCTGGAATTGTTCGCGGTAAACAGCTTGCTGGCCGCCGGGCTGTAAATTATTCAGATTAAAACGTGACTGCATGTCGAGCAGGTTGACGACAAACAGCTGGTTCTTCGCCAGTGGCACTGTCAACTGGCTGCTGGCACCGTCAAGCTGAAAAAAATCGTCGTACTCGTTGTCCTGGGCATCCAGCAGCATGGCCAGACGCAGTTTTTCTTCCGTGGCGGTCGCAACGCTGTACACGTAATCTGCCTGTAACAAATTATCGGTACGCCTTATATCCAGGAACATATGGTCGACCAGAGAGGCAGCCAGTACTACGGCAATAGAGACGATCAGCAAGGCCGTTATCAGGGCGACGCCGCGTTGTTGATGATGCCTGTTCATTTAATCGGCGGCACCTTGAAAATTCGTATGATGTCGCCCCAGTCATGCATCTTCAGGGTGACTTCGACGGCAGCTGGCAGGCCGACTTCAGTGTCCTGCGTAGCCAGCGCTTCCGGGCGTGGCCAGTCGTCGATCCATTCATTGTTATCGAAGAAGCGCACGTTCACTTCATCCAGGTTGTCGATAAGTACGGTTTCAAGTGCCTGACTGTCCTGAGCTCGGTCGACAAAAGGCCAGCTCATACGAATCAGGTTATTGTCTTCGAATTTATAGGCGACTCGTTGCAGGTGACTGCGTTTGAGTTTGGCAAAATTGGACCAGCCGTTGCGGGTCAGTTCGAGGACGATGCTGGTGTCCGGGCTGGAGGCCATTTTATACAGTACGCCGCCCAGTTCGTCAGTGCCGTCTCGGGCGATTGTCTGTTCGATATCCCGTTGCAGCTTCACCATGGTCATCTGTAACTGTTTGAGACGATCCAGTTCCTGTTCGCTATGTTCGCGATTCTGAATCACTGTATCCAGTCCGCCATAGGCCATGACCGACAGAATGGCAAAAATAGCGATCGCGATCAGCACCTCGACCAGGGTAAAGCCTTGGCTGTTCGCTGTTTTGAATCGGCGTATCATTGACTGATCACCTGTGATGATCCATTCGCCATATTCGTCAATGAACCCTGGAAATTATCCAGTTGCTGTTCGCGGTCCTTGTCCAGAAATACGCTGATCTTCACATTCAGATGCTGGTCGGTAGGTTGTTCCATAAAAGCCAGCTGGGTGCGTTCGATGACGCGAGTCCAGTACCATTCACGGCCAGCCATTTCGCTTGATCCACGCTCAGTGCCGGTGTCCGGCCAGTCCTCGGCCAGGCGCAGTTGCTCCATTTCATTGACCGCAACATAATGCGCCAGAGTTTTCTGTTTCAGGTAAGCGGCACTGCGGGTGTGATTGCCGGAAGACTTGATCAGCGCGCCCAGTGCAATAGCGATAATCGCCAGAGCCACCAGTATTTCCACGAGGGTGAATCCGTTTTTGCGTGTGACGCCCACAGGGACGTGGGTAGGTAGAGCAATGCAGGAGCAATTGCCGGAGACGACACGCGAATTATTGGCCCCGCAGGGGCCCGACCGCGTAGCGCCGGAACGTACAAAACTTGAAGGAACATCGCAGGAAACGCGCCCGCTGAACTCACTACTAATGTTGATACTGGAACTCACCCCGAAGGGACTCAACCGCGCAGCGTTAGAATGTACAAGTGTCGCAGCTTCCTGACAGGAAACACACCCGTTAGAGCCACGACCAAAACCACCATTAGAACGATTCATTCTGTTGGTGAGCACCCGTGCGTTGTCAGTGCGAAAGCGAACAGCCCGCAAATTATGCGATCGAGAAAAAACCGTCTTCACAAAACCGAAGCCCACCCTAAAACTCCTCGTTCAGATTCTTCAGTTCAAAACGACCCGCCGGATTACCATGCAGTTCATAAACATCGTCGTAGCCGGCAAGACGTATCTGAAGTCTGAAGTCAGGTGTCAGTTCTTCACTCGACATGATAAACACCTGCGGTACGATTTTGTTCTCCGGTTCTTCAGATTCGTCCTCTTCCTCCAGAGTGGCTTCGATGCCCTCCAGAATCAGCTCAAAGCTCATGTTATCCGGTAGCGGGTGGGGTTTAAGAATACGGTCATCCATGTCTTTCCACTCCCGGACGCCGGTTTCCGGTTGTTCGATCAGTTTCATGAAACGATACTGGCTTTCGTTGATACGCAGGCCATAGTTATCGGATCGAATCACCGCCTGTTCCAGGGCGAATTTCATTAATTGCTGTAGTTTGAGACCTTCTTGCTTAAGTGCGTCCTGGGGATTGCCGAAAGAAAAATTCAGAGTCATGAACACACCGAAGCTGATAGCGATGATGGCCACCACCACCAATAGCTCGATGAGGGTAAATCCGCTCTTGCGAGCGAGGAAGGCTCGCGAATTCAACGTCCCGGAGGGACGCAACCGCGAAGCGCTAGAACGCATAATACTCGCAGGAATATCACAGGAAACACACCTGTTTGATTCACTATCAACGTTGATACTGGAATCGAACCCGCAGGGACTCAAGCGCGAAGCGCCAGAATGCATAAAGCTTGCAGGAATATCACAGGAAACACGCCCGCTGGAATCCAAGGAGTTAATCCCAGTCCGATGAGCGCACATCCGAACAGAAGAACGACACTGCCGACACCGATAATGACCGGTGTCGACAGAATGTAAGGTGTGTGTGATTTTGAATGATTTCACTCGTTATCCGAACTGAGTCTTAACGAGCGTGATGAAACGTCACGTTAATCGTCAGCGTTTATTCCGACCGGTTGGAAATATCGGCATTGGGGCCTTCGCCGCCTTCGATACCATCTGCGCCCAGGGTGTAAATCAGCACGTTCTGGCCATCGGATTCATACAGGTAATCCCGTTGCCAGGGATCCTTGTTCAGCTTGTTAACATAACCACCCTGTTTCCAGTTGTTGGGTACCGGGTCGCTGCTGGGTTTTTCCACCAGTGCTTCCAGGCCCTGGTCGGTGGTCGGGTACTGATAATTGTCCAGCTTGTACAAATTCAGCGAGCTTTCCAGCTGCTGAATATCACTTTTTGCCTTGACGATGCGTGCATCGTCGGTGCGGCCGAGGAATTTCGGTGCGACCAGGGTGGCCAGGATGCCGATAATGACCACCACTACAATAATCTCGATCAGTGTAAAACCCTGATTTTTTTTCATATTCATATGACTCACGGATGACTCCACATTCGTTTAATCGTTAAACTGGCGACATCATAACAGATGCTTATTGAACAACCTATGAACCGCCCCTCAACTCAATGGCTTAGATACCGGATACCCTGGCTGGTTCTTGCCGCACTGCTCATTCTATTACAGTTCGTCGGCGCCGAGCAGGTGCTGCGATTCGATCGTACCGCCATCGAGGCCGGCCAGTGGTGGCGGTTGCTGAGTGCACACCTGGTGCATCTGAACTGGAATCACCTGTGGCTGAATCTGGGTGGTCTGCTGCTGGTAGCCATATTTTTCAGTGCTTATTGCAGCCTGCGCCAGTGGCTGGCGTTGCTGCTCTTCTGTGCGTTGGGTACCGGTCTGGCCCTGTACCTCTACGATGATCGGCTTATGTATTACGTGGGGCTGTCCGGCGTGTTGCATGGCCTGTTTCTGATGGGTGCCTGGCGCGAGTCAAGGCATTACCCGCTGGCCGGTTACAGCCTGTTAATATTACTTGTTGCTAAATTGCTCTGGGAGCAGTTACAGGGGCCTCTGCCCGGTTCCGAGTCGATGACCGGTGGGCGGGTTGCGGTGAACGCTCACCTGTTCGGTGCGCTCAGTGCTGCGCTGTTTATCCTATTGCATCAGGTCGTTCATATTCATGATTGGCAGCAGAATCGACAGCACGATGGTCAGCACCACCATACCCATGACGACGATTAGCAGCGGTTCGAACAGGCCCATGAACATGGCGATAGTGGTTTCCAGTTCCCGTTCCTGTTGTACGGCAGCCCGTTCCAGCATGTCTTCCAGGTTACCACTGGTTTCGCCGCTGGCGATCAGGTGCAGGGTCATGGGTGGAAACAGCTTGCTGCGTTCCAGTGCACCGTGAATGCTGGAACCTTCACGCACCCGGCCGGCGGCTTCTGCGATGGCTTCCTGCATGGGCAGATTGGATACCACCGGTGCCGACAGACGCAGTGCTTCCAGCACCGGCACGCCCGATGAGGTCAGGATGCTGAAGGTACGTGAAAAACGTGCCGTGTTCAGGCCCCGTACCAGGCGGCCGACCACCGGCAGTGAGAGCAGGCGGCGGTGGTAGCGTTTACGATTGGCCGGTGCCTGCAGATAACGGTGAATACCGAACCAGGCCAGGCCGATCGCAATCAGTAACAGCAGGACATAACTCTGCAGGAATTCACTGGTGCCGATCATGATACGGGTTAGCAGCGGTAACGCCTGGCCGGTATTTTCGAACACCTCGACAATTTGTGGCACCACATACACCAGCAGGCCCACGACGACCGACAGGGCGACGATGGTCAGAATAGCCGGGTAGATGGTGGCCTGGGCCACTTTCTGCGACATCTGCTGACGGCCCTCTGCGTAGTCGGCGAGTCGATCCAGTACCGTATCCAGGTGGCCAGACTGTTCACCGGCAGCGACGGTCGCTCGGTACAGTTCCGGGAACACCTTGGGAAAATCACTGAAGCCCGCGGCCAGTGTGTGGCCTTCCAGGACCTTGGCGCGAATTGCGAATATCATGCTCTTGATGCGCGGTTTTTCGGTTTGCTGGCCGACCGCAGAAAGCGCTTCGTCAAGGGGCAGTGCGGCGCGTACCAGGGTGGCCAGCTGACGGGTGAACAGGGCCAGATCGGTTGCGCTGATGCCGCGCTGAACACTGAACAGCGGTTTGCGCTGGTCCTGTTTCTTTTCACGGCCCGCTGCACTTTCGATTTGCAGCGGCATCATGCCTCGTTCACGCAGTAGCTGACGCACCTGGCGCGCTGTATCGCCTTCGATGACGCCTTTCTTTTCGCGCCCCTTGTTGTCGAGTACCGTGTATTCGAATGCGGCCATGATCAAGCTGTCCGGTTCGGATTGAACGATGTGCGCGGCCACGATGGCTGGGGATTATCGATCAGCATCGGCAATGCAGTCATCAGTCTTCCCGGGTAACCCGCAACACTTCTTCGAGTGTGGTCACCCCTTCCAGCACCAGGCGTCGTCCGTCGGTGCGCAGGCTGTCGGAAAAGCCACGCGCGTATTTTTCCATCGTCTGCTCGCCGTCGCCGTCGTGAATCATCTGTTGTAGATGGTCGTCGATGGGGATCAGTTCATAAACACCGGTACGGCCTGCATAACCCAGCTGGTTGCATTCGGAACAACCGACCGATTTATAAATCTGTGGCGCTTCGGCCGGTGCGACGCCCAGCCATTCGCATTCGGATTCGCTCGCGGTGTGCGCCTCCTTACAGGCCGGACACAGGGTGCGCACCAGGCGCTGCGCAAGCACGCCGATCAGGCTGGAGGCCAGCAGAAACGGTTCCACGCCCATGTCGCGCAAGCGCGTTACCGCACCGATGGCAGTATTGGTATGCAGTGTGGATAACACCAGGTGACCGGTCAAACTGGCCTGTACCGCAATGGATGCGGTTTCCAGGTCACGAATCTCACCGATCATCACCACATCCGGGTCCTGACGCAAAATGGCGCGCAGTCCCTTGGCGAAAGTCATGGATACCTTGCTGTTCACCTGAGTCTGGCCGATGCCGTCGAGATAATATTCGATGGGGTCTTCGACGGTGAGGATGTTGCGACTTTTGTCATTGAGTCGGGTCAGTCCGGCGTACAGGGTGGTGGTTTTACCCGAGCCGGTCGGGCCGGTCACCAGGATGATGCCGTGCGGGCGATGCAGCAGGCGATCGAGGGTGTCGCGGGCTTTTTCCGCCATGCCCAGGTGTTGCAGGTCGAGACGGCCCGCCTGCTTGTCGAGCAGACGCAACACGATGCGTTCACCATGACCCGAGGGCAGGGTGGACACACGCACGTCCACCGAGCGGCCGGCCACTTTCAGCGATATGCGGCCGTCCTGCGGCAGGCGTTTCTCGGCAATGTCCAGTTTGGCCATGACCTTGATACGCGAGATGACCAGCGGTGCGATGTTGCGCGGAGGTTGTAAAATTTCACGCAGCACACCGTCGACACGAAAGCGGACGCGCATGCGATTTTCAAAGGCTTCGATGTGAATGTCCGAGGCGCTGAGTTTGATGGCTTCGGTAAGTACCGCATTGATCAGGCGAATAATCGGTGCGTCGTCTTCCGCTTCCAGCAGGTCTTCCGGTTCGATGTTTTCCGCCAGTTGATCCAGGTCCAGCTCTTCGCTGACGTCGGCCATCATCGCCATAGCCTGGTCGCTGCCGCGTTCATAGGCCTGGGCTAACAGAGCATCGAACTGTTCCGCTGAGGTTTCGCTGAGTTGCAGGGGACGGCCGACGATGCGGCGCACTTCGGCAAGCACCTGCGGACGGAGTTTGCCGTGATGCAGAATCTGTACGCGATCGGCATCGATCTGCCCGATCAGTACGCCGAAACGTTTGGCGAAGGGATAAGGCAGGGCCAGGGGCGACAACGGCAGGGGTGCCGTAGTGTCGGCAATTTCAGTCGGCAGCAGACTTTGTTCGTTGCTGCTGGCGGGCTCAGAAAGATTCTTCATAGTCCCAGCGATCAGGGTCTTCCTGTTCGGTCGGTTTGGTTTCCGCTTCGGGCGCGTTTTTGTGCGACTTGTCACGGATGTTCTCTATCGGCGGTAACAGCGGCGTGTTTTCGTCTTTCAATAAACCGAAGCCTTCTTCATCGGCCTGAATCTGTTGCGCGCGCAGGTAGTTATATTTCTCGTTGGTGTGATACACCGCATCGGCACGATCACGCATGATTTGCGGTCGCATGAAAATCATCAGGTTCTGCTTGGTCTTGGTTGTACTGTTGGAGCGGAACAGCGCACCGAGAATCGGAATGTCGCCGAGCAGGGGGACCTTGTCTTCCCGGTCGCGCATGGTGTCGTCGATAAGTCCGCCGAGAACCAGAATTTCACCGTCTTCGACCAGCACCGATGTTTTCAGAGTGCGTTTGTTGGTGATCAGGTCAGTGGCGGCGGCGCTTTCCGCGACGTTGGAAATCTCCTGGTCGATGTCCAGCTTGATGGTGCTGCCCTCGTTGATCTGCGGGGTGACTTTGAGGGTAATGCCCACGTCTTTACGTTCAATGGTCTGGAACGGGTTGGTGGAGCCGTCGGAGCTGCCGGTGTTGGTGTAGGAACCGGTGACAAAAGGCACGTTCTGACCAACCACGATTTCCGCTTCCTGGTTGTCCAGGGTGACGATGCTTGGCGTGGACAGAATATTAGTGGCGCTGCTGGAATTAAGCGCTTTCAGCAACAGTGCGAAACGCGTGCCCTCATCTTTGCCGACACCGATGGTGATGCCGTCGCCGATGGAGCTGGCCGGGTTGTCGCCGAACAGGCCGACGATGCTACCCAGAGTGCTGAAATTACTGACACCGATGGGTACGCTGGTGCCGTCGTCGGAACGACCGGCAATGGCGAACTGGGCACCCAGTTCCTTGGCTTTGTCGTTGGTGATTTCAGCAATGATGGATTCGATCAATACCTGGGCGCGACGGATATCGAGCTGACGAATGATGGATTTCATGCGCCGCACCACGTCCGGGCCGGCGGTAATGATAACGGCATTGGTGGCTTCATCGGCCTGGATGTCAACTTCGGCCCGGGTCGCCGGTGCCGCTTTCTTGGCGTCTTTGCTGGCAGACTTCTCCTGGCTTTTCTGTACGCCGGTGAGAATTTTGACGATATCTTCCGCCTTGGCGTATTTGAGATAAATGACCTGGGTATTGCCGGCTTCATTTTCCAGCGGCGTATCCAGGTGGGCGATGGTGGCGCGTAGTTTCAGACGTACCGCACGTTCACCACTCATTAATATACTGTTGGTGCGATCGTCGGCCGCCAGCGTCACCTGCTTGGTTTCCGGGGTTTTAGCGCCGCCGCCCGATGCGCTATGCAGTGAATTCAGTATGCGGACCAGTTCAGTGGCTGATGCGTGTTTGAGCGGAATAATTTCCAGTTCATCGCTTTCCGGTTTATCGATGCCGCGAATGATTTCGCTGAGTCGACGAATGTTCGCCGCGTGATCGGTAATGATTAATGTATTGGTTGGGTTGTAGGCGGCAAGATGTCCCTGTTGAGGTACCAGCGGGCGCAGTATGGGCACCAGTTGGGCGGCGGGCACATGGTCGAGGGTGATCACCCGGGTTACCAGGGCATCGCCTTTTTCGTTGTTGTCCAGTGGCACCGGACCCTGCTTGGCATTCACTTCCGGTACGATCTTGATCACATTGCCCACCGGCACTGCCGCATAGCCGTGTACCTGCAGTATGGACAGGAACACTTCATAGACTTCATCTTCGGACATGGTCTTGGCAGAGACCACGGTCACCTTGGCCTTGACCCGGGGATCGACGACGAAGTTCTTGCCGGTAAATTTGGAGACCGTGCTGATCAGCGCGCGAATGTCCGCTTCCTTAAGGTTGAGCGTGATCTGGTCGGCCAGGGCATGGGCCTGGAATATGAGCAGCAAAGCGAAGCCGATGAGTGTGTGTTTCAATGTCCTGGCCATGTTGCGGCGGGTTTCAAACGGCATTCTGTAATAATCCTGTCATCACTGCAAAAAGACGCTCTATATTAAGGCATTTCGAAGTGTAACGGTATTTCAGCACCGTTACGAAGCACTTTAAGGTCGATTTGCTTGGCGCGTTGTAGTTTTCTTAATGCGGCCAGACCTCGAGCCGGATCGTTCAGGTCTTCGCCATTGATGGCCAGAATCACATCGTCCGGTGTCAGGCCGAGCTGGTCGAACAGGGTGGTGTCACCCTGGGGCTGTAATCGATAACCGCGCAACTGGCCGTTGTCGTCGTTATAGGGGATCGGAATGGCGTATTTTCCAAACGCCGTGGGATTGCGCAGAATCTCGCGGCGGATTCCCGAAAGTACTTCGCCGGGCGATGAGGCACTGGAAAGATCCGGCCCCTCGTTGTCGTCGACGGTTTCGATCAGCGTGTTGTCGCTGAATTCGATGGGTAAACGTAGTGTTTCGTAGCGGCCGTTACGCTCCAGAATGACGCGATCCGCATGAATTTCCTTTACTGTGGCGCTGGATACCTTGTCGCCGACACTGTAAATATCTTCCGGGCCGTTCTTGCCGGTGGCGATTATGGCGCTGGCATTGGTGGCCGGTGTGGCGGACAGCACGCCTTTCAGGGTCAGATTGAGACGTGTTTCCGGCGCATCGGTTCTGGCGGGTTCACTGGCGGTGGATTGATAAACGCCGAACAGATGAGCATCGGTAATGCGGCTGACCAGTTGCATGGGTTGAGCGCCGTTGGCCTGGCGTGGTGAAACGGGCTGATCCGGTGCCTGTATAGCCTGCTGATCGCCGCCCGGAGCCAGTAGCCAGGTGAGTCGGGAAAGGGTATAGCTGGTCGCAATGACCAGGATCACGATAATCAGTGTGGGCAGCCAGCGATTCAATTTATGGATATCAACCAGCTGCGGAAGTTTTTCTACCAGGGTGCTCATGCTTGCTTATGACCGAATAAAGTCCCTTATTTTCGCCTATCTCACCGGCGCTTGTACACAACAGACTCTCAAATCTGCCCCGGGTTTCAGTGAATGCTCTGCCCGGAGCTATTTTGTGCCGCTTTTGGAGGAGGCAAAAAAAAGCCCGGTAAAACCGGGCTTTTCCTGACATCGTGATACAGGCTTATACCATATCCTTGAGGCCTTTCAGTGGCAGAATCTTGACCACTGTGCGGGCAGGTTTGGCTTTGAATACGGTTTCTTCGCCAGTGAAAGGGTTGATGCCTTTACGAGCTCGTGTAGCCGGCTTGCGAATTGTCTTGATTTTCATCAGGCCGGGAATGGTGCAATAACCAACGGCGCCTTTCTTGACATGGCTGTTGATGACGTCGCTCAGGCTTTCCAGAACAGCTGCGACCTGTTTTCTAGTCAGCTCGGTATCTTCGGCAATTGCATTGAGCATTGCTGATTTAGTCATCGGCTCTTTAACAGCCTTGATTTTTTTTGCCGGGGCAGCAGCCGCAGGTTTACGAGCTACTTTTTTCTTAGCAACTTTTTTCTTTGCAGCTTTTTTCTTAACCGCCATACTAGGACGCTCCTCTGTTTATTCAAATCAAGCAGTAAATGGGGAATAATGCGCGAAAAGCCAGGCACATTTTTCTAGACACGATTGTTAGTTCTTTTTCACTCTATTTCAAGCGTTTTTACCAAAAATATTCGAGAAAAATGCAGGAATTTACTTATTTAACAGCGTTTGCTGTCGGATTGATGGGCGGCGTTCATTGTATCGGCATGTGCGGTGGAATTGTCGGCGCCCTGAGCTTTGGAATTCGTCAGCAACAGTCTTCAGGTTCTGCAGCTCTGAGTCGTTTATTACTGGCATATAATGCAGGGCGATTACTGAGTTATACCCTGGCCGGTGCGTTGATGGGCGGTGTCGGCTGGATGGCGTCGAACTGGCTCGAAATTCGTCAGTTGCAACTGGTGTTACAGATTATTGCCGGTGTTTTCATGGTTTTACTCGGGCTTTATCTTGGTGGCTGGTGGTTATTGCTAACTCGAATCGAGAAGCTCGGCGCCGGGATCTGGCGACACATCGAACCACTGGCGAAAAAACTGTTGCCGGTGCGTCATTCGGGGCAGGCGCTGTTGCTGGGTGTGTTCTGGGGCTGGTTGCCCTGTGGACTCGTATATAGTGTGTTGATCTGGTCCATCAGTGCAGGCGGTTTCCTGGAAGGCGGTTTGCTGATGCTCAGTTTTGGGCTGGGCACTTTGCCCAATCTACTTGCTATGGGCCTGTTTGCGGATCGTCTGCAGCGCTGGGTCGGCAATGCCCGGTTTCGTCAAGTTGCCGGAGCTATGGTGGTGTTGTTCGGGCTGTGGACGTTGTTTATGGTGCTGAAGCCCTGACTGACATTGTCAGCCGGCAGGCGGCTGTATGATATCCGGTAGTTGTTTCGGTTGTTTGACCAGCAGTCGTTTATTGCGACTGTTGTGACCGGACAGGACTTCAACATGTTTTTTCGGTACCTTGAACAGGCGAGCAAGAAACGCCACCAGGTGACTGTTGGCCTGACCATCGACGGGTGCCGCTTTAATGCGTATTTTCAAGGCATCCACCATGACTTCCCCGATTTCATCTTTTGAAGCCCGCGGCTGAACTTTGACGTTGAGTTGCAGATCATCGTTTTGCCAGCGGTAAAAGTCACACATTACAACAGGAAATAATGAATCGACTGTTTGATGAACATGATAACGATGATGGCGAATATCGGCGAGATATCGAATCCGCCAATCGGTGGCAACAATCGGCGAAACGGTTTCAGTACCGGCCAGGTCAGGCTGTTGAGTAAACCGATCATCGGATGATAAGGGTCGGGATTAACCCAGCTGAGTATTGCCTGCACGATGATGGCGAACAGGAAAATGTTCAATACCAGGTCGATGGTATCGAGCAGCGTCTGCAATATCAGTCCTACGGGTGACAAACTACCCAGTGGCGCACCACTGACCATCAGTACCAGGGTCAGCTTGAGAGCGGTAAAGGCGAGCACCAGTACCAGGGTTGCGAAATCGATACCCCCGTAACCGGGAATGATGCGACGCAACGGAATCACCACGGGATTGGTCACCTTGACGATAAACTGGGAGGCGGGATTATAAAAATCCGCCTTCACCCATTGCAGTAACAGGCGCAGCATCAGTACCAGGGTGTAGAGATAAAAAAGTATGTCTACCAGGAAGGCAAAAGGATTCATTGGTCTTTTCCTAACAGATCAGCAAGTTCGGTGGCGCGGTCACGAGCCGCGGTCAATGCCTGATTGACCATGGCTTCGATGCCCTGTTCGATAAAACTGTTGATTGCGGCTTCGGTCGTGCCGCCTTTCGATGTGACCTTGCTGCGCAGGGTAGCGATTTCGTCATCGCTTTCGTTTGCCATACGTGCAGCACCCAGCGCGGTTTGCAGTGTCAGTCGGCGAGCGGTTTCCGTGTCCAGACCGAGTTTCTCGCCGGCGCGCTGAATCTGTTCCATGAGCAGGAAAAAATACGCCGGTCCGGAGCCGGACACCGCGGTGACCGCATCGATCAGCGTTTCATCGTCGACCCACAGGGTGATACCTGCGGCCTGTAAAATGGTTTCCGCCTGTGTGCGTTGCGGGCCACTGACACGTGCATTGGCAAACAGGCCGGTGGCGCCCTGCTGCAACAGCGCGGGCGTGTTCGGCATACAGCGCACGATGGCCAGCTCGCCGCCTAACCAGCGTTCGATATCGGCACTGCGGATACCGGCGGCAACGGAAATGATCAGCGGTCGGCGTTGCTGTACGCTGTCAGCCAGGTCACGGCAGACCGTTTGCAGTATCTGCGGTTTGACTGCCAGCACCAGCAGATCGGCTGCCTCAACCGCGGCCGGGTTGTCGGTGCTAACCTGGACGCCGTATTGCGCCTGCAGGGTATTGAGGCGTTCGGCGTCGGGTTCGGCGACACGTATGCTGTCAGCCGGCTGGCCGTTGCTAATGAGTCCGCCGATCAGGCTTGCGGCCATGTTGCCACCGCCGATGAAGGTAATCTGTGAAGTCATGATGTTCGCCGTTGATATCTGCGCAGAGTTTACATGAATATGCCGGTCAAGTTGACCGTGGTCCGAATATCGCGGTGCCGATGCGCACAATGGTTGCGCCTTCGGCGATGGCGGCTTCCATGTCGCCGCTCATGCCCATCGACAGGGTGTCGAGTTGTAGCCCCTGTGCATTCAGTCCCTGCAGGGCATCATTGAGCTGGTGAAACAGCGCCCGTTGCTCACTGAAACTGTCGCAACGCGCCGGAATCGCCATCAGTCCACGCAACCGGATCGCCGGTAATTCGGCGACCTGGATTGCCAGCTCATCCAGTTGTTGCAGGCTGATGCCGGATTTACTGGCCTCGGCGCTGATGTTGATCTGCAGACAGACATTGAGCGGCGGCAGGTCGGCCGGCCGCTGCTCGCTGAGGCGACGGGCGATCTTCAACCGGTCGACGCTGTGTACCCAGGCAAAATGGTGCGCGATATCCTGGGTTTTATTGGACTGGATGTGACCGATGAAATGCCACTCGATGGGTAACTGTTGGAGTGCCGCGATCTTATCCAGCGCTTCCTGTAGATAACTTTCACCGAAACAGCGCTGTCCTGCCTCGAAGGCAGCCTGGATATCTGCTGCAGGTTTGGTTTTACTGACCGCCAACAGGCTGACATCGCTGGCATTACGCGCATATTTTGCGGCATAGTCGGCAATCTGCCGTCGTATCCGGCTGATATTCTCTGCAATCGTCTCTGGACTGGGCATTTGCGCAAAAAATTGACTATAAAAAGGACATTATAAGGAACAAGCTGAATATTTCAGAGCATTCCTGATTCGGGCCGGTCAGTCATCGGGCATGACGCCCGGTCCGGCCGAAACATCACCGATTTCCTGATAAAACGCAAACCTTCCGGGAGTTTGAATGGATATTGCACAGTTACTGGCCTTTGGGGTAAAGAATGGGGCCTCGGACTTACATCTGTCTGCGGGACTGCCGCCGATGATTCGTGTCGACGGCGATGTCCGCCGCATCAATGTCGATGCCATGCCGCATGAAGAAATTCATGCCATGGTTTATGACATCATGAACGACAAACAACGCAAGACCTTTGAGGAATACTGGGAGGTGGATTTCTCCTTCGAAATTCCGGGACTGGCACGTTTTCGTGTTAACGCATTCAACCATAATCGGGGTGCCGGTGCGGTATTCCGGACCATCCCTTCCAAAATTCTCACCCTGGAAGAACTGAACGCGCCGCGCATCTTCGAAGAAATCTCCTCGGTGCCGCGGGGTATCGTTCTGGTCACCGGGCCGACCGGTTCCGGTAAGTCCACTACCCTGGCGGGTATGATTAATTATGTGAACGAAAACGACTATGGCCATATTCTGACCATCGAAGACCCGATCGAATTCGTGCACGAAAGTAAAAAATGCCTGGTCAACCAGCGTGAGGTCCACCGTGATACCATGGGGTTCAGCGAGGCCCTGCGTTCCGCATTGCGTGAAGACCCGGATGTCATTCTGGTGGGTGAGATGCGTGACCTGGAAACCATCCGCCTGGCACTGTCCGCGGCGGAAACCGGTCACCTTGTGTTTGGAACTTTGCATACCAGCTCGGCCGCCAAGACGGTCGACCGTATCGTGGATGTGTTTCCGGCGGCAGAAAAAGAAATGGTGCGAGCGATGTTGTCGGAATCACTGCGTGCGGTTATTTCTCAGACGCTGCTGAAAAAAGTCGGTGGTGGCCGAGTTGCCGCCCATGAGATCATGATCGGTACACCGGCGATTCGTAACCTGATCCGCGAAAACAAGATTGCGCAGATGTATTCCGCCATTCAGACCGGCCAGTCTGTCGGTATGCAGACACTGGACCAGAACCTGAAAGAGCTGGTGGAACGTGGTGTGGTATCCAAAGACGAAGCGAAAACCAAGGCGGCCAACAAGGATGCCCTGTAACAACGTCATGACTATATATTTATCAGTATTGGGAGTTAATGATGGATAGAGATAAGGCCATCCGCTACATGCACGATCTGTTGCGCATGTTGGTTCAGAAAGGAGGTTCGGATTTATTCATCACTGTGGGAGCGGCGCCCTCGATGAAAATCGACGGTAAGATGTCGCCCATGTCGAACCAGCCTTTGTCACCGCAACACACTCAGACGCTGGTACGTTCGATCATGAACGATCGTCAGCTGGGTGAATTCGAAGCCAGTCAGGAAGTTAACTTTGCCATCAGTCTGCCCGGCGTATCGCGCTTTCGTGTCAATGCATTCACACAACGCGGCTCGATGGGTATGGTGTTGCGTGTAATTCAGTCCGATATTCCTTCGTTTGACGATCTTACCTTGCCGCCGGTCCTGCAGGATATCGCCATGACCAAGCGTGGTCTGGTCATCTTCGTGGGCGCTACCGGTTCCGGTAAGTCGACATCCTTAGCGGCCATGCTCGGTTATCGAAACGAAAACAGTTACGGCCACATTATTACGATTGAAGATCCGATCGAATTCGTTCATCAACATAAGAACTGTATCGTTACCCAGCGCGAAGTCGGCGTGGATACGGAAAGCTATGAAATTGCCCTGAAGAATACCCTGCGTCAGGCACCGGACGTTATTCTCATCGGTGAGATTCGTGATCGGGAAACCATGGATTACGCGATTGCATTCGCCGAGACCGGACATCTGTGTCTAAGCACTCTGCACGCAAACAGTACCAACCAGGCGCTGGATCGTATCATCAACTTCTTCCCGGAAGAACGCCGTCCGCAGTTGCTGATGGACCTGTCGCTCAATCTTAAGTCAGTCATTTCGCAACGCTTGATTCCTCTGAAAGGCGGTGAAGGCCGTGTGCCTGCGGTAGAGGTTATGTTGAATACGCCGCTGATGGCCGACCTAATTTTCAAGGGCAACGTCCATGAAATGAAAGAGTTGATGGCCAAGTCAAATGAGTATGGCATGCAGACCTTCGACCAGGCATTGTTCTTCCTGTATGAAGAAGGCTACATCACTTACGAAGATGCATTACGTAATGCGGACTCCATCAACGACCTGCGCCTGCGCATCAAGCTGCAAGGTAAGGAAGCGAAGAACAAGGATATTATGGATGAAGTCAGCGGCCTGCAGATGGAAGAAGATAGCAAGGAAGACTTGCACAGTTTCAAACGTTAATCGGTTTAACCAGGTAGTCGTATGAATCTCCAACCTTATTTGCGATTGATGGCGGAGCGGGGTGGCTCCGACATCTTCTTTACCACCGGAGCTCCGGTCAGCATGAACATCGAGGGTGTCATGCATCCGATCGGCAAGTCGCCGCTGGAACCAGGTATGGCCAAGAACATCGCTTATAGCATCATGGATGAAACCCAGAAGATGGGCTTCGAAGCGACCATGGAAATGAACCTGGGTATGTCGCTGAAAGATGTCGGCCGATTCCGTGTCAATATTTACATGCAGCGCGGTGAAGTATCGATGGTGATTCGATACATCAAGGCTGACGTGCCATCGATCGATGAACTCAATCTCCCGCAAAAACTGAAAGAACTGGTGAAACAGCGCAAAGGACTGGTGCTGGTGGTCGGTGCTACCGGTTCAGGTAAGTCCACCACACTGGCGGCGATGATCGATCATCGTAGTAAAGAGATGCCCGGGCATATCCTGACCATCGAAGATCCGATCGAATTTACCTTCAATCATAACAAGTCTATTGTCGGTCAACGGGAAGTGGGTCTTGATACCCTGTCTTATGAAAACGCCCTGCGTGAAGCTATGCGTGAAGCGCCGGATGTCATCATGATCGGTGAGGTGCGTGACCGGGAGACCATGGAAGCCGCGATTCAGTATGCCGATACCGGTCACCTGTGTTTGTCGACCTTGCATGCGGTTAACGCCAACCAGACACTGGACCGTATTTTGAGTTTCTTCCCTCCCGACGCACGCAACCAGATCCTGATGGATATGTCGATGAATCTGCGCGCAATCGTTTCACAGCGTCTTGTGGAAGGTTTGAACGGGAAACGTGTGGCGGCGATCGAGATTCTGATCAACTCGCCTTATATATCCGATTTGATTCGGCGCGGTGATTTCCACGAGATCAAGGAAATTATGGAAAAAGGCGAAGCCGACGGCATGCAGACATTCGATCAATCGCTCTACAACCTGTTCAAGGAAGGCCGTATCGATATCAAGACTGCACTGTCACACGCCGATTCGCGCAGCAACCTGGAGTGGAAAATCAACTTTGGCGGCGGCGTCGAGGAACAGAAGAAAGAAGACACTCTGCAGTTCCCGGCCGACGGCGGCATGGACGACCTGCCGGAAGTCAGGTGAACAGCCAGTAACAGACCAGGACAGCGGCGATAAAACCGACCGCGTCCGCAATCAGACCCGCCTGCAATGCATAGCGGGTCTTTTTTATGTTGACGGCACCGAAATAGACTGCAAGTACATACAGGGTTGTTTCAGTAGAACCGAACATGGTTGCCGCCATTTTAACAACCAGAGCGTCCTCGCCGTGGGTGTGGATCAGTTCGGCGACTACGCCGACCGAACCACTGCCGGTCATCGGTCGAATCAGTGCCATGGGGAGGATGTCTGCCGGTATGCCGAGTAGTGAAAACAACGGTGCCAGCAGTTCGACTATCGCCTGCATGGCGCCGCTGGCACGGAACATGGCGATGGCGAACAACATTGCGACCAGGTAGGGAATAATGCGTACCGCCGTCGCAAAGCCCTCTTTCGCGCCGTCGACGAACACTTCATACACGGCGACTTTTTTAATCAGTCCGTAGCCGACAATGAATAGAATCAGCAGGGGAATGACCAGGCTGCTCAGTTGCTGCATCATACAGATGACCTCGCCTGGTAAAATTTAACCGCGACGATTGCCGCCAGGGTGGAGCAGCTGGTCGCGATAATGATGGGCAATAACAGTTCCGAAACACCTGTACCCATCAGGGCGATCAGGGTAACCGGCGGTAACAGTTGCACGCTGGAGGTGTTCAGTGCCAGGAACATGCACATGGCATCGGAGGCGCGATCCTTTTTGTCGTTAAGTTCCTGCAGTTGCTGCATGGCCTTGATGCCGAGAGGCGTTGCTGCATTACCCAGGCCGAGGACGTTGGCAGCCAGGTTGAGACTGATGCTGCCCAGTGCAGGGTGATGTTCCGGAAGCTGCGGGAACAACCAGCGTAACAATGGTCGCACCAGTACGACAAAGAGATTGATCAATCCGCTGCGTTCGGCGATTTGCATCAGGCCCAGCCACAAAGCCATGATGCCGGCCAGGCCAATGGCCAGTTTGACGGCGAATTCCGCCATATCGAATGCGGCTGCAGCGATGGCCTGCAGTTTGATCCAGTGCAGCTCCGGAAACAGGATACTGAGTTGCTGCTGCTCCGGGTCGTGGGACAGAATGCGGGCACGTATTTGTTCATCGTCCCGGCTCGGCTGGTGGTGCGCGATCAGTGTCAGTTCCGGATCCGCCTCGGCGCCGACATGGATGATCAACTGCTTGTTCTGCAATGTGCCCTGCAGCGGTTTTGAATTGACGGGCAGGCTGAATTCGATGCGGTCGTTACTGATACTGCTGTAATGAAGATCGATCGGTTCGCCGTTGTGGTGGCGGTTGTTGATTTCATCGGCAATGTCATTGCCCAGTGCAAAGACTATGCTAATAATTATCAGAGCAGCCCAGATTTTATTTAACATCAGGATGACTATGTCGAGATTGTTATTGCTATTGTGTTTGTTATTGTCGCCAAATGCAAAGGCGGCACCTAATGCCAGCTGGTCCGATACCCTGGAAAAAGTGGCCGAAGCCGTGGTGACCATTCGTGTCGATGCCGTGCGTGCCTTCGATACCGCAGCTAACAGCACGACCCAGGCAACCGGTTTCGTGGTTGATGCGGAACGCGGCATTATCCTCACCAATCGACACGTGGTGCAATCCGGTCCGGTGACCGCCGAGGCGCTGTTCTCCAATCGTGAAGAAATCGAACTGCAACCCCTGTATCGCGATCCTGTACACGATTTCGGTTTTTTCCGTTATCGACCGGAAGACCTGAAATTCCTGCAACCGCCTGCGCTCAAACTGACGCCGGAAAAAGCGCGCGTCGGTCGTGAAATTCGTGTCATCGGTAACGATGCCGGTGAGCAATTATCGATACTGGCGGGTACCCTGGCGCGACTCGATCGTGGCGCACCCTATTATGGTCGTGGCCGCTATAACGATTTCAATACGTTTTACTATCAGTCTGCATCCGGCGTGTCCGGCGGGTCGTCCGGTTCGCCAGTGGTGGATTTGCAGGGCAATGTGCTGGCCTTGAATGCTGGCGGTAGTCGTCAGGCAGCGTCGAGTTTTTTTCTGCCGTTGGATCGTGTGGTACGTGCGCTACACCTGATCCAGCAACAGCAGCCGGTTGCCCGCGGTACCCTGCAGACCACTCTGGTGTACAAACCTTATGACGAAGTGCGCCGCCTGGGTTTACGTCCACAGACGGAAGCCCAGTTGCGCAAGGTGAATCACGGCGTCGGTCTGCTGGTGGTTCAGCATATCTTGCCGGGTAGTGCGGCGGATGGTGTGCTGATGTCCGGCGACATTCTGCTCAAGGCTGCACCGGCAGGCGAAAAATTACAATGGATGCGGCGCTTCGATGAATTCGAAGCACTGCTCGACGCACAGGTCGGTGAAAAGATTCGGCTGCTGGTAGAGCGTGCCGGTGAGCCGGTGCAGATTGATATTCAAGTGGATGATTTGCATGCCATCACACCGGATCGCTACCTCAGCTTCGGTGAAGCCATTGTGCACAATTTGTCTTATCAGCAGGCGCGGCACCTGAATCGTCCCCTGCAGGGTGTGTATGTGGCACAACCCGGCTATGTGTTTTCCACTGCCGGTGTGCCTGGTGGTGCGGTTATCCTGGAGATGAATGGTGAACCGGTCGATCGACTCGAAGATTTTCAGCGCGTACTGAACAGCCTCCAGTCGCAACAGCAGGTCACGGTGCGTTACATTACTTTCCAGGAAAGTCGGCGTATCCATGTCTCGGTGATTCGACCCAGTCGCCAGTGGTTTGCCGCCGAACATTGTCAGCGCAATGATTTACAGGGCCGCTGGGATTGTCATGCCCTGCCATCCCCGCCGGGTGATTACCGAGTGCCGCCGAGTCATGTGCGCTTTATCGATTATCGCGATCCGCGTGCCGATCGACTGTCCGCTTCGCTGGTGCATGTGCAGTTCGATATGCCGTATCACATCGACGGTATTCAGGAAGCGCATTATGCCGGCGCCGGTCTGGTGCTGGATGCTGAAGACGGTCTGGTTGCCGTGGATCGCAACACCGTGCCGGTGGCGATGGGTGATGCCCGCATCGTGTTTGCCGCAGCGGTGGAATTGCCGGCGCGAGTGTTGTTTGTGCATCCCACGCACAACCTGGCGATCCTGCAATACGATCCGAAATTGTTGAAAGGTTCGGCGGTGAAATCGGCGCCGCTCAGATCGCAGGCGCTGGAGTCCGGCGATCCGGTATGGCTGGTGGGTGTGCGTCAGGATCAGAGTCTGTTGCTGGAGCATTTATCGGTGGCGTCGGTGGATCCACTGGAGTTTGCGATTCCCCATGTACCGACGTTTCGTGAATCCAATCTCGATGTGATCAGTATTCATAATCCACCCGTCACCCAGGGCGGCGTGCTAACTGATGACGATGGCGATGTGCTGGCACTCTGGTCGAGTTTTTCGTTTGGTGACGGCAAGGAACTGCAACAGTTCGAATGGGGTATACCGATCGAACTGGTCCAGGAACTGGTCGAGCAATGGCGTTGTTGCGGTCGATTCGAAGTGCACTCGCTGGAAGTGGAGCTGGCCGCCATGTCCATCGCCCAGGCGCGCAAACTGGGCATGAGCGATGACTGGGTGGAACGGTTTCAGGATGGTGAACGTCGCCAGGTACTGGCCATCGCGCGTCGCGTAGCCGGTTCCGATGCCTGGGATCAGTTGCAGGAAGGCGACCTGCTGGTTGAAGTGAACGGTGAGCGGGTGGCCAGTTTTCGTGACGTGGAACGGCGGGTCCGGCAGGACCAGGTGCAACTGACTATTTTGCGCGAAGGCCGAACCCTGCAGCTGAATTTACGCACCCGTGAACTGGACGGTCGCGGCACCCAGCACATTGTGCAGTGGGCCGGCGCGCTGATTCAGAATCCACATCGAGCACTGGCGGTGCAGCGCGGCATCGAGGCGCAGGGCGTTTATGTATCGTTTGTCTGGTGGGGATCGCCGGCGGGCCGTCATCGCCTCAGCGCGGTGATGCGGATTCTTGAATTCAACGGTGTTGCCGTACGCGATCTGGACCACTTTATCGAACTGATTCGTGCTGCGCGCGATCAGGATGTGGTGCGGCTTAAAACGCTTGACCTGATCGACCGCGAACGCATCCTGACACTCAAGCAGGACACTCAGTACTGGCCGGCGCGGGAAGTACTGCAGCAGGACGGCCGCTGGTTGAGTCGCAATCTGTAACGCGTTTCAGTCGCCTGCAAGGCAACGATCCCAGTAGGGTTCGCCGCCAAAACGCTGCACCAGAAAATCGATCAGTTCGCGTACCCGTCGCGGCAGATGACGTTGTGCCGGATAGATCGCGTAAATGCCGATATCATCCAGCTGAAAGTCCGACAGAATCGGTTTCAGCTTGCCCTGTTCGATGGCTTCATAGGCAATGAAACTGGGACTGTTCAAAACCCCCAGCCCATCGATGGCCGCCTTTAACAGGTAGTCGCCGTTGTTGGCGCGCAAGCGCAGCGGTAGTCGCACGCTGATGGTCTGTCCGTGACCATCCTTGAACGCCCAGTGCTGGCTTTCCGGCATGTTGCTGTAGCTCAGGCCCTGGTGGTGCGTCAGCTGTGCCGGGTGATCAGGTTCGCCGTGCTGTTGCAGATAGTCCGGGCTGGCGCAAAGTATCAGCCGCGCCGGCGCCAGTCGACGTGCAATTAGTGTCGAATCTTCCAGCCGGCCGATGCGTATCGCCAGATCCACCCCTTCATTCATCAGGTTGACCAGCCGATCGTCGAGGATCATATCGAGCTGCAGTTCCTGGTGTTGCTTGAGAAAATCATCCAGCACCGGGGCCAGGTGTCGATTGCCAAACGACAGTGGCGCGGCGATGCGTATGGTACCGCGCAGCTGGCCGTGGGCGGAGCTGATTTGCTGTTCCGATTCTTCCAGTTCGGCGAGGATGCGCTGGCAATGCTGAAAAAACCGGTTACCCACTTCGGTGAGTCGAATGCGCCGGGTGGTGCGGTTGAGCAGCTGCACACCGAGTCGGGTTTCCAGGTCGGCGAGGCGGCGGCTGACCGCGGAGCGCGCCACGCCGATGCGTTCCGCGGCGGCGCTCAGGCTGCCGGTTTCCACCACTCGGACGAAAGTCTGCATCTCCTCGAATCGATCCATTGTTCTGATTTTCGCAACAGTAATTTCTTCATTATGCTGTTTATTCGTGAAATGGCAACGATAAACTAGACCCATCAAGCACAGACGGTAACGCCGTCGGGAGGCGAGGGTTATGGCAAACAGCATTCAGCATCATGACGCAACCGGTATGGCACGCGATGTCAGTCGTATGGTTCGGGGTAGTGAAACCTCCGATGGTGCCGGTGTTCGTCTGCGTCGTTACATTGCATCCCCGGAGCTGGACATGCTGGACCCGTTCCTGCTGCTGGACGCGTTTCGTTCCGACGATCCGGAGGATTACATCGCCGGGTTTCCGCCGCATCCGCATCGTGGTTTCGAAACGGTCACTTATCTGTTGCACGGTCGCATGCGCCACAAGGACAGCGCCGGTCACGAGGGCGTGATCGAATCCGGCGGCGTGCAGTGGATGACCGCCGGGCGCGGTATCGAGCATTCGGAAATGCCGGAACAGGAGCAGGGCCTGTTGTACGGGTTTCAGCTCTGGGTCAATCTGCCTGCCGAGCTGAAAATGAGCCCGCCGCGATACCAGGAATTCAATGCCGCCGCGATACCCGAGGAGCATCGGGACGATGGCGTTACCGTGCGCGTGATTGCCGGACGTACCGCAAATGGCGTCGAAGGTGCGGTGCGCGACATTTCCGCGCAGGCCACTTATCTGGATGTCAGTGTGCCGGCAGAACGGGTGTTCGAACAGGCGGTGGAGCAAACCCACGCGGCGTTTATCTTCGTCATCGAAGGTGCACTCGAGGTACTTGGTGAGGCGCGCAAGGTGGCGGTGCCGGCGGAGTCACTGGCCGTGCTCGGTGGTGGTGATCGAATCCGTCTGCGGGCAACGGCGGATACACGACTGTTACTGATCGCCGGTCAGCCGTTTCGTGAACCGGTTGCGCGTTACGGACCTTTTGTCATGAACAGCGAACAGGAAATTATCCAGGCTTTCGAAGACTATCGAAACGGTGATTTTGCCGGTTATCGCGCCGCGGAGGTGACACATGATGCGTAACGATCAACAACGCTGGGGAATGGTGAGTGTATGGCTGCACTGGTTGTCCGCCCTGGCCGTCATCGGTCTGTTCGCACTGGGTTTATGGATGGTGGAACTGACGTATTACGATGACTGGTACAAGGAAGCGCCGGACATTCATCGCAGCATCGGCGTGTTGTTGTTCATTGCTACAGTGTTGCGGCTGTTGTGGCGTTGGTCGAACCCGAAGCCGGCGCCACTGGCCAGTCACAGTCGACTGGAAAAAATCGCCGCCGGCGCAGCCCATGTTGTGCTGTACCTGATGTTGTTCGCCATCATGATTAGCGGTTATCTGATTTCCACGGCGGATGGTCTTGCCGTCGACGTGTTCAATCTGTTTTCCGTGCCGGCCACTCTGCAGGGTATAGAACATCAGGAAGACATTGCCGGTGTATTTCATTACTGGCTGGCGGTGAGCCTGATCGCTCTGGTGGTGCTGCATGCACTGGCCGCCATCAAACATCATTTTATCGATCGGGATGCAACATTGAAACGCATGCTGGGTCGATAGGATTCATTATAATTTTTTTCAAAAAGACGGGAGTCAAACCATGAAGAAACTCATTGTTGCAGGTATGTTATTGTCAAGCAGTCTGCTGATGTCGGCCGCCCAGGCAGAAGATTATGTTATCGATTCGAAAGGTTCTCATGCCTTCATCCAGTTTAAGATCAAGCATCTGGGTTACAGCTGGTTGCTCGGACGGTTCAACGATTTCACCGGTACTTTCAGTTATGACGAAAAAAATCCGTCCGCTGCAAAGATTACCGTGGATATCGATCCGGCCAGTGTCGACAGTAATCACGCAGAGCGCGACAAGCATTTACGCGGTGAGGATTTTCTGCATGTGGAAAAGTTTCCGGAAGCCAAATTCGTAAGTACCTCTTTTGAAGAAAAAGGTAACGGCAAAGCCGTGCTGAAAGGTGACTTCACCCTGCACGGTGTCACCCGCCCGATTACTATCGACGTCGAGCACATCGGTCATGGCAAGGATCCCTGGGGTGGCTATCGTCGCGGTTTTGCCGGTACTACCAGCATTGCCCTGAAAGATTACAATATCAATTACAACCTGGGTCCGGCTTCCAGAGAAGTTGAACTGTTTCTGTCGATCGAAGGCATTCGTCAGTAAAAAACTTGCGGAGGATACTGCATTGTGGGATCAGCGTTACAACCGTGAAGACTATGTGTACGGCACCGAACCGAACGACTTTCTACGTCAGCATGTCACCTCGCTGCCGGCCGGTCGCGTGCTGTGTCTGGCGGAGGGCGAAGGTCGCAATGCAGTCTTCCTGGCGCAGCAGGGCTTTCAGGTGACCGCCGTCGATGCCTCGTCGGTCGGTTTGCAGAAAGCACAGCGACTGGCTCGTCAGCGCGGCGTGGACATCGAAACCGTTCACGCCGATCTGGCAAACTTTGTGATCGAGCCGCAGCGCTGGGATGCGATCGTTTCCATCTTCTGTCATGTGCCGGCGTCGATCAGAGAGATGCTGCATCGGCAGGTGGTGATGGGTTTGCGCGAAGGTGGTGTGTTATTGCTGGAAGCCTACACACCGAAACAGATCGAATACGGCACCGGTGGGCCGCCGGTACCCGAACTGACCATGCAGCTCTCTGATTTAAAACAGGAGCTGGCGGGTCTGCAGTTCGATCATGGCGTGGAGCTGGACCGCGACGTGGTGGAAGGCGAGTTTCATACCGGGATAGGGGCCGTGGTGCAGGTACTGGCGATCAAATAAATCGCTTTAACTCCTGTTTACCGCGCGCACATGACTGGCCACTGCGTCTTCGGGCATGCCCTGGCTCATCAGCGGTTTCAAAGTGGTGAGCAGGGAGCGAAACAGCAGACTGTTGGTTTTCTCTTCGGAGGCCAGCAGTTCTTTCATGTGCTGGCGTTGCGTGGGCATGGAAAAACAGGCCGGACAGCTATCGGCGATCACCGGCAACTCGGCATTGTGCGCAAAGTCGGCGGTTTGTCGTTCACGGGCATAGACCAGCGGCCGGATGATGCGCAGGTCGCCGTCGTCATTCACATAATGGGCTTTCATGGTTTTCAACTGGCCGCCGTGAAACGCCGACATCAGAAAACTTTCCGCTAGATCATCCAGGTGCTGTGCCAGCGCGATGACGTTGAAGCCATGCTCGCGCGCCGTGCTGTACATGACGCCACGTTTGATGCGTGAACAGAACGCGCAGTATGAATTCTTGCCCATGTGTTCTTTTGCCATGTCCATGATCGGTTCACGCCGATAATGGTATTCGACACCCAGCGCGTTCAGGTAGGGGATCATCGGCGAGGGATCGAAATCACCGGCCATGGGATCCACGGTCATGGCCGCAAATTCAAAATGAATCGGCGCATGGCGCTGAAAATGCTGCAAGATGTGTAACAGGGACAGGGAGTCCTTGCCGCCGGACAGGCCCAGCAATACCCGGTCGCCCTCACGAATCATGTTGAAATCCATGAGCGCGCGGCCGGTCTGGCGTAGCAGGGATTTGGGTGGTTTGATGAATTCAGCCATAGTCGGCAAAGATACCGGGCCGAAGGATTAATGCAAGATGAAAATCCGCAGGACGAAATTGCGTGTTTGCCGCGGGCAAAATAAAACCCGGCCATTCCCTGGCCGGGTTTGCTCACATCCCTGTGGGTCGACTGCAATCCCTGCAGCAGAGCGTCTGCTCGATGGTTGATACATCCTGTAACAACTGGTGATCATTATGATTGCTCGAGCGGCTTGCCGCTATCGGCAAAGGGGGTGAATGCGAGTAGGTGATCGGGGTGCGGATGTGTAGGATATTTCTCGGGGTGCGCGGTGCGGGAGAGCTAACTATTTGATGGGCAATAAAAAACCCCGGTAGTCCTTACCGGGGTTTTGAGGCATCCATAGCCCTATGGTGATTGAGTATGGCATTGTAGCTAAATCCAGGTTTCCATATACTCCATGTATCAGTCTGACAGTCCGTTGATTCCCTGTCCCTGCGAGTTCCGTTCCAGCTACGTTCTATACGATCCTTGTGTCCCTTCCAGCCAGATCCCTTTGTCCATGGTGAAAGTATGAACCGGGCTCAAAAATTCGGGTATCAGGCCTTTCTGGTGCCTGTTGTAAGAAAAGAACTCGAGTTCGTGTAGGAAAATTCCTACAAAATTCATGCAATCAAATCGATAGAATACCCCCATGCAACGTCTTTACCCGGAAATCCAGCCCTATTACAGCCTGCAACTGCAGGTCGATGAACAACACAGCCTCTATGTGGAAGAGTGCGGCAACGCCGAGGGTATACCGGTGGTGTTCCTGCACGGTGGCCCGGGGGCGGGGTGCGAACCCCACCACCGCCGTTATTTCGATCCGCTGCGCTATCGCATCATTCTATTCGACCAGCGCGGCTGCGGTCGTTCCACCCCGCACGCCTCACTGGATAACAACAGTACCTGGGACCTGGTTGAAGACATGGAGCGTATTCGGTGTCACCTGGGCATCGAACGCTGGATGCTGTTCGGCGGTTCCTGGGGGTCCACGCTGGCGCTGGCTTATGCGGAAACCCATCCGGAGCGGGTACTCGGAATGGTATTACGCGGCATTTTTCTGGCTCGACCGCGGGATGTGCAGTGGTTCTACCAGCAGGGGACCAGTCGACTGTTTCCGGATTACTGGCAGGATTTTCTCGCGCCGATCGATATCGAGCTGCGTGACGATATGGTGTCCGCCTATTACAGCCAGCTCACCAGTGACGATGCGGCGGTGCGTGAACGCGCCGCCATCGCCTGGTCGGGCTGGGAGGGGCGCACCGCGACACTGAAACCGGATGCCCGGGTGGTGGAACATTTTACCGATGTCAAATCCGCCCTCAGCATTGCCCGTATCGAATGCCATTATTTCATGCATAACAGTTTTTTCGATGACAACCAGTTATTGAACAATGCGGATCGCCTGGTCGGCATTCCCGGTTACATTGTGCACGGGCGCTACGACGTCATCTGCCCGGTAGAGCAGGCCTGGGCATTGCACCAAGCCTGGCCGGAGGCGCAGCTGAATATCATCCCGGATGCGGGCCATGCGGTGGTCGAACCGGGGATCAGCGAAGCGCTGTTACGTGCTACCGATGAACTGGCCGGGAAGCTGAGCGAATGATCGCCCTGTTACAGCGGGTATTGAATGCCAATGTGGTGGTTGACGGAGAAGAGATCGCCCGTATCGATCAGGGGCTGCTGGTGCTGGTCGGGGTAGAAAAAAACGACACGCCGCAACAGGCCGAACGCCTGCTGCAACGCATCATCGGTTTCCGGGTGTTCGAAGACGGACAGGGCAAGATGAACCTCAGCCTGCGAGACATCGATGGAGACCTGTTGCTGGTACCGCAATTTACCCTGGCGGCAGACACGGCCAGAGGCATGCGGCCGAGTTTTTCATCCGCGGCGCCGCCCGAGCCTGGCCAGCAACTGTTTCAGTATCTGCTCGACCTGGCTCGCCGCGACATGCCCATGGTCAACAGCGGCCGCTTCGGTGCCGACATGAAAGTCGGGCTGGTCAATGACGGGCCGGTCACCTTCTGGCTACAGGTTTAAGCGCTGTTAAAACTGGTAACCCATCCCCAGCTTGAAGCCATCTGCATTGCCCGCGTCCTGATTCTGACTTTGTACATCGACCTTGAAAACGATGTCATCGATGGGCCAGTAGTTCATGCCGACATTGGTCTGTGAATTGTCTTCATCGGTCTGTTGTGACCATTCGCTCTGCCGCACGAATACACCCCATTGCCGGGATGGTCGGTAACTCAGTTCGAGATATCCACCATCCTGTACATCCTTGCCGGCGGTGGCCGCGTCGTCACCGTCCAGTGTCCAGCGGGCATACAGTGCGGTTGCGGTGAAATCGCTGAACTGGTAAATACCGTGACCGCCGACCAGGGTGGCGGAGTCGGCGTAGGAAACCTCTGCGCTCTGATCCAGATCCGGCTGGTACTGGGCGTAAGCCGCCAGTTCCAGGCCGGCGACACCGGTGTATTTAATGCGCCCGGTGATGGCCAGGTCATGGGCATCGGCAAACGAGGTTTTCTGCTTGCCGCCTTTGATATCGAACGGGTCGGCCGCCAGCGATGTGGACGGATCTTCGGTTTCCAGGCCTTCGGTGATCATCAGGTCATAGCTGAAGCCGCTGGCCAGTTGATGGGTGACCTGTACGCCGCCGGACCACCAGGTGGATGGAATGATGGTGGTTTCGATAATGGGGCGATCGACGCCGTAAAATGTCGGCGGTTCATGGGTCTCGTTGATAATGCCGACAGGCATGAGCATGACACCGGTTTTCAGAAACAGGTTGGCCTGCAAGTCGAATTCCAGATAGGCCTGTTCGATTTCAACTGCGCCCCGACTACCGTCACTGGCAATGATATGTTCGATTTCGAATTCGGATACAAAGCGGGTGGTGTCGTTGAATTCATAACCGTAAAAAATCACGAAACGGTGAAAGTCCAGTGTGATGTCGTCGGTACCGTCGGCATCGAGATTACTGTATTTCATTTCGCCGTAACCGCCGAAATGAAACCTGCTGGATTCATTGTCGGTTTGGTCGCCCTGCTGCTCGATCACCTGGCTGAGTATTTCGACTTTCTCTTCCAGCGACTTGATGCGTTCTTCGTCGGTCTGGGCAATGCTGTGCCCACTGGCGATGCAGCAGGCGGCGAATACGCTGTATTGAATCGTTTTCATGAATTTAAACCTCTGTAAATAAAATTGAATTCGGTCGTGGAGATGTTTAGTCGCCGTCGCTGAAATTGATGCCCAGAATGACCTGCAGGCCATCCGGAATCTCACGTTTGAAATTGCCATCCAGTACGCCGATTGCGGTCGCGGCCGCACTTCGATCGCGAGCGGAAACGGCCTGTTTGGCGATGCCCAGGTTGTCGGTGACGACATTGACTTCGGTACTGAAACCCGAGTTGTTCATGTGATCGAAAAAGCTGTACTGCTCATCATCGATGCCGTTCATCAATTGCTCGATCTGTTGCAGAGTGGCTGCAATGTTCTGGTAGGCATAGTCGGCGACCTGTGCATCGAGCACGGTTTCCAGTTTGCGTTTCTTGATGTAGTCCAGGTGCTCCTGAATCACGGTTACCAGTTTGACGACAGACGCCGTGCCATCGTCCAGTTCGCCGTCGAGCAGAATGTCCTTGAACGGTTTGCCGGTGTCCAGGTGTTTGATTTGCCAGCCGTCGACAACATAGCTGGCGTGTCGATTGAATAACTGGGCCATGCCTTGCAGGTATTCGCACTTGCGTGGCGCCGACTGGTAATCACTGACGATATCGTTGAGATCTGTGGAGTGCGTGCCGATAGTGGATTCGAAGATCAGCACTTCCAGCGCCAGAATGCCGGTATTGGTGAAGGGCAGGTTGTCGAAGTAAGTGCTGTTCAGGTTATCCATGCTCGACAATGCGGCGATAATTGATGAGCGCACCGTGTCGGTATAATCGGTGCCGCGCTGGCGCATGGATTCGATGAAAATAATTTTCGGTAATAGCAGGTCGTCATTGAGTGGCCCCAGGTTGTAAATCGCGACCTGGTTCCACTGTGCGGACAGGGTCTTCCATTGCGTTTGCAGTTCGCTCAACGTTGTCGTCGACATGTTGTTGCAAAATGCAGTGGCATCGCTGGACAGGTTCTGGGCTTCGTTCTGCAGTGCCTGGAAGCCGGGTACAATCTGCGTGTCGATGGCGGCTTTCAGTGCCAGGTCCAGGGCAGCCTGTGAGCCGGCGGCCGGTTCGTCGTTCTGGCGTTGGCTGTCGCACCCGGTTGTCAGCGCTATGCTGATCAACAGCGCGAATGTTGCGCCATGCAAATGTTTTAAAGAGTATCTTTTCATTACAGTGTTACCGTGATCATGTGGTTGTCCCAGTGGGTGTCGGCGAACGTTTTTCTTGCCGCGCGATTTTCTTTCAGCGTGCTGGCATCCAGCAGGCGCAATGCGCCGAACGAATTGCTGAGAACGAAATGTTTGCGGTCGGCGGAAACCGTTAGTCCGCAGACGTCGGCGAACTGGTGATAAGCGGCGAAGGCGCCTGAATCGAGATGCCAGAATGCGGCCAGGTTGCCTTTCGGGCTGGTGAAGCCGACCACGCGTGTGCGATTGTTGATGGTGACGCTGCCGGCGTAATCGTTCATGTGCCGAATGACGCCTTCCGGTTGCTGTAGCAGACGAAGATTATTGCCGGGTTTATGCACGGCGCCGAGCGCCACCGTGTGTTTGCCTTGCATGGCACTACGTTGCACCTGCATGGCAATGGCTACCGTGCCGTCATCGGCGACATCGAGGTGTCGAATGCTGGCTTTGCTTTCGGCGACATATTGCTGGTCGACGCACTGGCCGTTGCGACTGTCGATGTAAGCCAGACTGGAGATCATGCTGTCGAGGTTGAGTTTTTTACGACCGGTTTCAGGGCGGGTAAGAATGCCCCCGTTGGCAACAACCAGCGTTTTTCCGTCCGGCATGAGCAGCATCTGGTGTGGGCCGATACCGTAGCTATCGAACTCGCCGAGTTGTCGATAACTGTGTGAATCACGAATGACAATTTTGCCGTCACCCGTGTGAATATCGGCTTCCACCGTGTACAACAGTTTGCCATCCTGGCTGAAACAGCCATGACCGGTAAAACAACGATCGGCGCGGGCATGAAATTCGGCGACGACCTCACCGCTGGTGACGTCGATATCGATGGCATGTGTGCCCGGTCGACGTGAAAACATGATTACTGAACTGGGGCGCAGCGGATGTTGCGCTGATCCGTGGCCACGAAAACCACTGAGCGTGGTGTCGATGCGATTGCCGCTGGCATCGAAACGGGTCAGGCCGTAACGATCGTTGCGATTACCCTGTGCGGAAATCCAGTATTCATGTTGTGCATGGGGTCGGGCCAGAATATTCGGTGCAAATCCGCTGGCCAGCATGAAGCCGAGAAACTGTCGTCGATTGATGGATATGTTCATAGTGATGTCTGCTACTAAAGTGATTTAACAAATGCGATCAGTGCCTGGCGTTGTGACTGATCCAGCTGGATGAATTTATGCCGAGCCGCTTCGGCTTCGCCGCCGTGCCAGAGAATCGCTTCTTCCACGCTGCGCGCGCGTCCGTCATGTAGAAAATTTTTCGCACCGTTGACCGCTTCGCTCAGTCCCACACCCCAGAGCGGTGGCGTGCGCCATTCCGTACCCGACGCCCGGTAATCGGGACGGTGGTCGGCCAGTTCTTCCCCCATGTCATGTAACAGCAGGTCGCTGTAAGGCCAGATGATTTGTGCCGATAACTGGGGGTAACGCGCGTCGCGTCCAGTGACGTAACTGGGGTGATGGCAATGCTGGCAACCGCTGGCGTAGAACTGTTCGCGTCCCTGCAGTACACCAGGATGATTCGGCTGGCGCCGTTTCGGTACGGCCAGGTTCATGTTGAAGTCGATCATCAACTGCAACAGTTTGTCGTTGATCTCCAGGCCGTTTTCATCGGTGCCGTGAATGGCATTGCGACAATGGATCTGTTTTTTCGTGCAGGGTTGGCCGGGGAACACTGAATTGGCTATACCCATGTCGCCGTGCAAAGCCGCAGCCAGTTGATGACGCAGGTCCGGCTTGTTGGCTTTCAGTCCAAACCGCCCGGGTCGGGTTTTTTGATCGACAAAATCCCACACCTGATTGACGCGACCTGAAATACCGTCACCGTTGCTGTCGTTGGCATCGGCCAGTGCGTCGATATCGTTTTGCGCAATCAGTTGCAACAGACCGGTACCGAGCAGAGGCGGTGCATTACGAATACCGATTAAAGTTTTCGGATGTAAAGGACCGTAAGCCAGGTTGCGGATTTCGATCTTCGGTTTGCGCAGTTGAACGCGTTGTCCGTCGGGGTAGGTGAAGCCCTGCTGTAGCCAGTCGATGTGCACATCCGCTTCAGCGGGGATGTCGTCATCCGGTCGTGCCGATGCATCGACTGCGCCGCGCAGCTGGTGCGCAAGGGAAACCGATTGTGACTGCAACTGGTCACCGTATGCAGGTTCCGGAATGACGCCGAGAACCCTGTTTTCACCCGGCAGACTCAGTCGCAAAAATTGCGTCACCGTCATCTCATCGCGGTCGCCGGGCATGTGGCCGCGGCCACCGTTGACGTGACAGCTCAGGCAGGTGCGTGCGTTGTAAAGCGGACCCAGCCCGTCGCGGGCATCGGTGATGGTGGGTGCTTTAACCCAGGGCTGGTGAGCCAGTGCCTTACCGGCATGGAAATCAGCTCTGGCGGTTTTAGCCAGGTTCGCCGCAGGTTTCATAAATGATGGAAACGGTTTGAAGTCGACCGAGGTGCTTCCTCCGGGGAGTAATTCGGCTGCGACCGGGTCGGGTGTCTGATGTAAATTTCCAGACGGACGCTGAGTGACGACAATGATGCCGGCAACGGCTATCAGCAGGCTGGAAATGGTGAGCGCTGGTTTGATCATCTGGCTTGCACGGGTGATTCGGGAAAGCTGAGATAGAAAAGCCAACTGCCGAACGCTGTCGGCAGTTGGTTCTGTTTACCTCTGCAGACCGGTCAGCAACTTGAGTTCGGATTACTGGTGTCGCATGCCGAGGCATCCGGGTCGACCACATCACTGGCATTACCCAGACCCAGTTCGGTGGCGATGCTGGCGATCTGTGTCGACAGGGCGTTCAACTCCAGAATGGTGGTTTTCACCGGATCGGCCGCAGGTGCATTGATGTTTTCGATCAGCACGTCGAACGGTGAGCCATTGCGCGCAGCGGTATCGATGGCGGTGTAACCGGCTTCTACGTCATCCAGTTCGGCTTCCACGGCATCGGCGACGTTGCTCTGATTGATTTCGCTCAGGTAGTCGTCGATACCGTAACCGTTGACCGTGGTGCCGGTGTCGTCGGTGCCGTCCAGGTCACTGTCGTAACCGCCGTACACGCCATAGTAGGCATTGGCGATACCTTCCGCGTCCAGCCAGATGTCACGATGAGTGTTGTCGGAGAAGCAGGAGTGCTCGTCTTCCTGTGAGTTTGCGGTGAGTGCAATCTGCATGCGTTCACCGGCCAGTTCGCCTTCCGCCAGCGTGCCCATGCCGGTCAGGATCTCCAGCAGCCGGGACTTGGCTTCGGCCAGTGTGCTCGCATTGGTGAAACTGGCGCGGTAGTTTCCGCTGACGTTTGGCGCCCATTGATCGCGTACCGCGGTCAGGTCAGCGACCAGTTGATCGATGACCAGTACCAGATAGTCGAGACGGCGTTGGCACAAAGTGCCGACACCATTGTTAACCGTGCCGCTGGTGCAGTTGGTGTCGGTCTGGAAATCGGTGACCGGACGCAGGCCGCCGTTGGCCAGATTCATGGCGTCGTGGACTTTTACAGCCTGGTTGCGATCGCCTGCACCGGTGGTGACCGCACCGCTGTTGTTCAGGTCCTGACCCCAGAGCAGGAATTCGATGGCGTGGTAACCGGAAATGACGTCGTGACCGTCACCTGCTTCGGAATTGGCCAGCAGGGCGGCGTCGAGGGTGATGCCGGTGTTGCCGATGATGTTGTCGGTGGCATCGGTATCGGCAGCGCTTTCATCCATGGGGTCGGTGACGGTGGCGACCGTGTGATCGGTACCGATCTGGTCGGTTTCAAAATCGTCGCTGGTACCGGTGCTGACCACCACGTAATCGATCAATGCCTCACCCAGCGGCCAGGCATTGATGGCACCTTCCGGGCCGTCTTCCGCTGCGCTTGTGGTGGGGTCGTCATCGATGGGACTGCTGCGGAAACGATACACCTCGGTCTGGCCGTAGGGTTCGCGGGCGACCAGCCAGGCGGTCTTGGCGGCATCCAGTGCGGACTGGTCCTGGTCGGTGGCCAGCGTATCGATTGCAGTCTGCAAGGCAATGGCGGTAGTCACCGCGTCAGAGTATGCGGCATAAGCGATGTCTGCATTGGTTTCCAGCACCTGGTTAATTTTTTCCAGGTCGTTGACCTCGGAACTTGAGGAGGAGCTGCTGCTACAGCCGGCGACGAGTGCGCTGCAGATTGCAGCACTGATCAGTAATTTTAAATTCATGTTGTACCCCAGAGAATTTTGGATATAGGACTGTAAGGATGTTGCAATGGTAAATACAAATGAGAATTGTTGTCAACACGGTTATTGTTTATAATTGTGCGCAAGATGCATTGGGGTATGCGGTAAATCCATTAATAAATGTGGGGCACCGACCCGCGGACGCGCTGCTGCGGAGCCGGTTTCTGTTTACGTGATCTAATTTTAAGTGATTGAATTATGAATAAATTAATGCCTGTTTTGATGATGTTGCTGGCGTCCGGTTGTGGTGGTAGTGGCGGCTCGTCCGGTTCGGATGTGATCGACACCCAGGCGGAATTGGGTGAGAAACTGTTTTTCGATACCAACCTGTCCGCCAATAAAACCCAGTCCTGTGCCACCTGTCATGATCCGGAGCGTGCGTTTACCGATAGCCGACTGGATGCGCATGGTGAAATCAGTGCCGTCTCTCTGGGGGACGACGGTTTCTCGCTGGGCGATCGCAATGCGCCAACAGCGGCCTATGCCCGTTTTGCACCGGATTTTGCGGCCAGCAGTACCCGTCAGCGGCCCGGCCGCACCGGTACTCATGCCGCATATACCGGTGCTCTGGGGGGGCAGTTTCTGGATGGACGTCAGACCGATCTGGCCGGGCAGGCGGGCGGTCCTCCGCTCAATCCGATCGAGATGGGGCTGGCGGACCGGGCTGCAGTGGTGGCTCGGTTGCAGGATGATGATGAATATCTGGAGGCTTTCCCGCGTCTGTTCGGCGAGGATATATTCAATGATGTGGATTCCGCCTATGAAGCTATGCAACAGAGCATTGCCGCGTTCGAGGAAACCGATCAGTTTGCGCCTTTCGATTCTAAATACGATCGCTCGTTGACTGGCAACTATGATTTGTCATTCAAGGAGAGTACCGGCAAGGCGCTGTTTTTCGCCGGCAATATGAATTGCGGTATCTGCCACCAGCTGCATCAGCTGGGCGACCCGGTGAACAAGTTCCAGGAGACCTTCAGCGGTTATGAGTACCACAACATCGGTGTGCCGGAGAATGCCGAGGTGCGTGCACTGAACGGCGTAACCGTCGCCGATGGTGGATTGCTGAATAATGCACAAATCACCGATCCCGCGCAGGAAGGTAAATTCAAGGTGCCGACACTGCGCAACGTAGCGGTAACCGAGCCTTACATGCATAACGGTGTGTTCCGCGATTTGCGTACCGTGATCGAGTTCTACGATCACTTCGTCAGTGGTTCGACCCACATGCTAAACCCGGAAACCGGCATCGCCTGGGCTGCACCGGAAGTGCCGGCGAACCTGGCCAGCAGTGAGCTGCAGGACAGTACCGCGCTCAATGACTTCCAGGTGGAATCGCTGGTGTGTTTTCTGCGCACACTGACCGATCAGCGTTACGAGCCGCTGATTCAGGACAAGGGCATCGAGTGCGCAGATCCCTAGTCATCTGCATCCGATCCGGCCCCGCTCTCAGGTGATAAGTTTGATAAACGCAGTTGATTGGCGGGTGGTGTCGGGCGGGTGCGAACCGGCCGCAAACCCTGCAAATAACGGCCTTTGGCAAGGTTAAATAATCATAAGATTATTGAATTCTTATGTTGTTAACTTGTTGTTATGACAGAAAAAATGAAATCACATCGACATGGGTGATTTTTTTTATGAATCCATCCCTTGACAGTATTAATCCCCATCGGTATTAGTGTCATTAATCGGCAGGGGTTGCAGCTATTCGCCGGGCTGTCTGCTCTATTTCCGGCTGTCCCGTGTCATGTTCTTCAACAGCGCATCTTTATCAAGGTTGTCAGGCCTGATGAATAAAGATCTTCTTGAACCGGGGGGTTATAAAATGAGTGAAGCGCCAAGTTGTAAATGTGTGATGTCTTTTCTGTGGACCAATGCACTGGTGGTGGCCGTGCTGGTATTTTTGCTGTTTTCCTTTATTGATCCTGCAGAAATTGCTGTAGCTATGGCGCTGGACGTGGACGAGGGTGTATTCAGGATCAAGGCCTATATTTTCAGTTTCCTGTTCCTGTGGCTGATGTTCAATGCATCGACCTTCCTGAACTGTTATTTTTCCAGACTGCGTTATAGCAAGTACCTGCAAAATCACTAAGGAATCTCGGATTAATTCTGGGCGAGAAAGGTTGAGAGCCAAAATGTTCAAATTCAAGGCGCGGGTCGCAGGTAATAGCCCGCTATTGCGAAGATTCGCAACGAACAAGTTGGCCATTCTGGACTCAAGGTTTCCGTCCATGAATTAATCAGAGGTTCCTGGGCATCGGTCAGGGTCCGGGGCCTCGCCCCGGACCCTGAACCCCGGATCAAACCCCTCAGAAAATACGTTATCTAATCAGTCTTTTAGCTCTACCGATGAAACTCTCCAACGTATTTTTTTCCTTAATTCCCTCTGCAGATCAGTGTATCCTATGCGCTTTATCGTTGTTTGCCTGGCGGCCGGAGTCACCCTGAATGGCTGAACGTACAGCTGAAGTTAAAAGAGATACCCTGGAAACCCAGATTGAAGTCCGCGTCAATCTGGATGGTAGTGGCGAGTCGAGTTTCAAGACCGGCGTGCCGTTTCTGGATCACATGCTTGATCAGGTCGCCCGCCATGGCCTGATCGACCTGCATGTGCAGGCCAACGGTGACCTGCACATTGATGCGCATCACACGGTGGAAGACATTGGTATTACCCTGGGTCAGGCATTTACCCAGGCGCTGGGTGACAAGAAAGGCATTCGCCGTTACGGACATGCCTATGTACCGCTGGACGAATCCCTGTCCCGCGTGGTGGTCGACTTTTCCGGTCGTCCCGGCCTGGAATTCCATGCCGACTTTCCGCGCGCCATGATCGGTAGTTTCGATGTCGACCTGTTTGTCGAATTCTTTCAGGGCTTCGTCAATCACGCCCAGGTGACACTGCACATCGATAACCTGCGCGGTCGCAATGCACATCATATTGCGGAAACCATATTCAAGGCCTTCGGCCGGGCTCTGCGCATGGCGCTGGAAAATGATCCGCGCATGCAGGGTCAGCTGCCTTCAACCAAAGGGGCGCTGTGATCTGTGAGCCGAATTGCCGTTGTTGACTACGGGATGGGCAACCTGCGTTCAGTGGCCAAGGCCCTGGAACATGTCGCGACCGATCAGCAGGTGCTGGTCACTTCCAATGCCGAAGATATCGAACAGGCTGAACGCGTGGTGTTCCCCGGCCAGGGTGCCGCTCGCGATTGCATGCAGGAAATTGCTGATCGAAACCTGACCGAAGTGATTCTGCATGCCGCCCGTGAAAAACCGTTTCTGGGTATATGCATGGGGGCCCAGGTTCTGTTATCGCACAGTGAAGAGAATCATGGCGTGGACTGTCTTGGACTGTATCCCGGTGAAGTGCGTTTTTTCGGCGACCGCCTGAACCAGGTCGGCGGTGAAAAACTGAAAATTCCGCACATGGGCTGGAACGGTGTTCACCACAACAGCAGTCATCCATTGTGGCAGGGCATTGGCGAAGGCAGTCG
>CBDULQ010000002.1:0-44805 GCA_965368115.1 uncultured Gammaproteobacteria bacterium | reverse complement strand
GGGCGTAGGGGTATTACGTTTCGACTTGACCGGACTCGGTGACAGCGGCGGTGAATTTGCCGACAGCAATTTCACCACCATGGTGGAAGACATTGTCAGCGCCGCGGATTTTCTGCAGCGTGAATATACCGCTCCGGTAGCACTGCTCGGACACAGCATGGGCGGCACCGCTTCACTGCTGGCTGCGCGCCGGATCGACACCTGTAAAACCGTCGTCACCCTGGCCTCCCCCAGCCAACCGGACCACGTACTCCATCACTTCGGTCCGGCCCTGGCCCGCCTGACCGCTGGTGACAATGCCAGCATTCGCGTTGCCGGTACCGATTACCCGGTCAAGCCCCAGTTCGTCGAAGACGTCAAACAATACGACATGACTCGACTGATGGCGGGTTGTGACACCGCGATACTGGCAGTGCGTGCCGGTCGCGATACGCTGGTTCCGGCCGCCGACGCAGATGCTATTCTGAGGCTCAGTACAGGTCGAAGCGAACTGCTGGAACTGGCGGAAGCGGATCACCTGTTCAGCGAACGGAGCCAGATCGACAACATCGTCGAACATATTCTGGCGTTTATATAAAAAGCGCAATCAACCTCGACGTTGACTGCGCTTTCACGCCGATAAAGCGGGCTCAAAGCGGTTTCTGGAACACGCTCAGATTCGCCACCGCGGGATCAGTGCTCACCACATCATAGAGGATGCCATACTGGGTGTTCGCATACTGCTTGGCCGCTTCGGTTGGCAGGCGGAACTCCAGACGACGCACCTGATTGGGTGCCAGCGCCGGAACCCGGGCACGCAATACCGTCATCGGGCCGCGAGCACCGTTGCCCTGACCGTTGCTGTAGATGATGCGCGCTTCCGTGGGCTGGGAGCGGCCGGCGCCGATGTTTTTTACCGTGATATAAAAACCACACTTCAGTTTGGCCAGGTTGAAATCACTGCTGAAAGGTTCGCACTTATGCAGACAGAATTCGCCGGACTGGCCATGACTGACCATTTTCAACTTGCCCTTGAGTTGCAATTGCGGCTTTTCCACCACCAGGGGTTTTACGGGCTTGAAGCCCTGCGGCAACATGGGCTCGATAGCCCAGGATATGGAAGTAAAACCCAGCGCCATCAGCACCAGCATACCGGTTAACCATTTATTCATGACTATGCCCTCTCCAGAGGTTAATTTGATAGATTCCCCTCTGGGTCGTAGCCAGGATCAGCAGGGTTCATTGGAGAGAGCAGGCCCCCTGACACGGGGATCAGCCGGACTTCAAATACTCGACCACCCGGTCCACCACCTGCGTATCACGCAGAATACGCCGATGACCAAGACCATCGGTTATCATGCGTTCGAGCTGCGGCCAGCGTCCGCTCAACAGTTCGCTCTGGGAAACCGGCACGTCCTGATCCTGGCGATCATGGATAAGTAACAGGGGCGTCGAAATGCGATGTGCGATGCGATCGGTGGAGCCGCGCTCATACATATCGTCGCCGAGCAGTTTCAGCAGGCGCTGGCGAAAGCGCTGCCGACTGGCTTCCGGTACGCGTAAAGCGTCGCAGAAAGACTCCACCAGAAATTCCACCTGCACCGGCGAACCGATACTCACCACACGTTGCATGGACATGCCATCGGCCAGTGCACAAGCCAGCACCATACCACCGAAGGAATGCGCCACTGCACCATGAAACAGACCATGGCGCTGCTCCAGCAAACGCAGACAGTCGAGGATTTCATAAATGGTGGTACTGTTGCCGGCGGATTCGCCATGTCCCGGCGCGTCGAAGGCCAGCACCCTGAATCCGGCCTGTTGCAGCGGCTCGGCGAATGCACCCATTTGCAGACCGCGACCGCTCCAGCCGTGAATCAACACCACCGTCGGTCCCTGCTGGTCCCAGAGATAAGTCGCCAGTTTACCGTACGGCGTATCGATGTTGTCCCGTTGCGCCAGAGTTAACCATTTTTGCTCGCGCACGGGTAATTTAAAACGACGCGTGCTGAACCATATCCGCGTCAACCAGAGTGCGGTCAGGCGTGGCGAAATCGCATTCAGCATACGCACCAGCCAGCGCATTCGCCTGATCAATGCCTGGTCGGGTCGGCCGGTTTTGTTCTGCTTTGAGTCTGGTTTACTCATGAATTCGGGCAATAAGTGCCGGGGAGAATCGCTAAACGATTGAATGAAGCCACATACTTACCCTGCGCCGAAGCAATGTCAAGCTGGGCGGGAATACCGGATGTTTATCATTGACGCGAAAACGGATCGCGAGATTTCTGAATGGAGAATTCACTTTGCCGGGGCTTGTCCGCTTCGCTTTCAGTTGAGCCCTGATGGTCTATAGCCGGTTCACCATAGGCGCTACAGGCGTTGATCTGCTGCAAAGCCTGCTGCGCGTCGATGGATTGTAAGTCGAAGCGCCGATCATAAAGCTGGTTTTTACGGAATTTTAGCTGCGTGGTCAGTGCTACAAAACGCCGCTCTCCCGCCAGCAACTCGATATCCAGTCGATGCTGCCCCTGATAACGCTCAGCAAGCTGCAATTGCAGACTGTAGCGACCCGGCGCCAGCGACATCCATACACACTGGCCATCCGCCATATTCAACTCATGCTGCTCGTCGATACGCAATCGCGGCACGATCAGTACATTGGAGAAATTATGCGGACGGTAGACGTACAGTAAAGCCTGTTCGGCATCGAGCGGAACGGATATGAAAGTATCCTGCCGTGGCGCACAGGACACCAGCATCAGGATGAGAAGACAGCTAAGAATGGACTTGGCGATCACAACTGGCGAAACAGCTCATCGAGTTCACGAATCGCCAATAGTAATTCATTTGTATCCTGAGACAAACCGGCCATTTCGGTTTCTGCTACAACCGATAGCGGACTACGATACGGCGGCGGTTGACGCATGGACAGTGAGTAACGAGTCCCCGGAATCAACACAAACTGCACCCATTCGTGAAATTGCATCTGATCACAACAAAACGGCAATTCACTGTCGAAAGCCCTTTCATGTGGTGGCTGGTCCAGAACCAGACCGAGATCCAGCATAATGGTTTCGATTTTGTTGAGCTGTTTTAGTATTTGCAGCGCAACTGGCGACATACTCATGGATGACATCATACCTGGACCTGACCGAACCTATATTGCATTTAACGTCGTTCGACAGATTGTCCAATAAGGAAAATATGCTGGGAACGAATTTTAGGTAAAGGCAATGGTGTTACCAGGTTGACCGCAATGGCACTATCCTGCAAACGAACCACCCTGCCCATACAGTTGTATTTATCCTTATCGTGAAACTGCAGCTCCATCTGCAATTTTTGGCCGTGCATGAAATGACACTCGTCATTGGCTGAAAATTTCAGACCATATTCCGAAACATCCAGCACTTCATAACATTCATCATCATGAAATAGAGTCGGACGAAACTGGGAGGGGTATTTGACGCGAAAGAACTGACGTTGCTGCTGTTCACTTCGATCAGAATTCAATGACTGGTACCGCTCATCTGTATTCATTTTAACCCGTTCCACACTTACGGCCGGTCATGCTGGCCGAGTTGAAACTGACTATTGTTTTTGAGCGACCACCGCAAGTGACATACTGTTTCGGGAATCTCCCTGGAGGGCACAATCAATCACCAGAAGGTAACGTATTGCAACAGCAGCTTCACACTAACGATGCCGATCTCATTGCAAGCTAGTATAGGAAAAATTCCCGACACAACCTATCCCCCATACAGGTTAAGTTGTTACCGGACGACAGAAAAACCGATTACATGAAGGTATTGCGGGGAAGATAAAGTCCGTTCTTGAAAGCGCTAAAGTACTCGGTTAGTGCAGGATGGTGAATCTGATCGAGGTTTGCACTGGGAACCAGGTTTCGCTCTGCCACATATGTGGTGTGCACTCCATTGTCGACCAGCACATGATACCAGGGCCGGTCTTTCGGTGGCCGCGATCGGGCCATCTGTTCATACCAGTCTTCACTGAGTGAAAACACCGGGTCCACTTCGAAGATGACACCGCGATAATTGAATAATCGGTGCTCTACAATCTGTCCGATCTGGAATCGGGCCTGGGTAATCGAACTCATTGGTATAAAGTAATCTGCTTGAATTCGTTGCTGATCTCTTCAATATCATCATTAGACAGGTGAGTAACATTGAGCGCATCGGGATCGATTTCGTCGATCCGTTCCGACACAATGCAATCGGTAAGATGAATAATTGAAGCCGGTAGCGCATAACGATCGGGACACAAAGAGGGTTGCGGATAAAATTCGATCGCCACATTTAATATATCGGGAAAACCCCAAATTTCCATTTGCGCAGCCGCCAGCTGATTGCAGGGAATATTATTTTCGACCATATCTTCAGCAATCAGTGCCCGGATGATTTCACCTACATACATCATCACTCCAGCAGTGTATATGGTATCTGGCTGCGGGTAACTGATACGTTCGGCAATATTGGCGCTTACCAGTCCTGCTACGTAAGACCGCGTCCAGAAGGCTTTCATGTCGACCTCATCACCATCCATCGATTCGAGAATTTCCACACAATAAGCGGTGCGCACAAACAGGATGATACGATTCAGGCCGATGATGTGAATGGCATCGAAAATGCGGGTGATGTTCTTGTGTCCATAAAAAGCGGAATTGGCCAGCTCGATGACTCTGGCTACCATACCGGTATCAGTACCCAGCAGATCGGCAATCACGGCCATGTCTTCGCCGCGGTCGATAAGACGTTGCAGATCCCGAACCAGGTCGGGCAAGCTTGGCAAATGGGCCGTTTGTAATGCGGCCTCAATCAGCTTATCCATGATGTCCTTCTAAAACTACTCGTTTACAAGCACTTCGATGGTATCGACATTCTGGTAACCGCGCGGCAGTTTCAAACCGCGTTTGCCGCGTTCCGCCGCATGCTCGTCGACTTCTTCGGGTTTCATGGTTTTATGTTTTTTACCCGCATAGACCACCAGTTTTTCACCGTCCTGGATAAGGTCGATTGCCGCGACCCATTCTTCCATTGCCTTGAGTTTAGCAGGCGGCACATTAATAATCTTGTTGCCCTTGCCACGTGACATCTGTGGCAACTCTTCCAGTGCCGTCACCAGCATATGACCTTCCGAGGTTACCGCCACGATCCAGTCATCCTGCAGGCTACGCACCCGGACCGGCGGCATAACCCTGGCACCAGCGGGCACGTTCATGAAGGTCTTACCCGCCTTGGCACGGGAATAAAGGTCGCCCAGACGACACACAAAACCGTAGCCAAACGAGGTTGAGAACAGGTAGAGATCATCATCCTGCCCCATCATGCTCGCAACGAACACGGCACCGGACGGTGGATTGAAGCGGCCGGTCAGTGGCTCACCCTGGCCGCGTGCCGACGGCAGCGTGTGCGCCTGCAACGTATAGGCGCGTCCGGCACTGTCCAGGAACACCACCAGTTGATTACTCTTACCCATGGCCGATGACTGGAAACTATCGCCGGCCTTGTAATTAAGATTGGCGGGATCGATTTCATGACCCTTGGCGGCACGTACCCAGCCTTTTTGCGACAACACGACAGTAATCGCTTCGCTGGGAATCAGTGCGGTCTCGTCCATCGCCTGAGCCGATTCGCGTTCCACGATGGGTGAACGACGGTCGTCGCCATGTTCTTCGGCGGTTTCCATGATCTCTTTCTTGATCAGGGTTTTCAGGCGCCGCTCGGAGCCGAGAATTTTTTCCAGCTCAGCCTTCTCTTCCGCCAGTTCCTGCTGCTCGGTCCTGATCTTCATTTCTTCGAGTCGCGCCAGTTGTCGCAACCTGGTATCCAGAATGTAATCAGCCTGCAATTCGGACAGTTTGAAGCGTTCCATCAATGCCGGTTTCGGCTTGTCCGTTTCGCGGATGATTCGAATCACTTCATCGATGTTCAGGAATGCGATCAGCAAACCCTCCAACAGGTGCAGTCGTTTATCGACCTTGTCGAGGCGCCAGTTGAGTCGGTTGCGCACGGTTTCGGTCCGGAACGACAGCCACTCCTTGAGCAGCATACGCAGGTCCTTGACCTGTGGACGTCCGTCGACACCGATCATATTCAGGTTTACGCGATAACTGCGCTCCAGGTCGGTGGTCGCGAACAGGTGATTCATCAATTGCTCGGTATCGACACGGTTGGAACGTGGCACGATCACCAGGCGGGTCGGATTTTCGTGATCCGATTCGTCACGGATATCCTCCACCATGGGCAGTTTTTTCGAGGTCATCTGCTGCGCGATCTGCTCCAGAATACGATTGCCGGAGACCTGATACGGCAGCGCGGTAATGACGATATCGCCGTCCTCTTTTTCAAAACGTGCACGGGCGCGGATACTGCCATTGCCCTTGTAATACATGCTGATGATTTCCGCTCGCGGCGTGACGATCTCCGCCGCGGTGGGAAAATCCGGTCCCTGAATGTGTTCGCATAATTGCTCGATCGTGGCCTTGGGTTCATCGAGCAGACGAATACAGGCACTGGCGACTTCGCGGAGATTATGCGGCGGGATATCCGTCGCCATACCCACGGCAATACCGGTGGAGCCATTCAGCAACACATTCGGCAATCGTGCCGGCAGCGACTTGGGCTCGTCCAGGGTGCCGTCGAAGTTGGGAATCCAGGCCACTGTGCCCTGACCCAGTTCGCTAAGCAGAACCTCCGAGTATTTCGCCAGCCGCGATTCGGTATAACGCATCGCAGCAAACGATTTCGGATCATCCGGCGATCCCCAGTTACCCTGACCGTCGATCAACGGATAACGATAGGAAAAACTTTGCGCCATCAGCACCATGGCTTCATAACAGGCGCTATCACCGTGCGGATGGAATTTACCCAGCACGTCACCAACGGTACGCGCCGACTTTTTGTACTTGGCCGAGGCATTCAGTCCAAGTTCAGACATGGCATACACAATACGGCGTTGCACCGGCTTCAGGCCATCGCCGATGAACGGCAAAGCGCGATCGAGAATGACGTACATGGAATAATCCAGGTATGCCTTCTCGGTAAAATGCGCCAGCGGCTGCTGTTCGATGCCTTCGAAATTCAGGTTTTCCTGGTTCGACATAATATGTTTTTAACCTGTTTTATGTTCAGAGTCCGCAAATGAACGCAAAAACTTGCGAATGTAAAAATCACACATTCAACAATGCCGGGCCGGAGCCCGGCAGAAAAACACTAGCGTCGATTTGCGTTCATTTGCGGAAAATAATCTTTTATACCTCGGCCAGATCGCCTTTCGATTCCAGCCAGGCCTTGCGATCGCCGGCACGTTTTTTCGCCAGCAACATGTCCATCATTTTATTGCTGTCGTCACCCGCCTCGATCACCAGTTGCACCAGGCGACGGGTATCCGGTGCGATACTGGTTTCGCGTAACTGCAGTGGATTCATTTCACCCAGTCCCTTGAAACGTGTCACCTGCACCTTGCCTTTCTTGTTTTCGGCGGCAATGCGATCCAGTATGCCCTGCTTCTCCGCTTCGTCCAGCGCATAGAAAACCTCTTTACCCACATCGATGCGGAACAGTGGCGGCATGGCCACATACACATGGCCTTCTTCGACCAGCGCACGGAAATGACGCAGGAACAGTGCACACAATAATGTCGCGATGTGATAACCGTCCGAGTCGGCGTCGGCGAGGATGCAGATTCGGTTATAACGCAAACCGGCCAGATTCTGGCTGCCCGGTTCGACGCCAATGGCGACGGAGATGTCGTGTACTTCCTGTGACGCCAGCACCTGGTCCGGGTCCACTTCCCAGGTATTCAGGATCTTGCCGCGCAGCGGCATGATGGCCTGGAATTCACGATCCCGTGCCTGCTTGGCGGAACCACCCGCCGAGTCCCCTTCCACCAGGAACAGCTCGCTGCGTGATGCATCGCTGGAACTGCAATCCGCCAGCTTGCCCGGCAGGGCCGGGCCCGCGGTGACTTTTTTACGGGCGACTTTCTTACCGGCCTTGAGACGCGCCTGGGCATTATCGATCGCCAGCAGGGCGATGCGCTCACCGTCTTCGATGTGCTGGTTCAACCACAGGCTGAAGGCATCTTTCACGACACCGGACACGAATGCGGCACATTCACGGGACGACAGTTTTTCCTTGGTCTGGCCGGAAAACTGCGGATCTTCCAGCTTCACCGAGAGGATATAACTGACCTTGTCCCAGACGTCTTCGGGACTGATCTTGACGCCGCGCGGCAACAGGTTGCGGAACTCACAGAACTCTCGCACCGCATCGGTCAGGCCACTGCGCAAACCGTTGACATGAGTACCGCCCTGGGCAGTGGGAATCAGGTTGACATAGGACTCGGTGACCGCTTCACCACCTTCCGGCAACCACAATAACGCCCAGTCCACCGCTTCGTGCTCGCTGGAAAAACTGCCAATGAAAGGTTGAGCCGGCAACAGTTCATAGCCATTCAGGGTTTCAGTGAGATAATCCTGCAAGCCGTCTTCGTAATACCATTCATCGGTATCGCCGGATTTCTCATCGAGGAACACCACGTGCAAACCGGGACAGAGCACGGCCTTGGCGCGCAGTACATGGCGTAGCCGCGAGACCGAAAAATTCACCGAATCGAAGTATTTGGCTTCCGGCCAGAAGCGGATGTGGGTGCCGGTATTCTTCTTACCTACCGTGCCGATTTCCTGGAGATCTTCGATCTTGTCGCCGTGGGCGAAGGCGATCGAATATTCTTTGCCGTCACGTTTGATTTCCGCCTGCAGGCGATAGGACAGCGCATTCACGACCGACACGCCGACACCGTGCAGACCGCCGGAGAACTGGTAGTTTTTATTGGAAAACTTGCCCCCCGCATGCAGTTTGGTGAGGATGACTTCGACACCGGGAATGCCCTCTTCCGGATGTATATCCACCGGCATGCCACGGCCGTCGTCTGCAACACCCAGGGAACCATCCCGATACAGGGTCACCTGGATACGGCTGGCGTGTCCGGCAACGGCTTCGTCGACACTGTTATCTATGACTTCCTGGGCAAGGTGATTGGGGCGGGTGGTATCGGTGTACATGCCCGGGCGTTTCTGGACCGGCTCCAGCCCGGTGAGCACTTCTATCGCGGAAGCGTCGTATGAACTCATTCAGTCTTCTCGTGTGGTACCTGTTGACGCGCAACTATAAAAGACTTGGCGTTCGGACGCAAAGCCGTGGATCAGGTTTTGCCGCCTTGCTTTGCGCGGGTCCGGCAAAACCCCTTACAATGCCGCCATGACTGTCGCCGCCGCCAATCCCGCCTGCAATGCCACCGTAACCGCCTCGGCGGGGAGCGGAAAAACCTGGATGCTGGTCACCCGCATCCTGCGTCTGCTACTGGCCGGCGCCGAACCGGGCGGGATCCTCGCCCTTACCTTTACCCGCAAGGCGGCTGCGGAAATGCAGCAGCGGCTGGCGGAACGCCTGTATCAACTGGCCACGGCGGATGCTCAACAGCTCGACAAGCTGCTCGAAGAACTGGGCGCCGGCCCCGACCCGGAGTTACGCCGACGCGCCCGCGACCTGTATGAATTTCACCAGTATTGCGACTATCCGGTTCGCACCCAGACCTTTCACTCGTTTTGCCAGGACCTGCTTACCCGCTTCCCGCTGGAGGCGGACGTGCCCCCCGGCTTCGAATTACTGGATAGTAGCTCGCTATTGATTCGCCAGGCTCGTGACGCCCTGTTCAATGAAGCCGCCCTGGATATGAACGGCGAACTCGCCGAGCGTTTACAGGCACTGATGGATGCCTGCGGCGGCCTGTTCAACCTGACCACCGCACTGGAAAGCTTTCTACATCATCGCAGCGACTGGTGGGCATACAGCGAAGGCCAGGCCGATCCCTGTGCCTGGGCCGGCGATCATCTGCAACAGCAACTGGGAATCGACCCGCAGCAGGATCCCCTGGCGGCTTTTTTTAATGACCGTAATCTGCAAATGATCCATCGCTTTGCCAAAATGCTGGCCGACACCCAGGGCAAAACCAATCTTAAACATGCTGATGAACTGGCACGCATACTCGCCGAAGCCGCATTCGACGAACCGGCGTTCGATCGACTCGTCGGCTGTTTTCTGACCCAGAAAAATACCGCCATCGTCAGCGGTCGCAAGGACTCGCAATCGTTGCGTAAGAAACTGGCTGAAGACGCAGACGCATTTCTGCAACTGGCGGAACAGATTCCGGAACGCATTCTGCGCGTTCGTGACGAGCTCAACAAGCAACATAGCTGGCGTCTCAATCAACTCTGGTATCAATGCGGTGACGCTTTTGTCGCCCATTACCAGAAACTGAAACGCGAACTGCGTCAGCTCGATTTCACTGACCTGGAATGGCGCAGTTACCGCCTGCTGCAACATTCGGACAACGCGCTCTGGGTACAGTACAAACTCGATCAGCGTATCGATCACCTGTTGATCGACGAATTTCAGGACACCAATCCCACCCAGTGGCAGTTGCTGCTGCCGTTACTGGAAGAAATGACGCAGTCTGAGGAACAACGTTCGCGCAGCGTGTTTCTGGTCGGTGACGAAAAGCAGTCGATCTACAGCTTCCGTCGGGCCAAACCCGAGTTACAGGCACGAGCCTCGCAATGGCTGGCTGATCAGCTGCAGGCGCAGGCGTTTCCGCTGAATAAATCCTGGCGCTCGTCGCCCGCCATCATGCAAACCGTAAACGCGGTTTTCGAACAGGCGGACTATCAATCACTGATGGAAAGTTTCAGCCGCCATGATACGCATCACCAGAGCCTGCCGGGACGGGTGGAAATTTTTCCGGCGCTGGAAAACCCGGATGACGACGCGGAGGAAGATGAATCCATCCCTGGGCTGCGCAATCCTCTGCAACAACCACGCGCGGAAAAGCCCGGCATCTATCTTGATGAGGGTCGACTGATCGCCGACGCCATCAAACGTCTGCTGGATTCGGGCACACTGATCGGTAGCGGCGCATCGGCACGCCCTGTTCGCTACGACGATATTTTCATCCTGGTGCGCAAACGTATTCACCTGGCCGATTACGAACAGGCATTGCGCCAGGCCGGCATTCCTTACCTGGGCGCCAACCGTGGCACCCTGCTCGACTGTATCGAAATACAGGACATGGAAGCCCTGCTCGATACCCTGCTGACACCATTCAACAATCTGGCCCTGGCCCAGGTACTCAAGTCGCCATTGTTTTCCGCCAGTGACGAAGACCTGATGCAACTAGCGCAGAACAAATCCTCGCCCTTGTGGATCGAACGCCTGGCGGACATCGGCGATTCACTCGACGACGATCATCCGCTACGGCGTGCCCGGCACTACATTCAGGAATGGCGAGCACTGGTCGACCGCATTCCCGTACATGACCTGCTGGACAGAATCTATCACCAGGCGAATCTGCTCGATCGTTATCAGGCCGCAACACCGCCGGCGTTGCGGCCACGGGTACAGGCCAACCTGACCCGCTTTCTGGAACTGGCGCTGGACCTGGACAGCGGACGTTACCCGAGCCTGATGCATTTTCTACAGACCATTCGCAGTCTTAAATCACTGAGCAGCGACGCACCGGACGAAGCGCCGATGCAATCCGCCGAATCCCGCGTGAAGATCATGACCATTCATGCCAGTAAAGGTCTGGAAGCACCAGTGGTCTTTCTCGCCGACTGCATCAGCATCATGCGCGATCACAACAGCATGTCGACCCTGGTCGACTGGCCGGTCGACCAGCCGCGGCCGACACATTTCCAGCTCATCCCTGGCACTCAGCAACGCGACAGCCTGTCCGAATCACTGCTGGAAAAACAACGCCATGTGCAGGACCGGGAACAGGCCAATCTGCTGTATGTCGCGCTCACCCGGGCCAAACAGATACTCTACATCAGTGCCTGTAAACCGAAACAACGCGGCCCGATGCTGGACTGGTATCATCCGCTGCAAAATGCGCTGCGCACACTCACCAGACAGCCCGAGGCGGAACATATCCGCTTCGAATTCGGCGAACTGCAAACAGCTGCGGCACCGGCCTCGACAGGCACTGCGCCGACCATTGCACTCGACGATAACTGGCTAAGCCGCGACCGCGTTCAACACCCGCTCGACATGCTGATCGCGCCCAGTCGTTTCAGTTCATCACATACTGTCGACAGTCTCGATGAAGACGCCCAGACGCGTGGCCTTGCGGTTCATCGCTGCCTGGAACTGCTCACCGGACCGAATCCCCGTAGTGCGGCACAACTGCGCCGCATTCTGTGCGCAGAACTGGAACTGGGCATGCATGATTCGCTGATCGATGAATGTATTAACGAAGCGCAGACGCTGATCGCCGATCCGCAACTGGCGTTCGTTTTTCATCCCGATGACGACTGGCGCGCCTACAACGAGTGTCCCCTGCACTACCAGCACCAGCAACAGGGTGTGTATGGCCTGATCGATCGACTGCTGGTCAATGACCAACAGATCATCATCATCGACTACAAGAGCCACATCCAGGCCAGTACCGACAATCTGTCACAACTGGCGGAAGCTTATCGCGAGCAGATGCAATATTATGCCCAGGGAGTCGCCGGTCTCTGGCCGAACCGAAAACTCAGCGCCTACCTGCTGTTCACCCACTGCGGCTGTTTACAGCCGATGCCGGTGCAATAAAATAGGCGCGCCAACATGACACGGGTAATGAAATGAGTCATTCAGCTTATGTATTTGAAGCCACGCTGGATAATTTCCAGCAGGGTGTAATCGACAATTCCCACAAGGTACCGGTACTGGTCGACTTCTGGGCGGACTGGTGTCAGCCCTGCAAGATGCTGATGCCGATCCTCGACAAACTGGTCAATGAATACGATGGTGGTTTCGTACTGGCCAAGGTGAACAGTGATCAGCAACAGGAGCTGAGCACACGTTATCAGGTGCGCGGCATTCCGAATGTAAAGCTGTTTCGCAATGGCGAAGTGGTGGATGAATTCACCGGTGTGCAAGCGGAGGAAAACATTCGAGCCATGCTCGAAAAATACATGCCGAATGAAATCGACGATATACGCGAACAGGCGCTGGCGCTGATTCGTCAGGGCGATATGCAGGGCGGTCGGCAGCTGTTACTCGAAGCGGAACAGAAAGACCCGCGCCACGTCACCGTACAGGTCGACCTGGCCCACCTGGATGCGGAGAAAGGGGAATACACGGCGGCCCGGGATCGCCTGCTGGCGCTGGGCATGGAAGCGCAGGAAAAACCGGAAGTCGTAGCGCTACTCGCGAAACTGGAATTCGCCGCCGGCGCACAGAATGCTCCCGAGGTGTCCGAACTGCAACAACGCATCGAAGCGGACCCCAAAGATTCGGCCGCACGTTTTCAACTGGCTTCACGTTGTGTGCTGGACGGTGATTATGAGACGGCGCTGGAGCATCTGCTGCAATTGATGATCCGCGACCGCAAATATAACGACGATGCGGGACGCCGCGCGATGTTACAGATCTTCAACATGCTGGGTGACGATCACCCGCTCAGTGGCAGTTACCGGCGTAAAATGTTCAACGCCATGCACTGACGTGCATGGCGTTACGGTCATCCGAAAGACAATATCGGAATTTTAGAGCCCCATGGTTTCCATCTGTTTAACCAGTTTATCCACGGGCACATAACCCGGGTTCAGATAACCGTTTTCCAGCAAGATTGCTGGTGTACCCCGAATACCCAGTTCGGTCGCCAGGGCCTGATGTCGACTAATCGGGTTGTCACAGGTTTTTTTCTCGATTTCAGCACCGGCCTTGGCCATATCCATTGCTTCGTTCTGGTCGTCTGCACACCATACGCTGACGGACGTCGCATAGCTTTTCGGCCCCTTGAACGGTAGAAATACATAACGCACCTTGACACCCTGTTTCATATACTGGTCCATCTCCTGGTGCAGGCGCTGGCAATACGGGCAGAAAATATCGGTGAATACGGTGACGGTGTGTTTGATTTCGCCTTTCGGTGTGTATACCAGCATATTGTCTTCACCAAGGTCGTCGACCGCCGCTTTACGCGCTTCGCTGCGAGTGGCCTCGGTAATATTGACCTGTTTTTGCAGATCGATGAGATCACCATTCAGGACATACCGGCCATCAGCCGTGACATACAGAATATGGCCGGAACCATTCACTTCATACATCCCGTCAACCGGGGCTTTTCTGATCTGTGCGGTAGCCGCGAAGGGCACATCCTTGATCAGTGCAGCGCGGATCGTCTTGATGGTTTCGGCTTCACCAGCCTGTGCCGACACCATGCAGAACGCCATTGTCAGCGCGGCAACTCGGATAAATAACTTCATGATTGATCTAATCTCTTGAAACTGACTGTTGGTTACGTAGACCGGGGTGATTATAAATAATTCCCGCAGCGATGACAGGCATTGTTCAACGATACATTAATATATTACGGGGTGTAGCTGGACTCAGGCCCGTGGATGATGCTGCTGATACAGGGATTTCAACCGCTGGTCGGCGACATGGGTATATATCTGTGTAGTGGAGATATCGGTATGTCCCAGCAGCATCTGCACAACCCGCAAATCCGCGCCATTATTCAGCAAGTGTGTTGCAAAGGCATGACGCAGGGTATGCGGCGACAGGCTGTCCGCATCGATACCCACCTGTAACGCATAGCGCTTGATCAGGTACCAGAAGGCCTGTCGAGTCATGGCACCGCCACGCCGGGTCACGAACACGGCATTACAGGGTGGCCGGTCCTGTAACAGGCGGGAACGGGCCTGGCGCAGATAGGTTTGCACCCAGTACACTGCCTCTTCCCCCAGCGGTACCAGGCGTTCCTTGTTACCCTTGCCGACCACTCGAACCACACCCGGATCCAGCGACAACTGGGACATCTGTAAACCCACCAGCTCACTGACTCGCAGTCCGGTGGCATACAGTACTTCGAGCATGGCGCGATCACGCAGGCCCAGCGGTTCACCGATATCAGCCACCTTCAGCAGATCACCGACCTGTTGTTCAGTCAGGGTTTTGGGCAACGGTTTTTCCGGCCGCGGCGCTTCCACCAGCGCGGTCGGATCTTCGGCGATACGATGTTCACGCAACTGGTAGGCGTAAAATCGGCGCAGGCTGGACAATAAACGCGCCGCCGAGCGATTTTTAGTGCCCTGTTCGAATCGAAACGCCAGGTAACGCTGCAGGCCTGCACTACTGGCCTGCAACAGCCGTTCACCCTGACTCTGCAACCACAGCGCAAAACCCGCCAGATCGTTACGATAGGCGGCCAGGGTATTGGCACTCAGTCCCTGCTCCATCCACAGGGCATCGCAGAACTGCTCGATGATCTGTTGTTCTGATGCGATTAACTGATCGGTTTTCGCCATAGACCTGCTTGCACTGTACACGTCGACCGCATGGCAACGACGTCTCTGTGATAAAATTTTTCGATGTTGAATTTTCCGCCATTTTAGATGAGTTTTGAAGCACGCGACATATGCACGGTTATTCTGGCCGGCGGCCGCGGTCGTCGCATGCAGGGCCAGGATAAAGGTCTGCTGCTCTGGCAGGGTCGTCCGCTGATCGAACATGTCATGGAGGCGCTGCACAGCGATCCGCAGCGCACCCTGATCAGCGCCAATCGCAATCTGCAACGTTATCGGCAGTACGGACTCCCCGTCATTAGCGATGAACTGGACGATTTCCAGGGTCCGCTGGCCGGTATGCTGGCGGCTATGCGACATTGTTCCGCCGATTACCTGCTGTGCCTGCCCTGCGACAGCCCGCAACCGCCCGACGCATTGCCGCAACGCCTGCATCGGTGTATGGTCGAGTCCGATAGTCAGCTGGCGATTTGCCATGACGGACAACGTCAGCAACCCCTGTTCGCGTTGCTGGCCATGTCGGTACAACCGGCACTGGAACAGTATCTGGTTGCTGGACACCGCAAGGTACAGGACTTTTTCGCCGCCCAGCAGGCCGCCATCTGTGACTTCAGCGACCAGGCAGACCGCTTTCGCAATTTCAATTCGCCGGAAGATATGCAATGAACCCAATCGTCTTTGACAAACCGCTGCTCGGTTTTGCTGCTTTCAGCGGTACCGGAAAAACCACCCTGCTGGTCAAACTGCTTCCACTGTTGCGCCAGGCGGGATTGCGTGTGGCGATGATCAAACACGCCCATCACCAGTTCGATGTCGATAAACCCGGCAAGGACAGTTATGAACTGCGCAAGGCCGGCGCCAGTCCGATGCTGATCAGTTCCAGCCGCCGCCTGGCACTGATGATCGACCATGACGAAGAGCGTGAACCCGATCTTCAGGAATTGCTCAGCTACCTGAATCCCGCCGCCATCGACCTGGTGCTGGTTGAAGGTTTCAAACAATGGCCGTTCGATAAAATCGAACTCCATCGCCCGACGCTGGACAAGCCATTGATGTTTCCCGAAGATCGGCACATCATTGCCATTGCCCATGACGGCGAGCTGCCGAACAGGCCCGAGATTCCACGGCTGGATCTCAACAATACCGAACAAATCGCACAATTCGTGCTCGACTACTGCAAGCAAAAGACCGCATCATGATTGAAAAACAACCCTCATGCCAGGACCCTTCCGAGTCCGGTACTCTCGATTTCGAACAGGCCCTGCAACGGGTACTCGACAATGTTTCTGCCATAAAAGCACGTCGCAACGTGACGATTCGCGAGGCATTCAACTGTGTCGCAGCCGATGACGTCTGTTCGCCGATGGACGTACCGCCGTTCGTCAATTCGGCCATGGACGGTTACGCCATCTTCAGCGGCGATATCCCTGCCGATGGCGAAACACGACTGAAAGTGATCGGTAAATCCTTTGCCGGTCGCCCCTATTCCGGCAAGCTGCAGAGCGGCGAGTCGGTACGCATCATGACCGGCGCCGTGGTACCGGACGGCGCGGATACCGTACTCATGCAGGAACATGTCGAAGTCGACGGCGATCATATACGCATCGACGGCACACACAAAGCGGGACAGAATGTGCGCAAACCCGGTGATGATTTTCATGCCGGCGACACCATCATCCAGGCCGGTGAACACCTGAGCCCGGCCAAACTCGGTTTACTTGCGTCAGTCGGCGTTACCCAGCTGGATGTAGTACGCACGCCGAACGTGGCGTTTTTCTCCACCGGGGACGAATTGAAATCCGTAGGTACCACACTGCAACCCGGCGATATTTACGACAGTAATCGCTACATTCTGTATGGCATGTTGCAGCAGATGGGTGTCAACTGTATCGACATGGGTGTAGTCCCTGACGATCGTGACCGCATCGAGGCAACATTGCGTGAAGCCGCGGCCTGCGCAGACCTGATCATCACCTCCGGGGGTGCTTCAGTGGGTGAAGCGGACTACATTAAACAGATTCTCGACGACATCGGCCAGGTGAATTTCTGGAAAATCGCCATGAAACCGGGCAAGCCGCTGGCATTCGGCCATATCGACAACACAGTGTTCTTCGGCCTGCCCGGTAACCCGGTGTCCGCAATGGCGACCTTCTATCAGTTCGTTCAGCCCTGTATCAAACGCCTGCGCGGTGAAACGCCGCAAGCAGCACTCAAATTACACGCCCGAACCGCCGGCAAACTCAAAAAACGCCCCGGTCGACTGGATTTTCAACGTGGCATCGTCGCCATGGACAAGGCTGGTGACCTGACGGTCAGTAGCACCGGCATGCAGGGCTCACATATGTTGAGTTCCATGGCGCGTGCCAACTGTTTTATCGTGTTACCAAAGGATGCAGGTGATATCGAGGCGGGTGAACAGGTTGAAATCCAGCTGTTCAACGACCTGATCTAGGGTCTGACAAGCGGATAATTCCCGGCAAAGGGACAAAAAAAGGCCGATCAGATGATCGGCCTTTTCGATTTAGCCAGTGAATGGCTTATTTAGCAGCGCGACGCTTACGACGCTTCTTCGGCTTCAGAGATTTCTCAACTTTGGCCATCTGCTGTTTGGTCCATTTTTCAACGAACTTGGCAACAGCCTGCTCTTTCTGCTGAACCATCTTCTTGATGGCGTTTTCACGCTTGGTGGCCATGGCCAGGTCGGCTTTGGCTTCTTTCAGCTTGGCAGAGACATCAGCCATGCGAGCTTTCAGCTTGGCGCGCATTTCTGCCTGACGCTGAGCGGCTACACGCTTCTTGGCTGCGGCTGCTTTCTTCTTGGCTGCGGCTGCGGCGCGCTTCTTGGCGGCTGCGGCACGCTTTTTAGCCATTGCGGCTTTTTTCTTGGCTGCTGCAGCTTTCTTCTTGGCTGCGGCGGCTTTTTTCTTGGCAGCGCCAGCTTTCTTCTTGGCGGCTACTTTTTTCTTCGGTGCTGCTTTGCGTTTTGCAACGGCTTTCTTACGAGTAACAACTTTTTTCTTAGCTGCTACTTTACGCTTCGGAGCTGCTTTACGTTTCGCAACTGCTTTCTTTTTGGTTTTTGCACGGGCCATATTGTTAATCCTCTTATTGGGGTTAATGCCCAGATTATAATTCTTATTTTTCGTAATACAAATAAATCAAGTGTTTAAAGTGCATTTTTTTTAAATTTTTTAACAAATTTACGTAAAAAAACCTGGAACAGAGCTCCAGGTTTTAAATTTTTTTAGTTTTACGGAATTTTTCAGCCGTTCAAACCATAATTTGCTGCCGATTAAAAACGAAAACCGGTTTGAATATACGCACCGACTGAATCTTCACTGGCAACTGCGGCAATATCCAGATTAAATCCAAACCAGAAACCAACACCGGCTGAAATAATATCGTCGGCACTGGCGCCACTGGCCAGATTAGTCTGATATCCCGCCCTGATTTGCATAAAATCGAATGCATTCAACTCCACACCCAGTGCAGCCATACGTGTTGGGTCTTCAATCAACACCGGATCAGTCTCGGTGATGTCCATATCGGCGGCAATTGTCATAAAACTGGTGTTGTAAGCAACACCGATACGCATATGCGTATCGAAATCCACGTCATAGCTCGTTCCATTAGTGGTTACTGTTAAAGTTTCTGACAGGACATTCTTCGCCACCAGGCCGAGGCGTAATGAATCGCTGAAGCTGATCACCATGCCGGCATCCATGGTAGTGATACTGCCCAGATCCTGTGCTGTATCATCGACAATGTCATCCACATCGGCAGTGGCCAGCGTCTGATCGTAATTGATCGCTTCAGCACTGATGGATTTGGGTTTGATACCGAGGGCCACTTTCATACCCAGAATGTCTAAATCAGTCGCGATCGACACACCGATCTCGGTAGTCACGACACCGATAGCACGTAAACGGGCATCTGGATCGTAGGTCAGGTTCGAATTATTGGTGATATCGTCGATAATCTGCTGTTCGGTCAGTGGTGAAGTGGGAATGCCACTGACATCTGAAATAGCGCCGCTCACATAGCCGTTCAATTCGGCGGTCACTGCAACCGAGAACATATCACCGCCATAAATCAGCGCCATATTCGGCGCAGCTCGCACCATCAGACTGTCCCCATCCAGATCGTTGATCAGTTCGATCTGCTCATTCAGCAACGGCAACAGCTGGTCCGCATTACTGGAATCGGTAGTATCGATCGCATTGATCTGATCCTCCAGCTCCTGGTAGCGATCGATATCGTCGGTTACATTGCCATTTTCCAGCACTGCGGCACCAACACCGATATGCAGTACAAAGGTATCATCGGTTTCATTGACCTTGAGCATGGCCGGATTACCAAATGCTGCCGAAGTAACGCCGCCGGTTGCCACATTGACATTACCCATGGCCACAGAACGCGCATCACTCAATCCATAAGGGACCGCTGAGGCCGTTGAAATTCCGGCGGCCAGCAGGGCCACACCGAGCAAACTTTTCTTATACATAAATATCTCCGGAAACGAACAGGTAGTCGAGGTGTGCCGCTGTATTCATTACATATAAAATGAGTCTATATCAAATCCGACCTAACTCAAGGCAGACTGGAGACCTGGGTCACATAAGCAAGATCGCCTGTTTGCGGTGGAAAGATGACGCCTGCGCCGGTTTGCTATAGAATTTGTCCGTTCCGCATCACCACACTCACCCATATGAATGAATTTCAGTTTCAATATCAGCCTGCCGGACTCGGCAAACGTCTGATGGCGATCGTCTACGATCTACTCTTGCTCACCGCAGTATTATTTATTGCTGATATTTTCCCCACATTGTTGCACGGCGGCGCGATCGAGCGTGAAACGGATGGATGGCTGCTGTATGGCCTGCATCAACTGTATCTATTGCTGGTTGCGTATGGATTTTTCGGCTGGTTCTGGGTACATGGCGGACAGACACTGGGCATGAAAACCTGGCGCCTGAAACTGTCCGCAGATGATGGTGGCGACATCAGCTGGCAACAGGCCGCACTGCGTTTCGTGATGGCGCTGGTGTCCTGGATGCTGTTGGGCCTGGGATTTATCTGGTCACTGATCGATGACCGTAAGCGTACCTGGCATGACCGAGCTTCGGCGACGGTGCTGATTCAGTTAGAAAAAAAATAGCCGCTCAGCGTACCCGACGTAGAGCGATACCCCCGATACCCGCCATCAATACCACCGGTAGTGCGGCACTGAACAGCGGATCGAGGCCATACACCTGCCCCAGATGATTCATGGTACGGTTGAGCAGGAAGAAACCGATACCCAGCAACATGCCGATCATCATGCGATTGCCTGTCGCTCCGCTGCGTTGAGATCCGAATATGAAAGGCAAGGCAATCAGCAACATCACCAGGCTGGAAACCGGTGTCAGCACCTTGATCCAGAATGCCAGCCGATAATGACTGGAATCCAGCTCATTGGCCTGCAGATATTCGCTGTAACGATACAGATCAACAGCTGACATATTGGCGGGTTGAATGCCCACAATATTGAACAGATCAGGACTCAGTAATTCCGGCCAGTCTTCAACCGAAATGCGTTGTTCACTAACCTGCTGCTCACCGATAATGCTGCGCTGAATATTTCTCAGACGCCAGTGACCCTGATGGAAACTTGCAGATACTGCGTGAGTCACCTGCTGCAGATTGCGTTGTTCGTCGAGCTGATATATCGACACATTGCCCAGATTGAAACCGGGATACACCCGTCCGACATGAATATAGCGTTGCCCGTCGCGCGCCCACAAGCCATGCTCGCCACCAAACGCCACCGTCTGCTGCAATGCCGTTGCGCGAATGGTTTGTGCCTGTTTTTCGCTGGGCGGCACCATCAGTTCGCCCATGGCTGCCACCAGAAGCACCAGTAATAAACCCGCCTGCAGCACCGAACGCACAAAACGCGCCACCGATACACCCGAAGCGCGCATTACGGTGAGTTCGCTGTTGGAAGCCAGTGTCCCGAGACTTAACAGACTGCCCAGCAATACCGCCGTAGGGAACAGTTCGTACATGCGCTTGGGCAAACTCAGCAGCACATAAGCAATGGCATCCAGAATATCGTAACTACCTTTGCCGACCTCACCGATTTCGCCGACGAAATCCACAAACGCAAGCAACGCAGCCAGTACCAGCAACACCATCAGGGTACCGCTGAGAACGACACGAGCGATGTAACGATCGAGTATCATCATGTCTGCGGACTCGGCACGGGCTTGATGAAAAGCCGGCTCAGGCCACCGGCGCGGGTAATCCACCAGCCGATGATCAACAACAGGGCAAAACCATGTACCCACCAGATACCCAGCCAGTTGGGCACCAGTTGTCGTTCCACCCAGGTCTGACCGACACCGAGCAGGTTGGAATAAATCAGGTAAATCAGAATCGCCAGCGCCAGTTTGGAATAACGTCCCTTGCGCGGCGTGGTATAACTCAGTGGCAACGCCAGTATGGCCAGCAACAAACAGGCTACAGGAATGGATAATCGCCACTGCAGTTCGGCACGATGATAGGGTTGGTCCGATGCCCAGAGTGCAGCAGTGCTCATGGCATCATTGCGAGTGATATTCTGAACCAGTTCCGCTTCGGCAATATAAATACCGTGTTTGCTGTAACGGGTAATGGTGTAATCACGCTGTCCCGGCTCTCCCTGATAGAATTCACCGTTTTCGAACATGATGAACTGGCGTCCTTCCGTATCCTGATAACGACGCGCCCGATCTGCCGTTTCGATTCGATCACCCTGCTCACTGCCGCGGTGCAGGAAAACGTTCTCCATGTAGTGCCCGTCTTCCGACTGGCGCTCCAGAAACATAATCGCCTTGCCGTCACGCGCTTCGTTGAAACGACCCGCCGCCATTCCACTTAATTCGGAACGACTCTCCACGCCGGCCTTGATGACCTGACCCTGCTGGGCCACCAGCGGCATCAGCCACAGGGTGAGCATCATCATCATCACACTGACCGGCATCGCCACCAGCAGCAGGGGGCGATACAGGCGCCTGGTACCAATGCCGCAGGCACCCAGTGCCGCCATCTCGTTATCTTTATAGAGTCGACTGAAAGTGAGCAGAATACCCAGATACAGACTCAACGGCACCAGCAGGATCAGGTATCGCGCACCGGTGACCAGCAACAGGGGAAACACCACGTCACTGGGAATGGAACCGTCCGCTGCCTTGCCAAGCAGGCGCGCCAGGGTGCTGCTCAACAGGATCAGCATGAGTACCAGGGTCACCGCCAGCCAGGTCAGCCAGAGTTCTCTGGCGACATAGCGATCGATAATGGTCAGCAATCTGTGCATTCGGTACTCAATGATGTGAGGGATGTCTGGACATTTTACAGGGATTCAACACAAATCCGGTAGATGATATAGATAGTCAGGCCAAATCCGGCTCCGGTTGCATCAAATAAATGCCCGGCGCTGCATCGTCATACCATGTAAATTCACCCGCTTAGCGCGGTTTCGCGGACGATTTGGCATATTTTAGCCATCTGATGCCAAATTTCTCCTTTTTTGCAAATTTCTCTGTATATCAATGGTCACATTGCATAAAATCAGGCCTAATCAGACCGGCCAGCGTTCAATTAATTTCCGGTCCCAGCCCAATCGGCGGCTGTAGTCGACGAGGAACGGTTGGCTGGATAAAACATCGAATTAAATATTTATAAAACATGCAGACAAAATGAGAAATTTGGAGTAGGTATGGAATTCTCGGTCAAAAGTGGTAGCCCGGAAAAACAACGCATTTCCTGCGTTGCGGCCGGCATTTTCGAGTCCCGCAAACTGTCCCACTCAGCACAGATTCTGGACGAAGTCAGTGAAGGTTATATTTCCAACCTGATCCGCCGTGGTGAATGCGAAGGCAAACTGGGACAGACCCTGTTATTGCACAATGTGCCCAACACCCTGTGTGATCGCATTCTGCTGATCGGTTGCGGTCGTGAAAAGAATTTCGATACCAAGGCCTTCCACACCGTCAACAGTCTGGTCGCCAAGTTTCTCGACGAGCGCGGCGCCACCGAAGTCTTTTCCTGTCTCACCGAACAGAATGTGAAGAACCGCGACACCGGCTGGAAAGTCAGCCAGGCGGTACTGGCGACCGAAGACGCCCTGTACCGCTTCGATCAGATGAAGAGCAAGAAAGAAAACAATCGCCGACCGCTGCGCCGCATGATCTTCAGTGTGCCCAGCCGTCGCGAACTGCCGCTGGGCGAACAGGCGGTGCGCACCGGTATGGCCATCGCCTCGGGTATTACCCTGACCAAGGACCTGGCCAATCTGCCGGGTAATGTCTGTACCCCAACCTACCTGTCGGAACAGGCCCGTGCACTGGAAAAGACCTATCGCAATTTCAAAGTCGACGTGCTCGAAGAAGCCGATATGGAAGAACTCGGCATGGGCTCGCTGCTGTCGGTTGCCCGTGGCAGTCGTCAGCCCGCCAAGCTGATCGCCATGCAATACCATGGCGGACCGAAAGACATGAAACCCATCGTGCTGGTGGGTAAGGGTGTGACCTTCGACTCCGGCGGCATCAGCCTCAAACCGGGCCTGGACATGGACGAAATGAAATTCGACATGTGTGGTGCTGCCAGCGTGTTCGGCACCCTCAGCGCCTGTGCCGAACTGCAACTGGGCATCAACCTGGTGGGCGTCGTACCGGCCACCGAAAACCTGCCCGACGGCCAGGCCACCAAACCCGGCGATATCGTCACCAGCATGTCCGGACAAACCATTGAAATACTCAACACCGATGCGGAAGGTCGACTGATTCTGTGCGACGCTCTCACCTATGCGGGTAAATTCGACCCGGACGTGGTAATCGACATCGCCACCCTCACCGGCGCCATCATCATCGCCCTGGGTCATCAGCCCGCCGGTTTGATGGGCAATCATAATCCGCTGATCAACGATCTGCTCAATGCGGGCAAAACGTCCGGCGACCGCTGCTGGGAAATGCCGCTATGGGACGATTACCAGGAACAACTGGACAGCAACTTCGCCGACATGGCCAACATCGGCGGCCGCGCCGGCGGCAGCATCACCGCCGCAGCATTCCTGTCCCGCTTCACTAAAAAATACCGCTGGGCACACCTGGACATCGCCGGTATTGCCAACAAGTCCGGCAAGGACAAAGGCGCCACTGGCCGGCCGGTGCCGTTGCTGATGCAGTACATTTTCGATCGCATGGATAACCTGGGTATCGAACGCTGATATGGCGCGGGTGGATTTCTACATTCTACCGGACGACAACCTCAACAACCTGCGCCTGTTCGCCTGTCGCCTGGCTGAAAAAGCCTGGCAACAGGGCCAGCGCATCCTGATCCGTACCGAAAACGGCGACGAAGCGCGACGCATGGACGACCTGCTGTGGACCTTCCGTGACGGTAGTTTCATCCCGCACGGTCTGGCCGGCGGCGAGGATCAGGACCAGCAACCGATTCTGATCGGCCCCGGAAATCAGCCGCTGCCGCAGGTTCCTCTACTCATCAATATGTGTGCCGATACCGTGCAGCCGGATGCGGCGGAGCGGGTAGCGGAAATCGTCAATCAGGAAGCGGGTCTCAAACAGCGCGGTCGCGAACACTATAAAATGTATCGCGAGCAGGGCCATGAACTGCACCACCACGAAATGAATCAGCCATGAATAATCCATCCACCGACACCGATATCCCCGTCCTCACCGACATCATCGAAGCGGGTGACCCGGACATGAAGAATCACTTCGACGCCCATATGTTCGACGACGTCGACGGCGAACATGATCGCCCCGCCCCCTTGAGCGCGGTATCCGACGACATGCGCGAAACCGTCGAACTGCTGGTGCAGGACGTACTCAACGAGCAGCTGGCGACGATCGAGGAACAGCTCAAACAACAACTCACCCGTTCGGTGCTCGATAAACTGGCGCAGCGCCGCAAACGCTGATCCACCTGCGTCCCGACACGGCATCACCCTTACCCGGACCTGCCAGCTAAGGTATAATTTCGCCTCTTTTTTCTCCGAATTATTAAAGCTGACAATGGATAAAACCTACAACCCGCAAGCGATCGAACAGAAGTGGTATCAGACCTGGGAAGACCGGGGTTATTTCGCGCCCCGCGAAGATGATCGCGACAGCGCCAGCTACTGCATCATGATCCCGCCACCCAATGTCACGGGTACCCTGCACATGGGCCACGCCTTCCAGGACACCATCATGGATGCGCTGATCCGTTATCACCGCATGAAAGGCGACAATACCCTGTGGCAGGCGGGCACCGACCATGCGGGGATCGCGACACAAATGGTCGTGGAACGTCAGCTCAACGCCGAAAATAAAAGCCGCCACGACCTGGGCCGCGACGCCTTCATCGAGCGGGTCTGGCAATGGAAGGAACAGTCCGGCGGCAGCATCACTCGCCAGTTGCGCCGCATGGGCGGTTCACTGGACTGGACCCACGAACGCTTCACCATGGATGACGGCCTGTCCGCCGCGGTGCATAAAGTGTTTATCGATCTGTACGACGAGGGCCTGATCTATCGCGGTCAACGCCTGGTCAACTGGGACCCGGTACTGCACACCGCGGTCTCCGATCTGGAAGTCATCTCCGAAGAAGAGCAGGGTCACCTGTGGCACATGCGTTATCCGCTCACCGACGGTTCCGGCCAGCTGGTGGTAGCGACGACACGTCCCGAAACCATGCTCGGTGACACCGCCGTTGCCGTTCATCCCGATGACGAACGCTACAGGGACTTTATCGGCAAGACCATCTCCCTGCCGCTGGTAGGCCGCGAAATTCCCATCATCGGCGACGATTACGTCGACCCGGAATTCGGCTCCGGCTGTGTGAAGATCACCCCGGCCCACGACTTCAACGACTATGAAATGGGACAGCGCCATAATCTGCCGATGATCAATATCCTCACTGTGGATGCCTGCATCAACGACAATGCACCGGAAAAATATCGCGGCCTGGATCGTTACGAAGCCCGTGACGTGATCATCCACGACCTGAAAGAACTCGACCTGCTGGAAAAAATCGACGACCACAAACTGATGGTGCCGCGCGGTGACCGTTCAGGTGCGGTCGTCGAACCTTATCTCACCGATCAGTGGTTCGTGAAAATCGCGCCGCTGGCGGAACCGGCCATCGCCGCCGTGAAAGACGGCCGCATTAAATTCGTGCCGGAAAACTGGGACAAAACCTATTACGAATGGATGAACAACATTCAGGACTGGTGTATCTCCCGCCAGATCTGGTGGGGGCATCGCATTCCCGCGTGGTACGACGAAGACGGCAAGGTCTATGTCGCCGATAACGAAGCGGCGGTACGCGAAAAGTATAATCTCGGCGCAGACGTCAAACTGAGCCAGGACGAAGACGTGCTCGACACCTGGTTTTCCTCTGCCCTGTGGCCTTTCTCCACTCTGGGCTGGCCGCAACAGACCGATCGCCTGCAGACGTTCTACCCGACCAGCGTGCTGGTCACCGGCTTCGACATCATTTTCTTCTGGGTTGCGCGCATGATCATGATGGGCCTGAAATTCATGGGCGATGTGCCCTTTAAGGAAATTTACATCCACGGTCTGGTGCGCGATGCGGAAGGCCAGAAGATGTCGAAATCGAAAGGCAATGTACTCGACCCCATCGATCTGATCGACGGTATCGAACTGGAAAGCCTGGTCGAGAAACGCACCAGCGGTCTGATGCAACCGCAGATGGCGAAGAAAATCGAGAAATCCACACGCAAGCAATTTGCCGACGGCATCCCGGCCTTCGGCACCGATGCCCTGCGTTTCACCTTTGCCGCACTGGCCTCTACCGGCCGCGACATTCGTTTCGACCTGAGCCGGATCGAAGGTTATCGCAATTTCTGTAACAAATTATGGAATGCGACACGCTATGTGCTGATGAACACCGAAGACCAGGATACCGGCATCGACGATAACGACGTGGAATACTCACTGGCGGACCGCTGGATTCTGTCGCGTCTGCAATCGGTGTCCGATAGCGTGAATGAACACATCAACGCCTATCGTTTCGATATGGCGGCACGTGATTTGTATGCCTTCATCTGGGAAGAGTACTGCGACTGGTACCTGGAACTCTCCAAGCCTGTATTGATGAAAGAATCCAGCGATGCCCAGAAACGCGGTACCCGGCAAACGCTGGTGCGGGTACTGGAAAGCATCCTGCGCCTGTGTCATCCGATCATGCCTTATATCACCGAAGAACTCTGGCAACGTGTCGCACCGCTGGCGGCTGTGAAAGCCGATACCGTGATGACCTGCGCTTATCCCACCGGGGACGATAGCAAACGTGATGCGACCGCGGAACAGGAACTGGAATGGGTGAAGACCTTCGTCATGGGCGTACGCCGGATTCGTTCCGAAATGGACATCGCACCGGGCAAGCCCTTGCCGGTATTGCTGCAGAATGCCTCGAACGACGATCAACAACGTTTCAATAACAACGATGCGTTCATCAATACCCTGGCCAAACTCGAATCAGTCACTTTCCTGGGCAATGACGAACAGGCACCGGAGTCCGCCACTGCACTGGTGGGCGAAATGAAACTACTGATTCCGCTGGCCGGACTCATCGACAAAGACGCGGAAATGGCGCGCCTGAACAAGGAAATCGGCAAGATCGACGGCAACCTGCAAAAGAGCAAGGCCAAGCTGGACAATCCGAACTTCGCCGACAAGGCCCCCGAAGCCGTGGTGCAGAAAGAACGCGACCGGGTCGCCGAGATGGAACATGCCATCGCCCAGTTGCAGGAACAGCTGGATCGCATCAGCAAACTATAAAAAATCTTTCGCGAAACCGACTTTAACAAGGAAACCGCCATGAACTTCGTACCCGACAAACAACAGCAGGTGTTACAGATTCACGGTCCACTGGTTATCAAAGTGGTGGAGGCGATTCACGACAACACTCAAATGCCGGCACTGGAACATGTGCTGAACATTTCCGAACAGAATGGCTGGGGCAGCCTGGTGAAAGCGATTCGTCGCGTGATCAAGGGCGAACGGGACAGCAGCATTCTGAAAGGGCTGGACGAAGAAGACAGTATCATTGTCGATGCCATACTGCGCGGTTTACAGGACCCGAGTAGCCTGCCCAGCACACAACAGGATGCCGACCCGACCATGGCGGCACCGATGCTGGCGCAACTGATTCATGCCGCCGCTACCGGTGATGCCGGCGCACTCACCATGCTCGGCGGCATGGCGGAACAGATGGCGTCCACCCAGGGCGACCTGGCCCGCTTCAGCGCACTGATCAAACCCCTGGTGGACGGTGAACGTGATGTCGACAAACTGTGCGATAAAATTGGCCCGCAGGGCGAATCGCTGGTGGTGTCTATCCTCAACGAACTGGCACGACTGGAATCACATTAGCAACTGGTACAGACGTTGTTCGATATTACGTTTGTACCGCAAGAAATGATTGACCTGAATCTGCTCCCGGTTCTCAACACCATATAAGCGCAACGGCGCTTCGATGTCGGTCACATAGACCGGCTGTAACCCCTGGCGACCGAAACGTCCACGGATATAACGGACCGCTTCATCCAGTACCCGATCACCGTAACGGCCATAATCGAAAAGATGACCGTCACAGATCAAACTCACCCGATCCTGGTCGTCGACCACATCCACCGTCAGTTGCACATCGATAAAGCCACGTTCCGCGGTGATGGACTCGGACCCGACCGGATGACACTCGAGCACGCCCAACGCATTGTTGCTGAGATGAAAAATCTCCAGTCCCGGCAATTCACGTTGCTGGTAACTGATTTTCTTCAAACGAGTGCGCAGGTTACGCATCACGTATAACCAGTGTGCGATGTAACTCGAACGGTCAAACCAGAGCTGCTGCTGGTACCAGAGACTACCCTGCTCATCCAGCACCCAGGTTCGGCACTGCCGGTTCAACAACTGGAAAAATATCTGCACCACACCGGCTCGATTGCGTTTGTAAATACTACCCAGCGGCATATCTGAAAACGCAAAGCGCTCGATACCGGTAGTCTTAAACTGATCGCTGGCCCGTTCAAGTCTCGCCAGCATCTGTTGTTCAGTGCCGACACGACCGACACCCAGCGTGGTGTCCTGCGACTCGATGAGGAAATATTCCGGCCCCATACGCACCACGAAACGCCCCGACCAGTGGCCATCGGAATAAAAAAACTGCTGCAGATCGGCATAGATCTGTTCGATACGTTGCGACCAGAAGGTACTGATACCCGCAGAGTAACCGTAGCTATGCAAATCACCCGGTTGCCGACCCGCGTCGGCATCACCGGTACTCAACCAGTCGCACAGACATTGCAATACGCCCAGGTTGCCGGTGTACTGACGCACCTGAACGTCACCCCAGCTATGCAGCACCAGTTGCTCGCAACTTACGGTGAGTTCGTCTTCACTGCCGAACAGCAATGGATCGAAAGCGGTATCGGAAGCCATACGCTGCTGATATTCTTCGCTCGCGGTCAGGTGACTGAACACCAGTGCCTGTTGCGGGCGATTGTCCTGTTCGAACAGCTTTTCGCGCGGATGCAACAGGGCTTCCACATCCAGTCGCTGCAGCAGGGTCTCCAGCACCTGACGCGCTTCGATCTGTTTCACCATGCGTGAAGGATGATCAATGGAAATTTGTGTGCCCTGGTCGACCAGCCGATTCAGCAGTGCCCAGGCCAGCAACGACAGCAGGTTGGAAAATCGCCCCAGTATCCGTTCGCGTACTTCATCCAGCGCCAGCACCAGTTGCCAGGCCTGTTGTGGAGCATGCTCCGGATCGAAGCGCAGAATCATGCGACCAATGACCATCTCCGGCAGAAGGCGGGTGTTGTAAACGGCCACCCTCTCCTGTGTCGGTTTCAGGTAACCCAGCATCGCTTCGGCGGCAGTCAGAGTCGGCAGGTGTTCCTCACTATCATCAATCTGACGATATCGAAACAGCATCCGGGAAAACAGTTCGCCGATATGTTGAAACAGAGCCTGCAGTCCATTCATCATGCCGGCCAGTTCGGTTTTTTTTCGATGCTGCAATGGCGCGTGTTGCAGATGCATCTGTGCCAGACGCGCCACCAGTGGCGATATGCTGTCTTCGGGCAACTGTTGCAACTGCATCAGCAACGTCTGCATTTCAGCAGCAGCAATGGTATCTTCCGGCGCTTCCAGTAGATCTTCAACCAGGGCCAGGCAAACTGATTCAGGTGTCAGCTCGGCGGCGGATGACTGGTCCACAATGGCCAGCTTGAGCCGCGATGCCGGACTGTCGACAGACGGCCAGTGATTGAAACGTGTACTCAACACAACCAGTTTTAACCAGCAGATTTCCGGCGCTTCGTATAAATGATGAGTTTCGACACTGGCCTGCTCCAGTAGCTGTCGCGGTTCCTCGACCGAAATAGCACCCAGGTCGATAAACTCGTCCGGATTGACGAACATGGCATCGACGATGCGCTGCAATGCACGGGCATACTTCGCTTCTTCATGTGCGGGAACCAGCCACCAGGCGGGGTATTTTCCAGCCAGACACCGCGCCTGGAGATAGAACTGATCGATAAATAGCGCCGGCACCCTGACATCCTGCGCCAGCTTATCAACCTCCAGTGACGCCAGTTGTTCGGCACTGAGCAGATGAGTATGGCAGTGTATGTCGCGATTGCGTAACCAGGCTGCGACGCGCTGCAGCTTATCATTCAGTTCGTGGAACTGCTCCGGTTTAAGTCCCGGAAAATGAATCAGCCACAGGGTAAGTTGTTTGTGAATAAAATCCTGTTGTAGATAAACAGCATCGATAATGGCATTCTTCAGCACCCGTTCCTGCTGATAATTAAAACGACGATTAAATTGCCTGCCCAGTTCGATAACATCTTTCTCAGGCTTGTAGCCATAGATACCCGCCGGTGTATCCGGCCCGTTATATCCCGGTAATAATCGATGATTGATATGGAAGATCAGGGGTATGAGTTGTAATGCCGCCTGCTGTTCCGTACTGTAATCTTCCAGCATACGTTGCAGCTGCGCCTGGTTCCAACGCGCAAAAGCCTGCCGTACGTCTGCGACTTCCATAAGCTATCCGGCCGCACTCAGGTATTTGCTGATGCGATTGACAAAGTCAGCGGGTTGAAAGGGCTTGACGATGTATTCGCTCGCGCCCCCACTCAGCGAGCTTTTGACATCGTCGGCGCTGGTACTCGCAGTAAGCATTATGATCGGCGTCTTGCGCCAGATGGATTTATCGCGAATATGTTTAACCAGTTGGACGCCACTCTTATTAGGCAGGCCGATATCCATCAACACCAGTCGCGGTGGTGCGATCTTGTTGATCAGGTTGTAAGCTTTCAGGCCGTCGTCGCAGACCATCAGTTCGATATGTTGTTTATGCAACAGGCCGGAGATCAGCATCTGCAGGGCCGGATCATCTTCGATCAGCAGTACAACGCGCCGATTGGCAAACCGGATCAAATGCCTGAAAAATTCTTTTCCCTCATAGGGCTTCACGGCATAATCATCGGCACCACAGTGTTTCACCGTTTCGATTGCAACGCTGTTATTGACGCTGCTGATCAGTACCATCAGGTATACATACTCGCCGATGGGCGACTTTCTGACTTGCTGACAAAAACTAAAGCCATCCCCTTGGTCCAGCCGGGCATCTACCACGATCAAAGATATGGCATCATTACCTACAGCGTCCAGGCGTTCGTCGATATAAGCCCATGCTTCCGCTGCAGTCTTAACCACCTGCGGACACTGGAATCCGTATTCGGTGAAGAAGCTCTGTACCTTTGCCACAGAGTCCACCTGGGGATCGACAATGAGAATACTCATATGCTTTACTCGCGCGGGATATCCCTGACTTTGGCCAGTAGGACAAAGCCTGCTACAAATAATATTAGAATAGACAAAATCGAATAGCGATGGTTGTCGGTCATCAATGCGACCGCCCCCATCATCATTGGGCCGATTATCGCTGCCGCCTTACCCATCATGTTATACACACCAAAATACTCCGCCGAGCGGTCCGCCGGAATCATGCGTGCATAGTAAGAGCGGCTAAGAGCCTGCACACCGCCCTGCACCAGTCCGATCATTGCGGCCAGCAGGTAAAATTCCAGCGCGGAATCCATTACATAGGCCCACAGGGTGATCAGTGCGTAAATCATGATACCGACCAACAGGGATTTTCTGACCCCGAATCGATCACCCAGATGTGCATATATAATAGCGGCAGGAAAGCCGACAAATTGAGTAATCAATAAGGCCAGTATCAGATCGCTGGAATCGAAACCCAGTGCAAGACCATAGTCCACCGCCATACGGATTATGGTGTCCACACCATCGATGTAAATCCAGTAGGCGATGAGGAACAGGCGAATCTGAGGATCAGTGAACACCCGGCACAGGGTTCGCCAGGCTTCACGAAAAATAGCACTGGTTTGCCAGGTCGACTGGGTTCTGATCGACTTCGATTCGTCCACCCAGCGCGCCAACGGCATCGAAAACAGTAACCACCATATTGCCACCAGCACGAAAGCAGACAGGGTGGCCTCGATCTGGCTGGCGAAACCGAACTGTTCGAACTGCTGGCTCATATAGACACAGAATGCCAGGGTAAGTCCGCCGCTTAAATAACCAAGTCCGAAACCCAGTCCAGACACGCGATCGATGTGGTGATTGCGACTAACATCCACCAGCAATGCATCATAAAAAATATTAGCGGCCATGAATCCGACAATGCCGAGCGCATAGAGCACCAGCACCCAACGCCATTGTCCCTGCTCGGCACCAGCCAGCAGAAAGGTGGCCGTCACCCCCACCAGCATGAACAGCAACAGCAGTCGTTTGCGCATACCGCCATAATCGGCGATGGCCCCCAACAATGGGGCAAGCAATACGATAATCAGGCTGGAGACGGAATTCGCGGTGCCCAGCCAGAAGGTGCTGGCGTCGGAAGAGATGTCCGCAGACCAGTACTGTTTGAATACGATGGGAAAGAAACCGGCGATGACCACGGTAGCGAACACCGAATTGGCCCAGTCATACAAGGCCCAGGCCCAGACTTTTTTATCTTTTAACATGTGCTGTCCTGAACCATCCCGGGCTGAGCTGAAGTTAGCGCCATTTGAGCAGACCCCGGCGTGCATTTCAAGCAGCGTCCAGACGCCTGATCGGCGGCAATGAACTTGCGTAAATCACCGGGTATTTCTCATTAAATACGCCAATTTTTCGATAAACTACTGCTTTTGAATCCAGCCGGGTCTATATATAAACTAGATTGATTAAGCCGTTTCCTGATTAATGAACAGAAGTTTCCTGATTCTCCTCATGGTAGGTACCGCCCTGATGATTGCTGTTATCGGCAATCGCCCGCGCCCTGTCATGCCCGGCTACATGCCCTGGGAAGTCAAGGTACTGGACAACGGCAACACGCGCATCTTCGGCATCACCCTGGGCAAGACGCGCATCCAGGATGCCAACCAGATACTGTCCAGCTTTCCCGACAATCGCATCGAACGGGATGCGCAAAGGCAGCCCGGACTCTACGCCGTCTACGAACAATTGAATCTGGGTGGATTCCTGGTGCGCCTGGAACTGGAATATGATCTGGATGCACAGCAACTGCAGATGATTACCGGTGACGTTGCGGCAGAAGACACCATCGACCTGCCGCAACAGCTCGACGACGACGTACAGATGCAATTGCTCAACAGTACGGTACGCAGTATCCGCTACATTCCACAGGTGGATTATACCGAGGCGCTGTTACTGCAACATTTCGGTCAACCCGAACAGCGTGAGCACCAGGGAAACCATCATTACTGGCGCTATCCGGCGATCGGTTTGAGCATCGATATCGACGATCAGGGCCCGGATATATTCAGCTATCACCGGGTGGAACCCCCGCCGACTACGCAGGACACTCCCGCAGCGGAACCGGAAGCGCCGGTAACGGCGAATCAACCGGCGTCGTGAATACCGTGCTCGCGGGTGGATAAAAAGCGAATATCCGGCCAGCGTTCCATGGTCATATCCAGATTGACCCGGGTCGGCGCGATATAAACCAGATCACCGGCGTGATCCAGTGCCAGATTGCTCGACGCCTTGTCACGAAACTGGCTGAGCATCTTTTCATCATCACATTCCACCCAGCGCGCGGTCGCAACACTGACGTTTTCGAAACCGCAATCCACAGCGTATTCATCCTTCAGGCGATGCGCGACCACATCGAACTGCAGCGCACCCACGGCACCGAGAATCAGATCGTTGTTGGTGAGCGGACGATATAATTGTGTCGCCCCTTCCTCACACAGTTGAATCAGACCTTTCTGCAGCGCTTTCATTTTCAGTGGATCGCGCAGCCGCGCGCGACGGAACAGTTCCGGAGCAAAATTGGGAATACCGGTGAAAGACAGGTCTTCGCCCAGCGTAAAGGTGTCACCGATGCGGATGGTGCCATGATTATGCAGGCCGATGATATCGCCGGCATAGGCCTCATCAACCTGGCCGCGATCGGACGCCATGAAGGTCAGGGCATCGGCCAGTTTGATGTCTTTCTGGATGCGTACATGTTTGACCTTCATACCTTTCTCGTACTTGCCGGAACAGATGCGCAGGAAGGCAATTCGGTCACGGTGCTGTGGATCCATATTCGCCTGAATCTTGAATACGAAACCGGTAAATTTTTCTTCTTTGGAATCGACAATTCGAGCGCTGGCATCGCGTGGTCGTGGTGCCGGCGCGTAATTCGCCAGCGCGTCGAGAATCTCGCCAACACCGAAATTGTTAATCGCCGAACCGAAGAACACCGGCGTCAGTTTACCGTCCAGGTAAGCCTGTAGATCGAATTCGTGACTGGCGCCTTTGACCAGCTCGATCTCTTCGCGCAGGTCCTGTGCCAGACTACCCAGGCGCTGGTCCAGTTCCGGGTTGTCCAGCCCCTGTACCACGTCGCCCGCCTGAATCTTGCCGCCGTGAGTAGCGCTGAAGAAATGCACCCGGTCGTTATACAGATCGAATACACCCTTGAACTGTTTACCCATACCGATCGGCCAGGTGATCGGTGCACACTGGATGTTGAGCACATTTTCCACTTCGTCCATCAACTCAATGGGGTCACGGGCTTCGCGATCCATTTTGTTGACGAAGGTAATGATCGGCGTATCACGTAAACGGCACACATCCATCAGTTTGATGGTGCGTTCCTCGACACCCTTGGCAGCGTCGATCACCATCAGGGCCGAATCCACCGCGGTCAGGGTACGGTAGGTATCTTCCGAGAAGTCGGCGTGACCCGGCGTGTCCAGCAGATTGATGATGCAATCCTTGTGCGGAAACTGCATCACCGACGAGGTCACGGAAATACCCCGTTGCTTCTCCAGCTCCATCCAGTCGGAGGTGGCATGACGCGCGGCCTTGCGGCCTTTCACCGTACCCGCCATCTGAATCGCACCGCCGAACAGCAGCAGCTTTTCGGTCAGCGTGGTTTTACCGGCGTCCGGGTGGGAGATGATGGCGAAAGTACGTCGCCGTTGCATTTGCTGGAGATAGTCAGACATAGTCGATCGAGCTTGCAAAAAGAACGCGTAATTATAGCAGAATCACTCGCCGGGAATGGAATCTTACCAGCCGCTGTGATAAAGAATTCGTGCCGCACCGGGACGCATCTGCGGGTAGCGTTCCACCGCACAGGCCGCCGCGTCGAGCTGATCGAACCAGTACTGGTAGCGCAGCAGCGGGGTCGGCGCCATGATGCAACCCTCGGCGCCGAACGGGTGGCCATAATGGAACAGCAGGTGTCCCAGCTCATGAACCAGGGTCGCGGCCGCATAGTCCACGACCTGTTGCGGAGAATACTCACCGTCCTTCAGCGGCGCCAGCGCCGGGTTATCGTTGAGCAGTGCATACACACTGACGAACAGGTAGCCGCCATTGGGGCTACTGCGACTGTACGTCATGGTGCCGCCGGAAATACCACCGCGCAGGCAGGTATGCAGGGCCTGATCATAGTTCTCCAGGCTCGCCACCAACTGGTTGGTAATTACCACCTGCATCGGCAGGTCGGCATAACCCATGGAATCCCACCATACCCACTGGTTATAGGGTGAGCCATCCAGCACCGGCCGACCGTCTGCAGCGGGATATTCATACCAGGTACGCACTCGTTTCAACATGGTGTCGATGACCGCATCGGCCAGTTGCGTCAGGTTGTCAACCGGCTGACGTGTCAATAGATAAGGTCGCGCATAACTGAGGAGCTGGTCGGTTGGCGTATCTCCATTGCGCATGGACTCAAGCAGGGATTGCTGCATTTTGCGTCGCTGCTCGGCAGTGATCTGCATGGGATCGATAATTTCATTCTGGCGGGCCTGACGCGGTTGATCCGGCAGCAGACTGAAAAACGCACCGATGGTCATGTCCTCAGTCGTCTTCAGTTTAATCTGCACATTCAGATGTTGCCGGGCCAGTTGTTCGGCGCGCCGCAATGTCGCCTGCAATTGTTCACTGCTCAGCGCAGGAAAACGCGGATTGATCACCTGGGTGACACTTAATTCAATCGGTTGATGACTGATGTCAGGTAAGGGAATGGCACGCCAGGGTCCCGTTTCGACCACTTCGGTGCGTTGTGTAAAATAAACCACTGTGAGGAGTACCAGCACAGCAAGACTGCTGGCCAGCAATAGAACATACCCTGCACGCGCCGGGTTACGGTGCATTGCCGATTTTTACCGCACGGGTAAAGACCAGTGCATCTTCACGACCCTCATCATCGGGGTAATAATTTTTACGTACACCAATGCGTTTGAAACGCTCCGATTCGTAAAGTTTGACGGCGGTATGATTCGACTTACGCACTTCAAGGAATACCGTGTCAGCACCTTTTTCACCGGCACTTTCGATCAGTTTTCGCAACATGCCGCGCCCCAGCCCCTGCCCTTGCTTGTGTGGAACGACACAAACATTCAACACATGCGCTTCATTGGCTGCGATGGAAATCAGTCCGTAAGCCAGAATGGTATTGTCTTCTACGTAGACATAACCGGTGTAACCGACACGAATGCAGTCACGGAAAATCCCTTCCGTCCAGGGATGCGGATAACACTGCAGCTCGACGTTCATGATGCCGGGCACATCGTCCAGCGTCATGGGACGATAACCAGCAATGGTTTCCAGTTCCGGGTTGAGTGCCATTACAACTGTCCTAATACTTTTTTAATTTGTATCAGGTCATGCCATGATTTACGTTTGTCGACCGGATTGCGTAACAGGTACGCCGGATGATAACTCACCAGCAGCGGGATGCCGTTGTAACTGTGCTGCCGCTGTCGCATTTTGCCCAGCGAATCCTGGCTAACCAGCAGATGATGTGCGGCAATCCGCCCCAGTGCCAGAATGGCTTTCGGCTGTATCAGTTCGATCTGGCGTTGCAGATAGGCATCGCAGCAGACGATTTCGCTGGTACGCGGATCGCGGTTATTCGGTGGACGGCATTTCAACACATTGGCGATGAACACCTGTCGACGATCCAGTTCGATGGCCGCCAGCATGGCATCCAGTAGCTTACCGGCTCGCCCTACGAAAGGCTCGCCCTGACGGTCCTCTTCAGCACCCGGTGCTTCACCGACGATCAGCAGATCAGCATGGGCGTCGCCGACGCCAAAAACCGTTTGAGTTCGGGTACTGTGCAATTCACAAAGCTGACACTGGCTGACAGCCGTGCGCAACTGTTCCCAGTCCATGCTACCAACATCGGCAACGACCGGTTGGCCGTCCGATGGACGATCAACAGAGGGTTGTTCGGCAGTTTCTGCGGAGTCTACCCGGGTAGCGTCCGTATCGGAGTCATTTGCAGTCACCATGTCCGGTTCCGGCGACTGGTCCGCAACCGCAGGCTGTCGCTCGAACCAGGGCTGAATACCCATGAGCTGCAGATAATGCAGTCGCTCCGCTTCGCTCAGCGGAGCAGTATCCGGTTGCGGTCTATTTTGCTGGTCGGACTGGTCCGTCATAACACCGAATTAGACATCACCCAGTTGTGGATGTTCGCGCGTATCGCTCGCGGCAAACACCTTGTTCAGCGCATTAATATACGCTTTGGCGGACGCAATGACGATATCGGTATCAGCGCCCTGTCCGCTGGAAATGCGTCCGTTCTTACTCAGTCGCACACTCACTTCGCCCTGTGAATCGGTACCGCTGGTGATATTGTTGACCGAATACAGCTGCAGTTCGGTATCGCTGTTCACCAGTGACTCTATCGCCTTGTATGACGCATCGACCGGACCACTGCCCTGTGCTATGGCGGATTTTTCCTTGCCGTCGATGCTGATCACCACGGTGGCTTCGGGTTTCTCACCGGTTTCTGAACAGACGCGCAGGCTAACCAGCCGAAAGATTTCATTTTCCGCATCCAGGCTGCTGTCAGTCACCAGTGCCTGCAGGTCTTCGTCATAGATTTCGTGTTTCTTGTCGGCCAGATCCTTGAACCGTGAAAAGGCTTCGTTGAGCTCTTCTTCAGAATGCAGTTCGATACCCAGCTCCAGTAGCCGTGAACGCAGTGCGTTACGTCCGGAATGTTTGCCGAGTACGATACGGTTTTCGCTCCAGCCCACATCCTGGGCACGCATGATTTCGTAAGTTTCACGACTCTTCAGTACGCCGTCCTGATGAATACCTGATTCATGGGCAAAGGCATTGGCACCGACAATCGCCTTGTTGGGCTGTACCGGGAAACCGGTAATACCGGACACCAGCCGGGAACAGGTCATGATCTGCGTGGTATCCAGCTCAGTATCGCAGTCGAACAGGTCCTGGCGCGTGCGCACGGCCATGACAATTTCTTCGAGCGCGGCGTTACCGGCACGCTCACCGAGCCCGTTGATGGTACATTCGACCTGGCGTGCGCCATTCTGCACCGCGGACAAAGAATTGGCGACGGCAAGACCGAGATCGTTGTGACAGTGTACGGAGAAAATCGCCTTGTCTGAATTTGGAATACGTTCGATCAATGTATTGATCAGACTACCGAACTGATTGGGCAGGTTATAACCCACGGTATCCGGAATATTGATCGTCGTCGCACCGGCATCGATAACGGCTTCGATGACTCGACACAGAAAATCGGTTTCCGAACGGCCTGCATCTTCCGGCGAGAATTCCACGTTGTCGGTAAATCGACGCGCGATTTTTACCGCCTGTACCGCCTGCTCCAGTACCGCATCCGGCTCCATACGCAGTTTCATTTTCATGTGAATCGGCGAGGTAGCGATAAAGGTGTGTATACGTGAGGAGTTAGCGTCTTTCAGTGCTTCACCGGCACGGCTAATATCTTTTTCCAGCGCACGGGACAAACCGCATACGGTGCTGTCTTTAACCGCTCGGGCCACCGCCTGTACGGCTTCGAAATCACCCGGACTGGCAATCGGGAAGCCCGCTTCGATGACATCGACACGCATGCGTTCCAGCGCTTTGGCAATACGCACTTTTTCATCTTTGGTCATCGATGCGCCAGGACTCTGTTCGCCGTCGCGCAGGGTGGTATCAAATATTATTAACTTGTCTTTGCTCATGACTTGCTCCGCAAATCAAACCTGTTCTTCGAATCGTGTTACGGGACGCGTATTTCCCCTCGCCAGGGCTGCCTCATCTGCCCAACGACAGTAGCAGGAACAGAGCATGGCTGAATAGCGGGTCTTGAAAAGACGGGCGGGACAGAACGCCATCGGAGATGGTAAAGCCTTGCGCATTCTGAAAGGAGATGTCGTTCATAGAGCCACTATAACCATATTCTGCAACTCAGGCAATCATGCGCACCGGCTGTTCAGCCAGCCTCATCCTGCTGTGATTTACGTCGTCCCAGTTTACGTATCCGACGCAGCAGTGCGAGCAGAGGGCCGGACAGAATGTAAATCATGAAGCTACCGAATAATACTTTGGGAAAATCAATGGAGGCCAGGGCCAGAATCAGTGCGATAACCAGAATCGCAATGAACGGTACCCGCTCCTTGTAATTCACTTCCTTGAAACTGTAATACAGTACGTTACTCACCATCAGGATGCCGATGAGCAGGGTCAGGATGCTGGCCAGAATCGCCACGTCCTCGCCCTTGATACCCGCGTCATAACAGACCCAGACCATGCCCACCAGCGCCGCCGCAGCGGACGGACTGGGCAGGCCCTGGAAAAAGCGTTTGTCGGCGACACCGATCTGGGTATTGAAGCGCGCAAGACGCATGGCGGCACAGGCCGCATAGATGAAAGCGGCTAGCCAGCCGACCCGCCCCCACTGTCCGCCCATCTGCGCCATTGACGCCAGCGCCCATTCATACATGATCAATGCCGGCGCCAGGCCGAAGGACACCATGTCCGCCAGGCTATCATACTGGGCACCGAACTCACTTTGCGTATTGGTCAGACGCGCCACCCGACCGTCGATCCCATCCAGTAACATGGCAATGAAAATCGCCACTGCCGCCTTTTCGAACTGCCCGTTCATCGAGGCCACGATGCCGTAGAAACCGGCGAACAGGGCCGCTGTCGTAAACGCGTTGGGTAACAGATAAATACCGCGTCGGCGGTAACCGGGTTTTTGATTTGCGCTCATATTTTATGAATCGTTGTGATTTGGCCGATATAACCTTTCATAAACCATTTATGTGACCGGTGCAATCAAACTGCATCACGCCACAAAAAAAGGGGCTGTCACCAGCCCCTTTCTACCCTCAACCACCGATATCAGTTTTTGCTCTTATCGACGATCTGATTTGCCTTGATCCATGGCATCATTTCACGCAACCTGGAGCCGGTCACTTCGATCGGGTGAGCTGCTGTGTTGCGGCGGCGTGCAGTCATCTCCGGATAGTTGGTCATGCCTTCCAGGATGAAGCGTTTGGCGTATTCGCCATTCTGGATGTTACGCAGGGCTTCACGCATGGCCTTGCGGCTTTCCTCATTGATGACACGCTCACCGGTCACATACTCACCGTATTCCGCATTGTTGGAAATGGAGTAATTCATGTTGGCGATACCCCCTTCGAACATCAGATCGACGATCAGTTTCAGTTCGTGGAGACATTCGAAGTAAGCCATCTCCGGCGCATAACCGGCTTCGGTCAGGGTTTCGAAACCCATCTTGACCAGTTCCACGGCACCGCCACAAAGTACTGCCTGCTCACCGAACAGGTCGGTTTCGGTTTCATCTTTGAATGTGGTTTCGATAATGCCGGTACGACCACCGCCCACACCCGATGCATAAGACAGGGCCAGGTCTTTGGCTTTGCCGGATGCGTCCTGGTAAATCGCAATCAGGTCGGGGACGCCACCACCACGCACGAATTCGCTACGCACGGTGTGACCCGGTGCTTTCGGCGCAATCATGATCACGTCCAGGTCCTTGCGCGGCACGATCTGATTATAGTGAATAGCGAAACCGTGAGCGAAAGCCAGGGTTGCACCATCTTTCAGATTCGGTTCGATTTCGTTTTTGTAAAGTGCCGCCTGAATTTCGTCCGGAGCCAGAATCATCACCACGTCAGCACTCTGCACACCGTCTGCAATCGGACTGACTTTCAGGCCTTCGTTTTCGGCTTTAACCGCAGAACTGGAACCGGGACGCAGTGCAACGGTGACATCCACACCGGAGTCTTTCAGGTTCAGCGCATGGGCGTGACCCTGGGAACCGTAACCGACGATGGTCACCTTCTTGCTCTTGATGATGGAAAGATCGCAATCTTTATCGTAGTAAATGTTCAGGCTCATGATGTTTTTCCAGAATGTTGAATGTTCGTTTAATTAAATGGTCAACGACTTTTCGCCGCGGCTGATACCAATGACGCCGGAGCGCACCACTTCATGAATGGTAATGCTCGACAGTGCGGTCAGGAATGCATCGAGCTTGTCGCCGTTGCCGGTCAGCTCCACGGTGTAGGTTGTATCGGTGACGTCGATAATGCTGCCGCGGAAAATATCGGTCAGTCGTTTAACTTCGCTACGCGCTTCGCCGGTGGCCTGCACCTTGGCCAGCATCAGTTCACGGTCGATGTGCGGATCTTCGGTGAGGTCGAGCAGCTTGACCACGTCCACCAGCTTGTTGAGCTGCTTGATGATCTGCTCGATAATTTCTTCAGTGCCGGACGTGACGATGGTCATCCGCGACAGGGTTGGATCATCGGTCGGTGCTACAGTCAGGGATTCGATATTGTAGGCACGCGCCGAAAACAGACCCGCCACCCGCGACAATGCACCGGATTCATTTTCAAGAAGAATGGAAATTATATGACGCATAGCTTTATACCAGAATCATTTCGTTGAGGCCGGCGCCGGCCGGAATCATCGGATACACGTTTTCTTCACGATCGGTCATGAAATCCAGGAACACCAGACGGTCCTTGTATTGACCCATGGCCTCCTGCAGGGCGGGTTCCACGTCGGCGGGTTTGTCGACGCGAATACCCACATGACCATAGGACTGGGCCAGGGCAACGAAATCCGGCAGCGAATCCATGTAGGACATGGAGTAACGTTTTTCGTAGAAGAATTCCTGCCACTGGCGCACCATGCCCAGGTAACCGTTGTTCAGGTTAATGATCTTGATCGGCAGGCCGAACTGGGTACAGGTCGCCAGTTCCTGGATACACATCTGGATACTGCCCTCACCGGTCACACAGGCAACGGTGGAATCGGGGTGAGCAAGCTGTACACCCATGGCGGCGGGTAAACCGAAGCCCATGGTGCCCAGACCGCCGGAATTGATCCAGCGACGCGGTTTATCGAAGGGATAAAACTGGGCTGCGAACATCTGGTGCTGACCCACATCGGACGTCACGAAGGCATCGCCACTGGTCACCTTGTGTAACTGTTCGACGACGAACTGCGGCTTGATCAGGTCACTGTTGCGGTCGTACTTCAGGCAATCCTGTGCACGCCATTCTTCGATCTGCTGCCACCAGCTGTGCAGGGCGCCCGACTCCAGGCGGCGCTCGGATTCCTCAAGATATTTGTTGAACTCGACCATCACCTGCTGTACATCGCCGACGATGGGTACATCCACTTTCACATTCTTGGAGATCGACGCCGGGTCCACGTCCACATGTACGATGCGCGCGTCAGGACAGAATTTTTCCAGGTTACCGGTCACCCGGTCATCGAAGCGAGCGCCAATGGCGATCAGCACATCACAGTGATGCATCGACATGTTGGCTTCGTAGGTACCATGCATACCCAGCATACCGACAAACTGTTTGTCACTGGCGGGGTAAGCCCCCAGACCCATCAGCGTATTGGTAATCGGCGAGCCCAGAGTGCGGGTGAATTTGGTCAGTTCTTCCGAGGCATTGCTCAGAATAACGCCACCACCGGTGTAGATCATCGGCTTCTTCGCGCTCAGGATGATATCCATGGCTTTCTTGATCTGCCCGCTGTGTCCCCTCACCGTCGGGTTGTAGGAACGCATCTTGATTTCGCGCGGATAGGAGAATTCGGTCTTGTGGGCGGTAACGTCCTTGGGGATGTCCACCACAACCGGGCCTGGCCGGCCTGTGGTCGCCACGTAAAACGCTTTTTTCAGGGTCATCGCCAGGTCTTTGACATCTTCCACCAGGAAGTTGTGCTTGACGATGGGTCGGGTAATGCCCACCGAATCCACTTCCTGGAAAGCGTCATTGCCGATCAACGGACGGGGCACCTGGCCGGTGATCACCACCATGGGGATGGAATCCATGTACGCCGTCGCAATGCCGGTCACCGCATTGGTCGCACCGGGTCCGGACGTGACCAGAACCACCCCCGGCTTGCCGGTGCTGCGCGCGTAACCGTCGGCCGCGTGAGTCGCCGCCTGTTCGTGACGCACCAGGATATGATGCACCTTATCCTGCTTATATAAAGCATCATAAATGTGCAGGACCGCCCCACCGGGGTATCCGAATAAATATTCAACGCCTTCCTCAGCCAGACATTGAACAACGATATCAGCGCCAGTTAATTCCACCTTGGGTCTCCGGGCAAACAAAAAACCTTAAAAATCATGGACTTTAGAGAAATCGCAGGATTTAGCGAGCCACGCAGTTTACCTCAATTTTTGCATCGGGTCACGTGTCTACCGGCGGCCGGGTCAAATCCACGGCAAAAAAAAACCCCGGCGCCCAGGCCGGGGTTTTCAGGCAACTGGAATATGCGGACAGACTACCAGTTGTACTCGCTTTCTTTTTTGCCGCCGGCGACGTTGCGCAGGGTATCGCGAATGGCATCCGGGGTCGGCATAATGTTCATGAAGCTGTTGTCACCCATCATGCTCAGGTCCGGAAAGTTAATGGCGATTCGGAAACGTGCGTGCAGCGCTTCGACATCTTTACCCTTCACCAGCATTTCATACGGCAGATGAGCGGTAGAACGCAGGTTCTTGAAGTCGATTTCACTCATGAT
>CBDULQ010000001.1:0-47690 GCA_965368115.1 uncultured Gammaproteobacteria bacterium | reverse complement strand
CCATTAATGTGGTGACCGATCTGTATCGACTGGAAATCGACACCCGCGGTGGTGCGATCAATAAACTGTTCCTGCGCGACTATCCCAAAGATTCCGAACATCCGGACCAGAAAGTCCAGATGTTCACCGAAAAGGAAAGCAAGTTTCACGTCGCCCAGTCCGGATTGCTGTCTTCTTCTTCTGTGGCGCCGGATAACAAGGCTATTTATTCTGCGGACAAAACTGAATACCGCATGGGTGAAGGTGAAGACGAACTACAGGTAACCCTGCACTGGCAGGACCAGGGTGTAAACGTCAGTAAGATCTTTAGCTTCAAACGCGACAGTTATGTCATCGATGTGACACATCAGGTGAAACCGAGCAGCGACTGGTCCGGTGCCCAGTTCCGTCAGCTGATCCGCGCCGAAGACGATGAACGGGAATCCCAGTTCATCTACACCTATACCGGCGGCGTCGTTTACAACAAGGAACTCAACTACGATAAAGTCAGTTTCTCTGACATGAAGGAAGATAATCTGAAGCTCGACATGGCCGGCGGCTGGGTGGCGATGATTCAGCACTATTTCCTGGCGGCCTGGATTCCGGATCAGCAGGAAGAGAACCTGGCTTATTCCCTCCACCCCAGCGATAACCGTTTCATTCTCGGCCTGCGTTCCCCGGCGCAAACCGTAAAAGCCGGTGAAGAGGGTGTTTTCCATAGCCGTCTGGTGGTCGGGCCCAAATTACAGGATCGCCTGGAAACCATCGCACCGGGTCTGGAACTGACCGTTGATTATGGCATGCTGACCATTCTGGCCAAGCCGCTGTTCTGGTTGCTGGAGATGTACCACAAGCTATTCAACAACTGGGGCTGGGCGATTATTTTCCTGACCCTGACCGTTAAGCTGGTGTTCTACAAACTGTCGGAAACCAGTTACCGTTCCATGGCGAAAATGCGTAAGGTCGCACCGCGTCTGCAAACCCTGAAAGAACGTTACGGCGATGATCGCCAGCGCATGTCCCAGGCGATGATGCAGATGTACAAGGAAGAAAAGATCAATCCGCTGGGTGGTTGTTTACCGATCCTGGTGCAGATACCGGTTTTCATCGCCCTCTACTGGGTACTGCTGGAATCGGTGGAAATGCGTAATGCGCCGTTTGCCCTGTGGATTACCAACCTGTCGGAAAAAGATCCCTATTACGTACTGCCGATCATCATGGGTATTTCCATGTTCGTGCAGCAGAAACTGAATCCCGCGCCCATCGATCCCATGCAGGCCAAGCTGTTCCAGATCATGCCGGTAATGTTCACCGTGTTCTTCCTCTGGTTCCCATCCGGTCTGGTGCTGTACTGGGTGGTGAATAACCTGCTGTCCATTGCCCAGCAGTGGGTGATTACCAAACGCATCGAAGCCTCGAGCTGATCGATTCAGCACTGATCCATCGCGAAGGGCTCGCAACTTGTTTAGTATTCAGGTTGCCGAGCCCTTTTTCATTGCACGAGTATCGCCATGAGTCCGATTGAAACCATCGCTGCTATCGCTACGCCACCGGGCCGGGGCGGTGTCGGTATTATTCGGGTATCAGGACCTAAATGCCGCGAAATAGCAGACAAAGTGCTGGGTAAATGTCCTTTCCCGCGCAACGCTGACTATCTGCCCTTCCGTGCAGCGGATGGCGAAACCATCGACACCGGCATCGCCCTGTATTTTCAGAAACCCCACTCCTTCACCGGGGAAGACGTCCTCGAGTTGCAGGCCCACGGTGGTCCGGTGGTGCTGGATCTGCTGCTGCAACGGGTGCTGCAACTCGGCGCGCGCATGGCCCGGGCCGGCGAATTCTCCGAACAGGCCTTTCTCAACGACAAAATGGACCTGGCCCAGGCGGAAGCGGTGGCGGACCTGATCGAAGCGGATTCGGCGGCGGCGGCGCAGGCGGCGGTGCGTTCCCTGCAGGGTGAATTTTCGCGAACCGTGCATGATCTGGTAGAGAACATCATCGAACTTCGGCTATATGTTGAAGCCGCGCTGGATTTTCCCGAGGAAGAAATCGATTTCATCAGCGACGGCCGCATCGCTGGAAAACTGGGCCAGATCGAGACGGCGCTGGATCAGGTGTTCCGCTCGGCGCGCCAGGGCTGTTTGCTGCGCGAAGGCATGACCCTGGTCATCGCCGGTCGCCCCAATGCGGGTAAATCCAGTTTATTGAATCAGCTGGCCGGGCGGGAGTCGGCCATCGTCACCGATATCCCCGGCACCACCCGGGATGTACTGCGCGAACATATCCAGATCGACGGCCTGCCCCTGCACATCATCGATACCGCCGGTTTGCGGGAATCCGACGATCCGGTGGAACAGGAAGGGGTGCGCCGTGCCTGGCAAGAGATCGAGCAGGCGGATCGCCTGCTGCTGGTGCTGGACGACCAGAACCGCAGCGACGATCACCTGGATATCGAAGACCGCATGCCGCCACAACTCGGCATCACCCGGGTGTTCAACAAGATCGACATCACCGGTCGCGAAGCCGGATTGACCGAGACGGATCAGGGTGTGCAGATCCGTTTGAGCGCGAAAACCGGAAACGGGCTCGAACTGCTACGGGAACACCTGAAAACCAGCATGGGTTATGTGCAATCCACGGAAGGCCGCTTCAGTGCCCGCCGCCGTCATCTCGATGCGCTGGATCAGGCGCGGGACCACCTGGCCATCGCGCGCCATAATCTTGAAAACCTGCGGGCCGGGGAATTGCTGGCGGAAGAATTGCGCCAGGCCCAGGAAGCCCTGAACCAGATTACCGGTGAATTCACCTCCGACGATCTGCTTGGGCGGATCTTTTCCAGTTTCTGTATCGGTAAATAAGGCTATTGAGCCGGCCGTTTGAATCAGAGGTCGATCCGATCTGATTCGATAATATTCTAATGATCTGTCCTGAACTATACTATTTAATTCTAGTCATAAATTTAGTTGATTAATCCAATAATTTAAGTTAAATAAATGTTTTTTTAGAAAATTCTATTTATCTATTCTAGTCGAATTATTAAGCAATAAATTAGTAATCACCATGGCGATGAATATAAAAGACTATCTTGAACAAGGCCCAGCGAGTTCTAAGGAAATTCAGGCCACTACCGGTTTGAGTCAGACGGCTGTCGCCAGGCAATTAAGGAATCTGGGTGATCGTGTTATTACGCTCAAAGAAGGTCGGTCGCGCCGATACGCTCTGGCGACCAATGCTTATGGGGCGGATGACAAGCTTTTACTGGTCATGGTAGATCCTTATGGCAATTGGGTTCCTGTTGCCGATATCCGTCCTCTGGCGCACGGCGGATTTTACGTTGATGCCAGAGCCGGTATGCCTCAGGTGCTATTGGGTGAAAAAGGTGACGGTCTTTATGATGACTTGCCCTACTTTCTATATGACCTGGCACCGCAGGGTTTTTTAGGCCGACAGATAGCGAAAGACATGGCGAGCAGGTCCGGAGAATTTCCTGAAGATACAAAATATTGGCAATCAAATCACATCGGACGGTATTTGATTTCTAATGGTGATGATCTGCCGGGGAATTTCAAATTCGGACCGCAGGCTATTTATAGAGTTACTCGAAAACCGACACCGGTTGAAGAAAACGATTATCCGGCACTGGCCGATGCGGTTATGAGTGGTTCTATTCCTGGATCATCGGCAGGCGGAGAACAACCCAAATTTACGGCGTTTAGTGCAGAAAGATTCGCGCATGTGATCGTTAAGTTTTCCCCGAAAGAGAAGAATGAATTATCCAGACGCTGGCGGGATATTTTAATCACAGAATTCCATGCAACAGAGGTATTGAATGAAACGGGTTTTCCAGCGGCACAAACGCGGTTAATAGAAAAACAAGGCCGGCTTTTTCTGGAATCCATTCGTTTTGATCGCTCCGGACAGGATGGACGATTGTCGATGATCTCTTTACAGGCGGTGGACGCAGAGTTTACGGGATTGGGCAGCAATTGGCCGAATGTTATGGTGGGTTTACATCAAAAAGGCCTGGTTAACGATACACATGTAATTGATGCCGAGGGTCTGTGGCATTTTGGACGTTTGATCAACAATACCGATATGCACCTGGGCAACTTAAGTCTGGCTATTGACGGGCATGTTTTCAGATTACTGCCCGCATACGATATGTGTTCGATGGGTTTTGCGCCCAGGAGTGGGGATGAAGTTGGTCAGTACAATTTTATTGCACCTGATATTAAACCCGTTATCACCAATAAGAAAACGGTAGACAACATAAAGCAGGTTGCAAGGGAGTTCTGGTTTCGTGTTGCAAACGACGACAGAATATCTGAAGAATTGCGCCGATTCCTGGCTCGGGGTAATCCGATTGATTTACTCGAAAGCAAGCAACCCTGATATTTATAAGGAATTGTTCTCCAGGAACCGGCTTAACGCGACTCGAGATCGCAAAGCCGAAAAATATAAATTGAACACTATTTAACCAGAGTCATTTACGCGATAATACGCGGCTCGAAAATTTCTGACGGTCAGCAGTCATGTTTTATGCAGATTCCTACGATGTCATAGTCATCGGCGGTGGTCACGCCGGTACCGAGGCGGCGCTGGCGGCTGCGCGCATGGGATCGAAAACCCTGTTGCTGACCCACAATATCGAAACCCTGGGCCAGATGAGCTGCAACCCGGCCATCGGCGGTATCGGCAAGGGTCACCTGGTGAAGGAAATCGACGCCATGGGTGGTGCCATGGCGAAAGCCGCGGATCGCGGCGGTATTCAGTTCCGTGTGCTCAATCGTCGCAAAGGTCCGGCGGTGCGCGCCACCCGCGCCCAGGCCGACCGCATGTTATATAAGTATGCGATCCGCGATATTCTGGAAAACCAGCCTAACCTGAGTCTGTTCCAGCAACCAGCGGATGATCTGATCATCGAAAATGACCGGGTCACCGGTGTCGTGACCAAGATGGGTTTGAAGTTTCATGCCCGCAGCGTGGTGCTCACCGCCGGTACTTTTCTGGGCGGCCTGATTCACATCGGCCAGAGTAATTATTCCGGCGGCCGCGCCGGCGATCCGCCGTCCCTGACCCTGTCGGAACGCCTGCGCGAACTACCGCTGCGCGTGGGTCGACTGAAAACCGGTACCCCGCCGCGCATCGATTCGCGCTCCATCGATTATTCCGAACTGCAGGAACAGCCCGGCGATACGCCCACACCGGTGTTTTCCTTTACCGGGTCGCTGGCGGATCATCCGCAGCAGATCAGCTGCCACATTACCCACACCAATGCGCGTACTCATGAAATCATCATGGGTGGCCTGGATCGTTCACCCATGTATTCCGGGGTGATCGAAGGTGTGGGTCCGCGTTACTGCCCGTCCATCGAAGATAAAATCGTGCGCTTCGCCGACAAGGATTCGCACCAGATTTTCATCGAACCGGAAGGTCTGCGTAGCCAGGAGATCTACCCCAACGGTATCTCCACCAGCCTGCCCTTCGACGTGCAGTTCGAACTGGTCAGGTCGATCAAGGGCTTCGAAAACGCACACATCACCCGGCCCGGCTACGCCATCGAATACGATTATTTCGATCCGCGGGATCTGCGACCGACGCTGGAAACAAAGTACATCGGCGGTCTGTTCTTCGCCGGCCAGATCAATGGCACCACCGGTTACGAAGAAGCCGGCGCCCAGGGCATGCTGGCGGCGATCAATGCCAGTTTGCAGGTGCAGGGCAAGGCACCCTGGTATCCGAAACGGGACCAGGCTTACATCGGAGTCCTGGTCGACGACCTGATTACCCGCGGTACGGCCGAACCCTACCGCATGTTCACCAGCCGCGCCGAATACCGTTTGACGCTGCGCGAAGATAACGCCGATTTGCGCCTGTCGGAGATCGCCCAGGATCTGGGTCTGCTGGGCGAGGATCAATGGCGCGCATTCAGTGAAAAACGTGAAGCCATTACACGGGAACAGCAACGTTTGCAGGATCTGTGGGTCCAGCCGCAGTCGGATGCGGGTGCCGGCGTGGCCGCCATTCTGGATAAACCCCTGAGTAAGGAAGCTCGCGCTATCGATCTGCTGCGCCGACCGGAAATGGATTACGCTAAACTGACTTCGGTGCCCGAACTGGGGCCTCCGGCCAGTGATCCGCTGGTGGCGGAACAGGTGGAGATCCAGGCCAAGTACGAAGGTTATCTGAGTCGCCAGCAGGACGAGATCGACCGAGCGCGACGTTATGAAGACAACCCGATTCCGGCGGATTTCGATTACACGGCGGTGCGCGGTCTGTCCAACGAAGTGCGGCAGAAACTTATCGATCATCGTCCTGCCACCCTGGGCCAGGCGGGCCGCATCTCCGGCGTCACCCCGGCGGCGGTGTCCCTGTTGATGGTGCACATCAAGAAACATGGCTTCGCAGCAAACCAGAAAGCCGTCTAGGTTTTAAACGAATTTTTATGCCAGAGTGTGCATCTATTCAGGGTCATCCACGCTAACAGGGATATTCAAAATGAAAAAAGTCGCACGCCTGACGCTGCTACTCGGCAGTCTGTTCATGGTCGCAAACGGCCATGCTTCCGATTTGTTTATCAGTAAGAAAAGCCCCTATCCTGTCGATAAAACCATCGATCGTCTGCAAAAGGTTCTCGAATCCAAAGGTATTACCATTTTCGCCCGGGTTGATCACGGGGCCGGCGCGAAGCGGGTCGGGGAGACGCTGCGACCCAGTCAGCTGCTGATTTTCGGTAACCCGAAAACCGGTTCGCCGCTGATGCGCGAAGCGCCCATGATGGGTCTGGAACTACCCATGAAAGCGCTGGCCTGGCGCGACGACCAGGGCCAGGTCTGGTTGAGTTACCTGAAGCCGAGTGCTTTGCAGCAACGCCATCAACTGAAAAACGCTGCCATCATCGGTAAGATTACCGGCGCGCTGGATACTTTTACCAGCAAGGCCGTGGATAAGGACTGAATGAACGCGGAACTGAGACTGTTCCAGGGCCTGAATCGCATGGGCCTGGAAGTGACGGCTGAGGTGCAGACCGAACTGCTGGCGTATCTCAAGCTGATGCAGAAGTGGAACCGGGCTTACAACCTGACCGCTATCCGCGATCTGGACCAGATGGTGATTCGCCATCTGCTGGACAGCCTCAGTATTCTGCCCTTCATCGATGATTCGCCGGTGCTCGACGTGGGCAGCGGTGCCGGTTTACCCGGTATTCCGCTGGCCCTGTGTCGGCCCGATTATCAGTTTGTGCTGCTCGACAGCAACGGCAAGAAAACCCGTTTTCTCACCCAGGTCAAAATCGAGTTAGGGCTTGATAACCTTGAAGTTATTCATGGCCGAGTGGAAGATTACCGGACCGATACCCGCTTCGGCATCATCACCTGCCGGGCCTTCGCGGCGATAAATACTATATTGGAACGCACCCAACATCTGGTAACATCATCTACCCGGATACTGGCCATGGTCGGTAAAGAGGCGCTTCCCGAGTTGCCCGCGGGTTACCAACGACTGGACAGCCATGACTTACAGGTCGCCTGGCTGGAAGAAGAACGACACCTGATAACGATTAAGAAGTCATGACTAAAGTTATTGCAGTAACCAACCAGAAAGGCGGTGTGGGCAAGACCACCACTTCGGTCAACCTGGCCGCATCACTGGCCGAGGTCAAGCGCAAGGTTCTCCTCATCGATCTGGATCCACAGGGTAATGCCACCATGGGCAGTGGCGTTGATAAGTATGATCTGGAATATACCGTCTGCGATGTCCTGCTGGGCGAAGTGAATATACAGCAGTGTATCGAATTTGTCGCCGAGGCCGGCTATTCGGTGCTGCCGGCTAACAGCGATCTGACCGCCGCGGAAGTGGAATTGATGAACGCGGATCAACGTGAGCGCCGCCTGCGCGATGCACTGGATGCGGTGAAAAACGATTTCGATTACGTCATCATCGACTGCCCGCCCTCATTAAACATGCTGACCCTGAATGCCCTGGTCTCGTCCGACGGCGTGCTGATTCCCATGCAATGCGAATATTATGCGTTGGAAGGTCTGACGGCACTGGTCGACACCATCGAGCAGGTGCGCAGCAGCGTGAATCCGAATCTGCAGATCGAAGGTCTGTTACGCACCATGTTCGATCCGCGTAACAAACTCGCCAACGATGTTTCGGAACAGCTGATCGAACATTTCGGCGATCGCGTCTATCGCACCGTGGTGCCGCGTAATGTGCGCCTGGCGGAAGCACCCAGTCACGGTTTGCCGGTATTGAAATACGACAAGACATCTCGCGGCGCGCTGGCCTATTTTTCCCTGGCCGGCGAAATTATCCGCAAACAGGTTAAATCCGGCAGCAAGGCACCGACCGGTGCTGTCGCCTGATCACATCATTAAGGTTACAACATGGCAACAAAGAAACGTGGATTAGGCCGCGGCCTGAATGCATTGCTGGGCAATGCTTCCGCGGTCAATGAACTGACTAATCCGCAGCACACACCGGCAAGTGAAACCGTGCCTGCGACTCCGGCTGCCGGATTGCAAACCATCGACGTGGATCTGATCCAGCGCGGCACTTATCAACCGCGCGTTCACTTCGAGCCGGAAGCACTGCAGGAACTGGCGGATTCGATTCGCGCCCAGGGCGTGGTGCAACCGATCGTGGTGCGTCCCCTGGCCGAAGGCCGGTTTGAACTGATCGCCGGTGAACGACGCTGGCGCGCATCGCAGCTGGCAGGCTTAAGTGAAATTCCTGCCGTTGTCCGAGAGCTGGATGACCAGACCGCCGCGGCGATCTCGCTGATTGAAAATATTCAGCGCGAAGACCTGAATCCCCTTGAAGAATCCCGCGCACTGCAGCGACTGATCGATGAATTCGCCATGACCCATCAGCAGGTGGCGGAAGCGGTGGGTCGTTCGCGGACCTCGGTAACCAACCTGTTGCGCCTGCGCGATCTCAACGAGGATGTCAAAACTCTGGTCGACGAGAAACAGCTGGACATGGGCCATGCCCGGGCACTGCTCGCCCTGAGCGGATCCGAACAGAGTGCCATCGCCCATAAGGTGGCGCAGAAAGGCCTGTCGGTACGTGAAACCGAACAGCTGGTACGTAAACATCTCAACCCGAGCCCTAAATCCGCAACCGGAACGACCGCTGCAGATCCGGACATCAAGCGACTGGAAGATGAGCTGAGCGAGCGCATCGGCGCCGCGGTGAATATCCACAACAAATCCGGCGGCAAGGGTCAGCTGGTGATCAGTTACACCAGTCTGGACGAACTGGACGGTATCCTGTCGCGCATCCAGTGATGCACTGATTTTCCTCGTTTCACATCCATTGTGGTCAGCAACAGCGCCGATTCGGCGCCGCTATACCACACTCAAGGTAAAAAAACGGTTAAAAAACACCGATTATTTTTCACCCGCCGTTGATTATTTTTTGCGCAATGTTACAGTGAGCGGGCCCTGGCACAAAGCCGTGTAAAGGGCTGATTCGGGCTCAATCCGGCGCTTGTGCAGCATTGTTTTACGGCCGCTAAATACCCCTGTAAGCCGCATGGCAACTAGCGTATAACCGTATAATGATGTTCTAAAATAAAAAGACCTTATAAATCCATTAAGCCTTGACCCGGTTTCGGGCACTCCTTATAATTTGCCCGCATTTTACGGGCCTGAACGGTTGACTGCGGGGGCAATTTCGAGTGCTTAAGGCCAGTACAACACAGGTTCGACGTATCATTTTGATACAACTGCTGGTCACTCTGGGTATGTCTGCTGTATTGCTGCTGCTCGGAAAGGTCCATGCCTGGTCTGCGTTGACCGGCGGACTGATCGCTACTCTGGCCCATGCCTATTTCGCGTGGAAGGTTTTCGGCAAACAGCGGGAAACCGAACCAGGACAAATCCTCGCCACATATTATCGAGCCGAGGTCGGCAAGATCGTCTTGACCGTTATGTTGTTTACCGGCGCGATAGTTGCGATCAAGCCATTAAACATTATTGCCCTGTTGGGTGTGTATTTAATCAACCACTTTATCCCGTGGCTGACGTCTTTTTTTGTCGATGACGACGGCCAGAACTGGAGAGCTAAGAATGTCAGCTGATCAAGGCATTACGTCAACTGAGTACATAAAGCACCATCTACAGAACATGACCTTTGGTCAACATCCGGATGGTACCTGGGGATTGGCTCATTCAGCTGCCGAAGCACAGGAAATGGGTTTCTGGGCTATTCATGTTGACTCCATGGGCTGGTCTTTGTTCCTGGCGCTGGTGTTCTTCTTCTCTTTCCGTGCAGTCGCCAAAAAAGCCACCACAGGTGTGCCCCAGGGTTTCCAGAACTTCGCGGAAATGATCGTCGAATTCATCGATACCAGTGTTCGCGGTTCCTTCACCGGTAAGAATCCACTGGTAGCGCCGCTGGCGCTGACGATCTTCGCCTGGGTGTTCCTGATGAACTTCATGGACCTGATCCCGGTTGACTGGTTGCCGATGCTGGCTGCCTGGATTGGTGAAGTTGCATTTGGTGCCGACCCGCATCACGTATTCTTCAAAGTTGTTCCCAGCACCGATCCTAACGTCACCTTTGGTATGGCACTGGGCGTGTTCTGGCTGATGCTGTATTACAGCGTCAAGATCAAGGGTTTCGGCGGCTTTTTCGGTGAGCTGGCGTTCCAGCCGTTTGGCAAAGTGGGCATGCCGGTGAACCTGGTACTGGAAGGCGTATCGTTGATCTCCAAACCCATTTCTCTCGCACTGCGACTGTTCGGTAACATGTACGCGGGCGAAACCATCTTTATTCTGATTGCGCTGATGTTCTCCGCCGGTATCGGCATGGGGATTTTCGGTGGCGTGCTGCAGCTGGGCTGGGCCATCTTCCACATCCTGATCATCACGCTGCAGGCGTTCATCTTTATGACGCTGACCATTGTGTACATGGATATGGCGCATTCGCATCACTGATTTTTAATTCGAATCGTAACGATTTTTAACTTTTAACATTTAACTTTCTCACAGGAGATAATGATGGAAATCGCACAAGCATTGTTGTACATCGCTGGTGGTCTGATGATGGGTCTGGGTGCACTGGGCGCGGCTGTAGGTATCGGTATCCTTGGTGGCCGTTTCCTGGAAGGTGCTGCTCGTCAGCCTGAGCTGATCCCTATGCTGCGTACTCAATTCTTCATCGTAATGGGTCTGGTTGACGCGGTTCCGATGATTGCAGTGGGTATCGCTCTGTACGTTCTGTTCGCAGTTTAGTGGCCGATTGAAGTAAGTATTGATTCATTCCACTAACCAAGAGGAACGAGCATGAACATTAATGCAACCCTCATCGGTCAATCGATTGCATTCTTCATTTTCGTATGGTTCGTAATGAAGTATGTCTGGCCTCCGCTGATTGCGGCGCTGGAAGAACGCAAGAAGACGATTGCCGATGGCCTGGCTGCTGCAGAACGCGGTAAGCACGAACAGGAACTGGCAGAAAAAGCAGCCGAACAGCACATTAAAGAAGCTAAAGATCAGGCTGCTGAAATCGTTGCCCAGGCACAGAAACGTGCCTCCGAGATCGTCGAAGAAGCCAAAGGCGGCGCGAAAGAAGAAGCTGACCGGATCAAGGCAGCAGCTAATGCTGAAATTGATCAGGAAGTGAATCGCGCCAAAGAGCATCTGCGACAGCAGGTCGCGGCGATTGCCATTTCCGGCGCAGAAAAAGTCCTGAAGCGCGAAATCGATGCCAAAGCTCATGCCGACATTGTCGACGAGCTGGTCGCACAGATATAAGGTGAGCGCTCATGTCGGATAACACTACTGCCGCCCGTCCTTATGCACGCGCCGTTTTCGAAACGGCTCGCGCTGATTCATCCCAGGCCGCCTGGTCTGAAGCACTGGCACTGTTGGCTGAGCTGACCGCCAATGCCGATATGCAGGCAGCCCTGGAGTCGCCCAAACTGGGTGCCGCCGATAAGGCCCAGCTGCTCATCGACATTTGTGGAGACAAACTCTCGAATGCCGGTGCCAACTTCGTCAAGCTGCTGGCCGAAAACGGTCGTCTGCAACTGGTAAACGATATTGCTGAGATGTACGAGCAACTTCGCGCCGAAGCAGAAAGCAAAGTTGAAGCAACCGTGACATCGGCTTTCCCCCTGAGCGATGCGCAGTTATCTGCAATGACCGAGGCACTCAAAAAGAAACTGGGTTGCGATGTCACACTGGTGACCGAAACCGATGAATCATTAATCGGTGGTGTCGTTATCCGGGCTGGCGATTTAGTCATTGATGGTTCGGCAAACGCTAGACTGGGCTCGCTGGCCCAGGCGTTGAACCATTGATCAAGAGGATTAAACAATGCAATTGAATCCATCAGAAATCAGTGATCTGATTAAGAAACGAATCGAAAACTTCGAGTCCGAAGCGGAAGCTCGTACCGAAGGTACTATTGTAAGTCTGACCGACGGTATCATCCGTATTCACGGTCTGACCGACGCCATGGCCGGTGAGATGATCGAACTGCCTGGCGATACATACGCACTGGCACTGAACCTGGAGCGCGACTCTGTAGGTGCGGTGGTACTGGGTGACTATGGTCATCTGTCCGAAGGCGACACGGCGAAATGCACCGGTCGTATTCTGGAAGTGCCTACCGGTGATGCACTGCTGGGTCGTGTTGTCGATGCGCTGGGTAACCCCATCGACGGTAAAGGTCCGATCGAAACATCAACGTCTTCACCGATCGAAAAAATTGCCCCCGGCGTTATCGAGCGTAAGTCGGTTGACCAGCCGGTTCAGACCGGTCTGAAAGCGATCGACGCCATGGTTCCTGTAGGTCGTGGCCAGCGTGAGCTGATCATCGGTGACCGCCAGACCGGTAAGACTGCCGTAGCCATCGACGCCATCATCAACCAGAAAGGTTCCGGCGTTAAATGTGTTTACGTTGCGGTAGGTCAGAAGGCTTCTACTGTTGCCAACATCGTTCGCAAGCTGGAAGAACACGGCGCCATGGATCACACCATTGTTGTTGCCGCGACCGCTTCCGAATCTGCGGCAATGCAGTACATCGCACCTTACTCCGGTTGTTCCATGGGTGAGTTCTACCGCGACCGTGGTCAGGACGCACTGATCGTATACGATGATCTGACCAAGCAGGCATGGGCCTACCGTCAGGTCTCACTGTTGCTGCGTCGTCCGCCGGGTCGTGAAGCTTATCCCGGTGACGTGTTCTACCTGCACTCCCGTCTGCTTGAACGAGCGGCACGCGTTAACGCTGATTACGTCGAAAAATTCACCAACGGTGAAGTGAAAGGCCAGACCGGTTCATTGACCGCACTGCCGATCATCGAAACCCAGGCGGGTGACGTATCCGCTTTCGTACCGACCAACGTTATCTCCATTACCGACGGTCAGATCTTCCTGGAATCAGACCTGTTCAACTCAGGTATCCGTCCTGCGATCAACGCCGGTCTGTCAGTATCACGTGTAGGTGGTGCGGCACAAACCAAGATCATCAAGAAACTGGGTGGCGGTGTGCGTCTGGCACTGGCTCAGTATCGTGAACTGGCGGCCTTCGCTCAGTTTGCTTCGGATCTGGATGAAGCGACTCGTGCACAGCTGGAACGTGGTCAACGCGTTACCGAACTGATGAAGCAGGGTCAGTACTCACCGATGAGCACTGCTGAAATGGCATTCTCATTGTATGCGGTAGACAAAGGCTTTATGGACGATGTTCCGGCCAACAAGATTGTTGCGTTCGAAGCGGCCATGCAGTCTCATCTGAAGAGTAACAATGCCGACCTGTTGGCCGAGATCAACGAAAACGCTGATTTCAATGACGACATTGCTGCGAAAATGTCTGCAGCTATCGAAGCATTCAAAGCCAACGGCGTTTACTAAACGGAGACTATTATGGCGGGTGCAAAAGAAATACGGACCAAGATCAAGAGTATTAAAAATACTCAGAAGATCACCAAAGCCATGGAAATGGTGGCGGCGAGTAAAATGCGCAAAGCGCAGGACCGTATGAATGCAACTCGACCATATGCGGAAAAGATGCGGACTGTTATCGGCCATCTGGCCCTGTCGCATCCCGAGTACAAACATCCGTTTATGATCGAGCGCGAAGTAAAACGAGTCGGTTACATCGTTGTATCTTCTGATCGTGGTTTGTGTGGTGGCCTGAATGTCAATCTGTTCAAGAAAACAGTCAACGACATGCTGGGCTTCCACGAAAAGAATGTCGAAATTGATGTTGTCGCTATCGGTCGCAAAGGCGTTGATTTCTTCAAACGTCGTGGCGCCAACATGGTAGCGCAAACTACACAGTTGGGTGACACACCGCATATTAATGAACTGATCGGTACCGTTAAGGTGATGCTCGATGCCTACAATGAAGGCAAGATCGACGCGCTGTACCTGGTAAATAACGAGTTCGTTAATACCATGACGCAAACGCCGGAAGTACAGCAGATTCTGCCGATTTCCGGTAAGCCCGATGAAGAACTGAAACATCACTGGGATTACATCTACGAGCCGGATTCAAAAGAAATCCTGGACGCCCTGTTGATGCGCTTTGTTGAATCCCAGGTCTATCAGGGCGTTGTTGAAAACATCGCCTGTGAGATGTCCGCGCGAATGATCGCCATGAAGAGTGCGAGCGATAATGCGGGTGACATCATTAAAGATCTGGAAACCGTTTACAACAAGGCGCGCCAGGCAGCGATTACTCAGGAAATTTCCGAGATCGTGGGTGGTGCCGCAGCGGTTTAACCGATTGAGTCTCCTCTCCCGGCAGGGAGAGGGAGCAAACAGTTTTAAAGTTATATAGAGGATCAGTCATATGAGTGCTGGAAAAATTGTCGAAATCATCGGTGCGGTGATTGACGTTGAGTTCCCAAGGGACAGCATTCCCAAGGTGTACGATGCGCTGAAAGTTGACGATGCGGGCCTGACGCTGGAAGTACAGCAGCAGTTGGGTGACGGTGTCGTGCGTACCATCGCCATGGGTTCTTCCGATGGTCTTAAACGTGGCCTGAATGTAAGCAACACGGGCGCGCCCATCTCTGTTCCTGTCGGACAGAAAACACTGGGTCGCGTCATGAACGTACTGGGCGAACCGGTTGACGAAGCCGGCGACATCGGTGCCGAAACCACCATGCCGATTCATCGTGAAGCACCCAAGTATGAAGATCTGTCTTCTGAAGTGAGCATCCTTGAAACCGGTATTAAAGTTATCGACCTGGTAATGCCGATCGCCAAGGGTGGTAAGGTTGGTCTGTTCGGTGGTGCGGGTGTAGGTAAGACCGTAACCCTGATGGAACTGATTCGTAACATCGCCATCGAGCACAGCGGCTTCTCGGTATTCGCGGGTGTCGGTGAACGTACTCGTGAAGGTAACGACTTCTACTACGAGATGGAAGAAGGCGGCGTACTGGATAAAGTAGCCCTGGTTTACGGTCAGATGAATGAGCCTCCGGGTAACCGTCTGCGTGTAGCGCTGACTGGTCTGACCATGGCGGAATTCTTCCGTGACGAAGGTCGTGACGTACTGATGTTCATCGACAACATCTACCGTTACACCCTGGCGGGAACCGAGGTATCTGCACTGCTGGGTCGTATGCCTTCAGCGGTAGGTTACCAGCCGACTCTGGCGGAAGAGATGGGTGTTCTGCAGGAACGCATCACCTCGACCAAAACCGGTTCTATCACTTCATTCCAGGCGGTATACGTACCGGCGGATGACTTGACCGACCCCTCACCGGCCACCACCTTCGCTCACCTTGATGCGACTCTGGTACTGTCCCGTCAAATCGCCGAGCTGGGTATCTACCCTGCGGTAGATCCGCTGGACTCGACTTCACGTCAGCTGGATCCTCAGGTTGTTGGTCAGGAGCACTATGACATCGCGCGCGGTGTTCAGGGTACTCTGCAACGTTATAAAGAACTGAAAGACATCATCGCCATCCTGGGTATGGACGAACTGTCTGAAGAAGACAAGCAGGTTGTTGCTCGCGCTCGTAAGATGCAGCGCTTCCTGTCCCAGCCGTTCTTCGTTGCTGAAGTATTCACCGGTGCACCAGGTAAATATGTTTCTCTGAAAGATACTCTGGCCAGCTTCAAGGCCATTCTTGAAGGTGAGTACGACCACGTGCCCGAGCAGGCTTTCTACATGGTTGGCGGCATCGACGAAGTTGCCGAAAAAGCCAAAAACATGAAATAAGGTGGGCCTGAATTATGGCTATGACAATTCATCTGGACATCGTCAGTGCTGAACAGCAGATCTGGTCAGGTCCAGCCACCATGGTGTTCGCGCCGGGTGAGATGGGTGAGCTGGGCATTGCGCCCCGCCATACCCCGCTGCTCACTCGACTGAAGCCGGGCGAAATCCGGGTTCGTGACGAGCATAACAATGAAGAGTCGTTCTTCATTTCCGGTGGCATCCTGGAAATCCAGCCGCATGTCGTCACCGTCCTGTCCGACACCGCGATTCGCGCCGACGACATTGACGAAGCGGCCGCCCTGGAAGCCAAGCAACGTGCTGAAGAAGCCATGGCCGATCAGAAATCCGATATGGATTTCGCTCGCGCCAAGGCGGAACTGGCCGAAGCAGCGGCACTGGTGGAAACCATCAAGAAGGTTCGATCACGTCGTTAAACACGTACAATGTGATTTGAGCTAACGCAGAAAAACCGGCTTTATGCCGGTTTTTCTATTTCTGCACCCCGCTTCAGGGGGTGCACTTTGTCGGCTAGCGGGTTAATCTCAGAATATGGAAATTCACGTCGATATCGTTAGTGCCGAACAACAGATCTGGTCCGGTCCGGTGATCATGCTGTTCGCACCGGGGGAGATGGGTGAACTGGGTATAGCACCCCGCCATTCGCCCTTGCTGACGGCGTTGAAACCCGGTGAAGTCCGGATTCGTGATCCGCACCATCAGGAAACCTCATTTTTCATTTCCGGTGGTGTCATGGAAGTGCAACCCCACATGATCACCATCCTGGCCGATACCGCAATCCGTGCCGACGATCTGGATGAGGCCGCAGCCCTGGAAGCGAAACAACGCGCCGAGGATGCCATGGCGGATCGTCAGTCGGAGATGGATTTTGCGCGCGCCAAAGCTGAGCTGGCAGAGCTGGCTGCCATGGTGGAAACCATTAAGAAAGTGCGTTCCCGCAAAAGCTGATCATTACCGGCTCCTCCGTCCCGGTCATCTCAATTGGCATATCCCGTGTTAGAATCGATCCAATCGCTGAAACAGGCTGAATAAAAAGGATCGATCCATGGCATTGAGCGTCGTTATACTGGCGGCTGGCAAGGGTACGCGAATGAAATCCACCCTGCCCAAGGTACTTCACCCGCTGGCCCGAAAACCCCTGCTGGAACATGTCTACGATGCCGCAACCGAACTGGCTGCGGAAGAAATCGTTGTGGTTTACGGTCACGGTGGTGAGCAGGTTAAACAACGCTGCGCACATTTTTCCGCCAGCTGGGTAGAACAGGCCGAACAACTGGGCACCGGCCACGCAGTTCAACATGCCCTGCAGGCGGTAAACCTGGATAACGACGTGCTGGTTCTGTACGGAGACGTACCGCTGACCCGTGTCGATACGCTGCGTCAGATGATGGAAAACATGGGAGATAAAATCGCCTTGTTGACCGTCCATCTCGACAACCCGTTCGGTTACGGTCGTATTCTCCGCAACGAACATGACAAGGTGGTCGGCATCGTCGAACAAAAAGACGCGTCAGCCGAGCAATTGACGATCACCGAAGTCAACACCGGCATGCTGGCCGCAAATGGCCATGTGTTGAAAAAATATCTTGATCGAATCGACAACAATAATGCCCAGGGCGAATATTATTTGACCGATGTGTTTGCTCTCGCCGCAGCGGATGGTGTGGAAATCCAGACCTCGCATCCGAGCGCGTCATTTGAGGTGGAAGGGGTGAACAATCGTCAGCAACTGGCAATGCTGGAACGGGTGTACCAACGTAATATCGCCGATGAACTGATGTTTGCCGGTGTTACCCTGGCGGATCCTGCGCGCCTCGATGTACGTGGAAATCTGAACATCGAGCCCGATGTTTTTATCGATATCAATGTCGTGCTGGAAGGCGATGTCGAGATTGCCGGTGGTGTAACGATCGGCGCAAATTGCGTCATCATTAATTCGAAGATTGGAGCAGGCGTTACCATCGAGCCGCACTGTATGATTGAAAATGCCGTTGTTGAAGCTGATGTGACTATCGGCCCCTTTGCGCGTATCCGTCCCGGCACGCATTTACAGGCTAAATCTAAAGTCGGCAATTTCGTGGAAATTAAAAATGCGACGATTGGTGAAGGCAGTAAGGTGAATCACCTGAGTTATGTGGGTGACACGGAAATGGGTAGCAACGTCAACATTGGCGCGGGAACCATTACCTGTAACTACGACGGGGCTAACAAGCACAAGACGATTATCGGCGATAATGTGTTCGTTGGTTCGGATACCCAACTGGTTGCACCGGTACGCGTGGGTGCCAACGCAACCATCGGTGCTGGAACCACCGTGACGCGAGATGTCGATGAAGATGTGCTGGTGATCAGTCGTTCACCACAGAAAGCGATCACCGGCTGGCAGCGACCCACCAATAATAAATAATTCGCAGGCGTTTTATTGATCGAATGAAGCGATTTTTGCGTTACAGAAATCCTTCGTCATCTGCTCCAGGATTGCCACACGTTCAGCGAGCCAGGCGAGTTGATCTCGACTGATGTGATAGCTCGGTTTGTAACGCGCATCGACATAAGCTTTTTTTAACAACTGAAAGCATTCGCATTCCTGTTCGCTGCCCTGGGGAAAAACGCTGAGCATGCGTGGCTCGATGCTGGATGCGCGTTTAAGCAGTTTACCCAGGTCATGCGTGTTGGGTTTGTAACGAGTAAACACTAGCAGGATGGCACCGAGAAAACGTTCGGTCATCTGGTGCAGTAGAAACACCGCTTCGCTGTAGTCACCTTCGTCGAAATACAACTGGAAACCTTTTTTCAGTTTTAGCGCCTTACCGAACCAGTAATCGAAATCATCGGTTGCCAGCAATTTGCGTTCTCGCGGGTGCAGCTCACGCGGCTGTTCAAGTGTGTACCGGCCGCTGCTGTATAACAGAATGCCTTCCTTCTGAATATCGGTGAAAAAATACTGGCCTTTTTTGAGTCGCCGATTGAGGAATTGAATGTCGTGGGCAATCAGGCTGACCGGTGTTTTGATGCGCTGGCTCAGGGCGGTGTTGAGCGGGGTATTGGTTTCGAGTCTTGCGGCCTGGCTTTCAGTTTCAGTGACGACCAGAATATCCAGGTCGCTCTGGTACTGGTAGTGCACGCCATCCGGGGTTTTTTCTGCCACCCAGTCGCCACGGGCATAGCTACCGAACAGAATGATCATTTCCGGCTGCACGGTGTCGCGCAGGATCTGTTGCAGTAGTTCGAGTTCCTGGCGGGTATATTCAGGAATATGGTCCTGTGAATCTTGCATGCCTGAATACTACGCCAATGCGGATTAGAAGCAAATAGAACAAATCCCGTGTTTACAGCCACTTAGAGAAGTCGGGGTTAGCGTGTCGAAGATTTTCTGAACTGATATACTGAACGATTTTGTGATTAAAAATCATCCTTGGGACTGCCATGGCTATCAAACTGCATCGCTGGATTAGCTTACCTGTCGTGATCGCTTGCACTTTACTGCAGGGCTGCAGTCTGGCGCCGGTCGCGGCCTGGGAAAAATCGACGCTGGCGCAACCGGGTATGTCTTTCGAAGAGGATCCGGCGATGACAGGATTCGACGAACATTTTTATTTCAGCAAGGAAGCGTCCAGCGGCGGGCGTGGATTTTCGGGAGGAGGTTGCGGATGCAACTGAAAACAGCACGCATTCGTGACCGCCTTGCACTGGCTTGCGGCGGGTTGCTGGGGGGGCTGCCCGTCGCCCAGGCCGCTGAACCCTGGCAGATCGACCTGGGCTTGATGAATTACATCGAAGTGGATCGTAACACCGGCGTGGAACTGCTGGTCAGCGGTGCGCGAGAACTGGACGACGACGCACGTTTGCAGATCAATGGTGAACTGGATGTGATTACCGGCGCAACACCGAATGGGGCGACCGCCAGCAACGTGGTGCAGACCTTTACCATGGCATCCGGCGAAGGATCCTACAGCGTTGCCCCCGGCGAATTACCTGCAGACGATACGCATATGGATACTCGTATGGGGGTGTCCACTCTGCTGACACTGCCCTATTCCGAAACCACCGAGCTGGATTACAAGGCGCACCTGTCGATGGAGTTCGATTTCCTGTCCATGGGCGGTGGTGTTGATCTTCGCCATGATTTCAATCAGCGCAACACCACGTTGCTACTGGGTGCGGATTTCGAATATGACCGTGTGCACCCGGTGGGTGATATCCCCGATCCACTGGCGTCTATGGCACCCCCGGGCGATACCCAGCCGCGTGGCGAGTCCAGTGTGTCGCGTCGGGTGCAGGGACTGGGGCTGGGTGTTACCCAGATTCTGAGCCCGCGTGCGTTGATGCAAATAAGGTATGGATACTCCAGGTACAGTGGTTATCTGACCGATCCCTACAAAATGCTCAGCGTGATCGACGATACCGGCAGCAACCCGGGCGCCACACTGGATTACCTGTTCGAAAAACGCCCCGGATTACGCATTATGCAAAGTCTGTACGGCGCCTACAGGCTGAACCTGACCGGTGACATACTGACGCTTTCCTATCGATACCTTGAAGATGATTGGGATATTCGATCGCATACCCTGGATGTGAAATATCGTTACAAACTGGATGCGTTGCGTTACCTTGAACCGCACATTCGCCTTTATCGACAACAGGCGGCGGAGTTTTACAGGCACAGCCTGCCGCAAAGTCAGGGGCTGCCCGAATTTGCCTCAGCCGATTTCAGGCTGGCGGAATTCGATGCCTTGACACTGGGTGTGCAATACGGGAAAAAGTTGCCGGGACAACGAAATTATCGGGTCAGCCTGGAATACTATGGCCAGTTTGGCGATAGCCATCCTGCGGACGCCGTTGGTCTACAACAGCAGCAGGATCTGTTTCCACGGCTGGACGTGGTGATTTTCAAATACGTTTACGGTTTCGACTGGTAACCGAAGCCGGTCGTTATCAGGCGGCCTCGGGATGATCGAAATCGGTCGGCGCGGTATCACGACTATGCACCAGCACTTCGTGTTGCGGTTCTTTTTTGTTGTGCTGATACCAGGCTTCACAGGTTTGCAGGGCATCATAAACCGAAGGGAAATAGCCCAGTACGTGGCCCATGGACGTCATCAGTGAAACGGTCTGATCATCCCACTCTTTGATGTAAAATTTCATAGCGGAACTCCTGTGCGATTTGCAGTCACTCTAGGGTTCGGTAATGATGCCTTTATTTCAGTTAAATGAACCTTCTATGACAGACCCGGACGAATCACCAGCAGGCCGCCAGTTGTCGGCGCAGACCTTACATCAGCGCCAGTCGGAAAAGCGTGAGCAACAACAGGATGTTACCGCACCGCTGGTCATCGCCTTCGGCCTGCACACACCGGAGAACATCGGTAGTGTCCTGCGTCATGCGGATGCTGCCGGTTGTCGACGATTGATTCTGGTGGATTGTAATGTCGGTGAACGGATGAAAAAAATCACCCGCATTGCGCGCAACAGCGACAGTCACCTGCAGATCGATGAGATGAGTCGAGACGAACTGCTTGCCAGTTGCGGCCGATTGCCGCCGCTTGTGGCGGTGGAAATTACCAGTCGTTCAACGGACCTTTATCAGACATCGCTGCCGGAACATTGTGCGCTACTGGTGGGAGGGGAGCGACATGGCATCGATGATGCGATGTTGAAACATTGTCAGGCCGCGGTACATATTCCCATGCACGGCATCAACAGTTCGATGAACGTGAGCCATGCACTCACCCTGGCCCTGTTCGAATGGCGTCGCCAGCACGGCGGTTAGGGTTTGAATTGCCGCAACCAGTCTTCGACTACATTCAGCAGCACGTCTCCGCGATCGCGAAAGTAATGGTCCGCATCCTCGACAACAAGCTGCCTTGAACCGGCCTGACCGGCTTTCTGCAGGTAGCGCCAGCGTTCCGGGGCGCGACCGTGCACGGCGGGATAATCGTGTTCACCGCGCACATCGAGAACCGGCACATTCAGCTTGTCCAGCGGTAGCGGCTCGGGTAGCGGCTGACCCTTGTCGGTGGAGCCCATGCCAACGCCGATAAAACCGATTACATGCGGATCGCCGCGTTGTGCCAGCCAGGCCACACTCATGTGTACACTGCAGGAATGCGCCAGCAATACGATGCGGTTCACACCCTGTGCGACGAGATAATCGATGGCGGCCTGAATGCGCGGGAAAGCTTGCGGAATGATGTCCAGGTAGTCATAAAAGGTGGCCTGATTATCGAGAACCGGCATCTGGATGGACAGGGTGTGCCAGCCATCCGCAGGTAGCCTGGTGCGCAGGGGATAGATCACTTCCGGCCAGTTGGGATGAAAACCGCGACCGTGCATGAGGACCATACCGAATGTTGAATCCGCATCGTCCGCCGGCTGATAAATACTCAGAAATTCATGCTGGTCGGCCGTCAGCATGACCGGATCACCATCCAGGATGTAATCGATGATCTGGTTCTTCAGGCGCTGTTCGCGCTCCAGGTCCGCGGCGTTCGCGGAACTACACACCATTAACAGCAGTAGTGACTGAACGATGTATTTGAATCGTTCCATGGCGTCTGTTTAACGCACCAGCTGCCGGTTGACCTCTTCACGTTTGTCCGCACCCTGCAGTAGTTCGATCAGGGTCAGGGCAAAATCCATTGCAGTGCCCGGTCCGCGCGAGGTGACGATTTTACCGTCCACTTCGATGGCGCTGTCTTTAATCTGTGTAGACGGGAGTTCGAAATCGTTCAGCGCGCCGGGAAAGCTGGTTGCGGTTTTGCCTTCCAGCAGGCCGGCCTGAGCCAGTGCGCGCGGTGCGGCACAAATAGCGGCAACATATTTATCCTGAGCCGCATGCTGCTGCAGAATCTTCTGTACCGTGGCATTGTCGCGCAAATGATCGGCGCCGGGTAAGCCCCCCGGCAACACCACCAGATCAAACTGTTCATTCGCGACCTGATCGATGGTGGTATTGGGTAACAGCCGAGCGCCGCGCGAGGCGGTTACCGGCTGGTCGTCCAGCCCGGCCGTAATGACCTGGTTGCCGGCGCGGACCAGAAGATCGGTAATGGTGATTGCTTCCAGCTCTTCACAGCCCTGAGCCAGGGGTACGAGTACTTTAGCCATAGTGTCACCTGTCAGGTTTTATTGGCCCGTTGAAAAATGTTCAGGCCCTTGAGCAGATTCAGTGCTTCGTTGATCTGATAGTCTTTTGATGTTGCCAGGCCCTGATCGGCTTCGGCTTTGTTGTCGACCGGTTCGCCGTTGACCGGGTTTTCAAGGTGCCCGGCGAGATCCGCCTCTTTCACCGCCTTGAAGCCGTTGTCCTTGACAGCGGTTAGTGTGACGTTTTCCAGTTTGATATCCGGTTCGATGCCTTCGGCCTGAATGGAACGACCGGACGGTGTGAAATAACGGGCTGTGGTCAGCTTGACCGCGCCGCCGTTGGGTAATTCCTGAATGGTTTGTACGGAACCCTTACCGAAGGATTTGGCGCCCATGACCACCGCGCGGCGGTGATCCTGCAAAGCGCCGGCAACGATTTCCGATGCGGATGCGGAACCGCCATTGATCAGCACCGCCATGGGCACGCCATGCAGAATATCGCCGGCCTGGGCGCTGAATTTGGAGTCGGCATTTTTAACCCGGCCCTGGGTATACACGATCAGGCCCTTGTCGAGAAACAGGTCGGAGACTTCCGCGGCCGCATTGAGGACGCCGCCGGGGTTGTTACGCAGATCCAGCACCAGGCCTTTCAGGTCTCCCTTGTTTTCCTTGACCAGGTCGCGGATGGCATCGCTGAGGTGATCCGAAGTCTGCGACTGGAAGGTGGAAATGCGCACATAGCCGTAGTCTTTGTCGAGCAGGCGTGCCTTGACGCTTTTAACCCGAATGATGGCGCGTTCGATATCGAAGTTGAGCGGATTGTTTTCACCTTCACGCACCACCGTTAATTTAATATGACTGCCGGGTTTGCCACGCATGATGTTCACCGCATCGTTTAGCGACATACCTTTCACCGGTTGTTCGTCGAGTCGAATGATCAGGTCGCCTGCTTTCAGACCGGCTTTGTATGCGGGGGTATCATCGATGGGGGCGATGACCTTAACGAAACCGTCTTCCATACCGACCTGAATACCGAGACCGCCGAACTCCCCGGAGGTACCGATTTTCAGTTCATTGTATTCCTCAGGATCGAGATAGGCCGAGTGCGGGTCGAGTCCGGACAGCATGCCGCGAATGGCACTTTCCAGCAGGGCCTTGTCATCCGTGTCTTCGACGTAATCGGTTTTGATACGCGCAAAAATATCGGAAAAATTACGCAGTTCCTGCAGCGGCAGGCCGTCTTTCTGCGGTGACTCTTCCAGCCCCTGTACCGGATTGACCAGGGCGAGGCCCAGGCCAAGACTGATGGTCAGGGTGAGTGCTGCGATCGAACCTGATGGAAATTTCATTCAATAGCTCCACCCGTATCGCTGCTCTATGCGTACGATAACGGGAATTGGTGATTAAAACCTAGTGTGAAAAAATATCGAGCGATAGCGCCATCACTCGTCCTTCAATGCCAGATGGTGAACGCTCCTGGAACACCAGCGTCCCGGGTTCACCGGCTTGCCCTGATAACGTATTTCGAAATATAAGCCACTGTCGCTTTGCCCGCCACTATCACCCACGGTGGCGATGACTTCACTGGCCTCGACCCAGTCGCCGGCCTGTTTGTAGAGTGCCTGATTGTGACCGTAGAGGGACATATAGCCGTCGTCATGATCGATGATGGTGATAAAGCCGTAACCCTGCAGCCAGTCGGCAAAGGCCACACGACCGTTGGCGACTGCCCTGACCGGTGTGCCGTACTTGCTGTCGATGACCACGCCGTTCCATTTCAGATCACCCTGATGTCGTGATGTTCCGAAACTGGCGCTGATTTTACCGCTGACTGGCCAGGGGAGTTTGCCCTTGAGTTTGGAAAACGGTTGCTGGGCGACCGTTTCACTGGGGATGTCCGCCAGTAGTTCACCCAGCGACATCAACAATTGCTCGATCCGACTGCGGCTGGACTCCAGGTCCTTGAGGGTGGTTTGCTGGGATTCGATGCTGCGGTCCAGTCGGGCCAGCAGGTGTTTGCGATTACCGCGCGCCCGGCTCAGTTCCTGTTTCTCCGCCAGCCGGCGTTCCACCAGCTGCTTCAGTTCGGCCGTGGTGCTGGCGATGCCGGCTTCCAGTTGCTGCTTGCGCTGAATACTGCGCAGGTAGTCGCCGATTTCCTGGCTACGCTCGCGGCTGAGAATATCGTAATACACCATGGTTCGACCCATCTGTGCCGGGTCCTGCTGATTGAGCACCATTTTAAGTGGTGCCTGCTGACCCATGGCGTAGGCGGAGCGGATCTGCCGGGCCAGCAGTCGGCGTTGTTGCTTCAGATCCCTGCGCAGCTGCTTCAGCTGATCCTGTAATTGCGCCAGTTTTTGTGCGGATTTTTTGTGTTTTCGCTGCGTAGAACGCAGTGATTTTGCAACTTTCGCGATTTTTCGCTCCAGTTTCTGCAATTCTTCCCGCACGTTGCTGCGTTTGCTTTCATCCTTGTTGAGGCTGTTCAGCACCTGGGTGATTTTTTCTCGTATATTGTCCAGTTTTAGCTGATAATCGGTGGCGGAATCGCTATCCGCCCGAGCTGCCGGCATGCACAGCGGGATGAGGAGAATAAGACTTATCAGGCGAAGGTTCATGCGTGCTCGATTGATATCATGTCGTTTGCCGGAGGTCGAGGTCGATTTTATGCGATTTCATCCGTTTTTTTGCATAAAAACGAAAAAAACTATGTATTATTTTATACCAGTTTACTAATATTAAATGCTTAACCATTCTTACAAGAAGGTCAGCTCATGGTCATGAATGCAGAAGAAACCCATCTTATGACCAGAGAAGAAGATATAGACCGTGCATCTCGCTCCTTAAAGGCTATGTCTCATCCTCTGCGTCTTAAAATACTCTGTACCTTAAAAGACCAGGAAGTCAGCGTTCAGGATATAGTTGACAGCGTGGGTACATCTCAAAGCAATATTTCACAACATCTGGCGATTTTACGTGACAAGGGTATACTTGCCTCGCGCAAAGATGCAAACCGGGTTTATTACCGGGTGGGCGATGCCCGCACCTTGCGTTTGATCGGCATGATGCAGGAAGTTTTCTGCTCGCAACGCGGGCCGGACGACCAGTAAAATATTGTGTTGATCCTCAAACCAGCACCTGCTCGGGTGCTGGGTGGGTTTCATTCTTTTTTCAGGCTAGAACTTCATGTCGCAACTGATCGAATTCGCAGGCAACCATCCCTGGCTGCTGGGTGGCTTTTTACTGGTCACCGCCCTCATCATCAAAACCGAACTGGAAAGCCGACTCAGCGGCATCGCCCAGGTGGGCCCCGCCGACGCGGTGAGAATGATGGATGACGATGTGCTGGTGCTGGATGTGCGCGAAAGCCAGGAATACGGTGGCGGCCATCTGAAAAATGCCCTGCACATTCCCATGGCCCAGCTCAACGGGCGCATGAGCGAACTGGAAAAATACCGTAATCGCAAGATTCTGGCTTACTGCCGTTCGGGCAGCCGCTCCAACTACGCCTGCAAACGTCTCAAGAAAGCTGGCTTCGAAAACGTCTTCAACCTGGCTGGTGGCATCATGGCCTGGGCCAATGCCAATCTGCCGACCACCAAGAAATAACCGTCATGGCGCAGCCCGACATCACCATCTACCATATGCCGTTCTGCCCCTATTGCGGTTGGGCCAAACAGCTGCTCGACGGTAAGGGTGCCCGCTATACGCTGATCGATATTACCGGTGACGACCTGTTGCGCGGTGAAATGGAAGATCGTAGCGGCCGCAACACGGTGCCGCAGATTTTCATCGGCGAGTACCACGTCGGCGGATTCGATGACCTGTCGGCGCTGGAGCGGAAAGGCGAACTGGATCCGCTGCTCAACGGCGAGTCTCCCGCTTAAACCGCTCTGTCACCTGCATGGTTTATAGTCGGCAACCCCGGTTCGCAGGTGCCTGACCACACCCCCTGCCGGATTCGCAGCCAGGCCACTTTAGTGGTATTCTGCGGCCTTTCTCGCCTGGCCGAAATCGCGATGGCACGGGCGCCACAACGAATATTCAGGGTTTTGAACAATGAGCGATCAACAGAATAATCAGCAACAGTTTGCGATTCAGAAACTTTATCTCAAGGATGCATCTTTCGAATCACCTAATTCACCGGGCGTGTTTCAACAGGGCGACTGGCAGCCGGAAGTCAATGTGCAGCTGAACACCGAAGGCAAGACGCTCAGCGAAGGCGTACACGAAGTGGTCCTGTCGGTTACGGTGACCGCCAAACAGGGTGAAAACACCGCATTCCTGGTTGAAGTGAAACAGGCGGGCGTATTCCAGATGGCCGGTTTCGAAGAAGAACAGATGAAAGGCATGATGGGCGCCTATTGCCCGGAAGTGCTGTTCCCCTTCGCCCGTGAGGCCATCGCTGACCTGGTCGCCAAGGGCGGTTTCCCGCAACTGATTCTGGCGCCGGTTAATTTCAACGCCCTGTACATGCAGCATCAGCAGCAGGCGGCGCAACAGGCTCAGCCCTCTCACTGATGAGTTCGGCACCGCGACGCATCGCCGTACTCGGCGCCGGCTCCTGGGGTACTGCGCTGGCGATCCAGATCGCCCGCGCTTACCCGGAGGTGGTGCTGTGGGATATCAATCCCGAGCACGTGGCGGCGATGCAGGAGCAGCGCTGCAATCCCTTCTATCTTCCGGATATCCCCTTTCCACAGACTCTGCAGTTGAAGGCCGACCTCCAGTCGACCATCGAACAGGCGGAAACCCTGCTGCTGGTCATTCCCAGCCATGCAGTGCGCGGCTTCATCCGCGGTGCACGTGACCTGATTCGGGCGGATCATCATTTCGTCTGGGCCACCAAGGGTCTGGAAGAAGGCACCGGCAAACTCATGCACCAGGTGATTGGCGAGGAACTGCCGCAGTGTAAATCCTTTGCCGTAGCCTCCGGGCCCACGTTCGCCAGGGAAGTGGCCCAGGATCTGCCGACGGCCATCACCGTGGCCTCCAGTTCGAGGGCGATTGCCGAGGAAGTGGCGGGATTTCTGCATCACGGGAATTTCCGTGCCTATACCAGCGACGACATGATTGGCGTCGAACTGGGCGGTTCGTTGAAGAACGTACTGGCCATTGCCGCCGGTATTGCCGATGGCCTGGGTTTCGGCGCCAATACCCGTGCCGCGCTGATTACCCGCGGGCTGGTGGAAATCATGCGCCTGGGTCAGGCGATGGGCGCCCAGGTGGAAACCTTCATGGGTCTGGCCGGCCTCGGTGACCTGGTGCTGACCTGTACCGACAACCAGTCGCGTAATCGACGCATGGGCCTGAAACTGGCGGAAGGCAAATCCGAGCAACAGGCCCGGGACGAGATCGGTCAGGCGGTGGAAGGCGTTAAAACCGCCCGCGAAGCGGTGGGTCTGGGGCGTAAATATCAGGTCGAACTGCCCATTATCGAACAGACTTATCAGGTGCTTTACGAAGGTCGGTCGCCGAAAGACGCGGTGCATGCCCTGCTCGCCCGCGAAGCCCGCGCTGAGTAAACACCTCACCCTACACCGCGCCGTCGAATCCCTGCTGGCGCCAGGCCTCATACACCATCACCGCCGCTGCATTGGACAGGTTCATACTGCGGCTGTCCGCGCGCATCGGAATGCGCAGGACCTGTTGCGCCGGCAGACTGTTCAGTACTTCATCGGGCAGTCCCCGGGTTTCCGGACCGAACAGCAGCACATCGCCGGGTTTGAATACGGCCTTATGGTAGTGATGCGGTCCTTTGGTGGAAATGGCGAAGACCCGCGCTTCACCCAGTTCGGCCCTGAATGCCGGGTAATCCGCATGGGTTTTCAGCTCGGCGAACTCACGATAATCCAGCCCCGCTCGACGCAGTTTTTTATCCTCAAGTTCGAAACCCAGCGGCTCGATCAAATGTAGCTGGCAACCGGTATTGGCGCACAGCCGAATGATATTGCCGGTGTTGGGTGGTATTTCCGGTTGATACAGGGCGATATGAAACATTATGGTGAATTTTCAAAAGGTTATGGAAGAGTGTTCAAGCATGAAAATAAATACGCTTCGTTAATTATTGACTAATTTCGGACCAACGTCTAAATACCCACTAGAACACTATTTATATTGGGTACTGTCGCTATGTCTCGAAATAGCGGAGACGGGCAGCGGATAACAGACATTGGGTTCCGGCGATGGCCACTATCGATCAGCCATCACCTATAGTCAATTTATACGCTATCGCATGCGATGAGAGTCAGGGATTGCCCATCCGTAATAGTGACTGAACCTGTCCGTCAACCAGGGTAAACACCATGTATCTCGAGCATTTCGGTCTGCAACGCCAGCCCTTCAAAATCACCCCGGACACCAGCCTGTTTTACACCGGCAACCGTCGGGGTGCGGCACTGGAAGCGCTCAAGTACGCCATTGTGAGTGGCGAGGGGATTATCAAGGTGGTTGGTGAAGTGGGCAGCGGTAAAACCATGCTCTGCCGCATGCTGGAAATCGAACTGCCGGATCAGATCGAGATCGTCTACATTGCCAACCCCAGCCTGTCACCGGAAAACATTCTGCATGTCATCGCCTTCGAACTGAAACTGGCCATCGACAACGAATCGAGTCGGCTGGAAGTGATGCAACAGTTACAGAATTATCTGGTCGAGCGCCATGCTCAGGGTAAGCAGGTGGTAGTTTTCGTAGAAGAAGCGCAGAGCATGCCGATCGAAACCCTGGAAGAGATTCGTCTGCTTAGTAATCTGGAAACCGCCGATCATAAATTATTGCAGATGGTGCTGTTCGGCCAGCCCGAACTGGACCAGACGCTGCGTGAACCGAGTATTCGCCAGCTCAAGGAACGCATTACTCACAGTTTTTACCTGGATCCATTTCCCAGCCAGGATATTTACGAATACCTGAATTTTCGTATGCGCGCGGTGGGTTATCGCGGGCCGGATATTTTTTCTTCGCGCATCGCGCGCAGCATCGAAAAAAAATCCCACGGCCTGACACGACGCATCAATATTCTTGCAGACAAAGCCCTGATGGCGGTGTATTCCGACGGCGCACATTGTGTGCAGAACCGACATATCGCACTGGCCGCCCAGGATAGCGATTTCGGTGCCGCGATCAATCTGCGTCCGTTGCTGTTCGCCGTTGCGGCAACGCTGGTGATCGGTGTGGCGGTGTGGATCGGTACCCTGCTACCCCAGGCCCGTCAAACCCTTGTCGAAGTCGAACAACAGCCTGCCGCTAAAAACGCAACGCCGACGGCCGCTAACGTTGATGATGCCGGGGTTGCTGAATCAGTGGACACCGTCTCCCCGCCTCCACAGTCGAATCGGGAAATCACTCTGGATCAACGCGTGCAGGCGACGCAGCAATTATTAAACGATGCGGATGCCGATGACTTTACCATTCAACTCACACTGATCGATCTGTGGGCGGACTCCACATTGCAGCAGTATCTGCAACAGGCTGCGCAGGATCTGCAGAATGACCAGCTGTTCGTGTACCAGGCTTTGATCGGTGGTCGGCAGGTGTATAGCGTGTTGTTCGGTCGTTTTCCGGATCGTCAGTCCGCCACCCGGGGTTTGCAACAGCTGCCGGATCGTTTACGGCAGGATGGTGCGTTTCTGCGCACCCTTAAAGGCATTCGATCCGATATCGAAAAAACACGTCTGGCCGCGACGCAATAAACGAGGAAATCGATCCACATGAACCTGTACAAGCAATGTTTTTCGATCTGTGTCGTTGTCACACTGTTACTGTCCTGTTCGCCGGCCAGACCACCGGAACAATCCGCCGGACATCTGGACAAGGACCAGGTTAAAGATATTCCGGCGCCGATTCCCGCGCCGGTCAACCGTACTGTTTTGTTACCCGAACCGGAACAACGACCGCCGCTGGAAACCTATACCGTGGTGGTGAATGACGTACCGGTCAGGGAGCTGCTGTTTTCCATGGCGCGGGACGCGAAACTGAATCTCGATATCGGGCAGGACATCAGTGGTAACGTGACCCTGAATGCCATCGACCAGACACTGCCGCAAATTCTGGAGCGCCTGACCCGCCAGGCTGACATTCGTTACGAGCTGGACGGCGACAATCTGCGCGTGAGTGCGGACAAGCCTTATGTGCGCAATTACAAAATCGATTATCTGAACATGGCGCGCAGCAGTGAAGGCCTGGTTTCAGTCGCCACATCAGTCGGTAAAACCGGTGCTGCAGCCGGACAGGGTAATACCAGCACGGCCGGTAACGATTCGACCACCGTGATGAATATGAAATCCGACAACCAGTTGTGGGCCACCCTGAGCCGCAACCTCGCCCTGATTCTCGGCGAACTGCCGCAACAGTCGGAGGCCGGCGCCATCCCCGATTCCACTCGAGTTATAGTCAATCGTGAATCCGGTGTGATTGCGGTGAATGCAACCTATAAACAGCACCAGTTGGTACAGGCCTTCATCGATGATGTGCTCAACAGCGCTAAACGCCAGGTGTTGATCGAGGCGACCATTGCGGAGATTACCCTGAGTGATCGTTATCAGTCGGGTGTCGACTGGTCGCTGGTCGCGTCCGACCCGGCTGACGGTGTAAGCTTTAATACCAATCTGGCCGGCACAAATCTGAGCCAGCCGCCGTTTTCTTTACTGACCATTGCCAATACCGTAAGCGGTGACGCACTCAACCTGACCTTAAAAGCGCTGGAGGAATTCGGCGATGTACAGGTGCTGTCCAGCCCAAAAGTCATTGCGCTGAACAATCAGACCGCAATGCTTAAAGTGGTCGATAACCTGGTGTATTTCGAAGTGGAGGTGCAGACCACGGCGGCATCATCGACCAGCGCGTCGGTAACCACCATCGAAACCGAAATCAACACTGTTCCAGTGGGTTTCGTGATGTCGGTGACGCCCTTTATCAATGAACAGGAAGTGGTGACGTTGAATGTACGGCCGACCATTTCACGAGTCATCGATAGCGTTGCCGATCCAAACCCGGCTCTCGCCAATGCCGGGGTCGTGAGTGAAATTCCGGTGGTCCAGGTGCGCGAGATCGAGTCGGTACTCAAGGTTAACAGCGGGGATACTGCCGTCATCGGTGGTTTGATGCAGGACGTAAAAAACAAACGCAATACCGGTGTCCCGGTGTTATCGAGCATTCCCTGGATAGGCAAGCTGTTTTCCTACGAAGATGATCAACGGGAAAAATCCGAGCTGGTGATCTTCATTCGTCCGGTGGTGGTGCGCCAGGCCAGCCTGTCCGGCGACCTTCGCGATTACCGTAGATTCCTGCCTGAAACCGAGTCTACCCAGTAGGTCGCCGCCATGAGTCTATTGCTCGACGCGCTGAAAAAAGCGGCCCAGGATAAACAGAAGTCGACAACACCGGACGATGACGCCGCCGCACGGTCACAGACTGGCGACGACGAAATTGAACTTGAACTGCATTTACAGGAGCAGGATGAATCGGCAGCAGGAACAGCCATAGATGAACCCGATTCGGACGATAGCGCCCTGTTAATCGAAGACGGTCACGAAGCCATACGACCTCGCGGTGAGTTTAGCGAAGACCTGCCGACCTTAAGTGAGAAACCCCAACCACCGGCCGACGGGATCAAGGCGCTTGACGAACCACCTGCGATCGATGCTGACGCGATTGAACTGGCCAGTGACGAAAATGATGAGCCGGTTTTGCCGAGCGAGCCGGTTCCGGATGATACACCCGTTGAACATGAGGTCGCACGAAATCCCGCCGACATAACCGATGACGAAGTTGCTACGCCAGCAACTGAGATGACGCCTCCACCCGGCGAACCGGTCAAACCGGCGGATACGCCGGCATCCCGTGCCGCTCTGGACATGATGATTCATAAAAGTCGTCATGCCACCGAACGTCGTAACCGTCGTTTACGTGATCTGGGGATACTGGTATTCCTGTTTTTCCTTCTGGTCGGTGGCAGTTATTTCTATTATGACTCTCGACAACAGATCGCCGAGGTGCGGGAACGTCAACCGCAAGCCACACCGGTTCAACATCCGGCCCCGGAGCGGGATGCATCGAGTCGCGAAGCGATAAACGAACCGCCTGCACCAGCTCGCCAACTAGCGCTTCAGGCGTCCCACAGTGAACCGAAACAGACGGCGAGTGCATCATCGGTCGCCCCGCCTCAGCCTGCCGTTCAGGCGAAGCCTGAACCCCGGATCGCGCCGCCGGCCAGAACCATGGAAATTACCCGCAAACAGGTGGAAGACCCGCTGCACCTGTTATTGTCGCGTGCTTACCGTTCCTTTAACGCCGGCCAGTACGATGCAGCGGACGAGCTGTATCGCCGGGTACTGCAACGTGAAGCCAGTAATCGTGATGCCCTGCTGGGTGTGGCCGCTGTTGCCATGAAACGACAGCAGTACGCGCAGGCTCGTGCGCGTTATACCCAACTGTTGATGCTGGATCCCAAAGACAGTGTCGCGCGTGCCGGATTGAGTGCCGTCGATCAGGACGTTGGTTCGGAAAGCAGCATCAAGTTCATGTTGCGCGAACAGCCCGATGCTGCGCATCTGCATTTTGCACTGGGTGCACTGTATGCGGATCAGCAACGCTGGCCGGATGCGCAACAGTCGTTCTTCAATGCCTGGGCCGTTGATAAACAGAATGCAGACTACGCATACAATCTGGCGGTCAGTCTGGATCAGCTCGGTAAATACCAGCAGGCGCTACCCATCTACCGCCAGGCGCTGCAACTGGCCGGTCGGCAAACGGTTGAGTTTTCCACGGCAGCGGTGCAGACACGCATCGACCAGTTAGGACGGCTCGATCATGAATGAGCAAATAACCGACATCGGCGCTGCACTCAGGGCGCGTAAAAAACGCCTGGGTGAAGAACTGGTTGATAAAGGCCTGGTCACCGAAGATCAGGTGAAGATCGCTCTGCGTGAGCAGAAAAAATCCGGCAAGCCGCTTGGCGAAGCGTTGATTGCACTGGGCTTCGTTACCGAATCGATCATGCGTGACGCGCTCGGTGAAATGCTCGGCAAGGAAAGTGTCGATCTCGATCATGCCATCCCCGACCAGGAAGCGCTGAAACTGATCCCCAAAGATATTGCCAGTCGCTACACGGTCATCCCGATCAGTTTCGATGCCGACACCAGCAGCCTGAATCTGGCGATGACGGATATCTATAACCTGGTTGTGCTGGATCGTATTCGCGCCGTGGTGGGTCGTAAGATCGAAATCAATCCGCTGCTGGCGGGCGAAGGTGAAATCAAACAGGCCATCGACCAGTTCTATGGTTATGAACTGTCGGTGGATGGAATTCTGCATGAAATCGAAACCGGTGAGATCGATTACGCCAGTCTGGAAGCGGAAGGCGACGAATACAGCCAGCCGCTGGTGCGCCTGGTCGATGCCATTTTATCCGATGCGGTGAAAAAGGGCGCCTCCGACGTGCACTTCGAACCGGAAGGCGCGTTTCTGCGTTTACGTTATCGCATCGATGGCGTGTTGCGTCAGGTGCGTAGTCTACACAAGGACTACTGGTCGGCGATCGTGGTGCGCCTCAAGGTCATGTCGAATATGAACATCGCCGAAACCCGCGCACCTCAGGATGGCCGTATCAGTTTACAGATTCGCGGCCGGCCGGTGGATTTTCGTGTTTCCGCACAACCGACAACCCACGGCGAAAACATCGTACTGCGTGTGCTGGATCGTTCAAAGGGCATAGTACCGCTGGATGAACTGGGGATACATGCGGAAACCCTGTCGACATTGAAACTGATGATGGCCAGGCCGGAGGGTATTATTCTGGTGACCGGACCCACCGGTAGCGGCAAAACCACTACGCTTTATTCCATGCTCAACTATGTGCGTTCCGAGCAGGTCAATATCATGACCCTGGAGGACCCGGTGGAATATCCGATGGATATGATTCGCCAGACCTCGATCAACGAAGTGGTGCGTATGGATTTCGCGAATGGTATACGTTCGCTGATGCGTCAGGACCCGGACATTATTCTGGTGGGCGAGATTCGTGACAATGACACCGCTGAAATGGCCTTTCGTGCTGCAATGACCGGGCACCAGGTGTATTCCACTCTACATACCAATTCCGCCATCGGTGCAATTCCACGCCTGCAGGATATCGGTGTGTTGCCCGACATCATGACCGGTAACATCATCGGCGTCATGGGGCAGCGACTGATTCGTAAACTCTGTGCCCATTGTAAAACACCACGATCTGCGGAAGCCATCGAGAAGCAACTGCTCAATGTCGATGCTGACGACGAGCTGATCATCCATGAAGCGGCGGGTTGCAGTCATTGCGACGGTACCGGTTACCGGGGACGTATCGCGGTGATTGAAGTACTGCGTATGGATGATGAACTGGATGAGTTGATTGCGCGCAAAGCCACGCTGGGCGAAATCAAGAAATACACCCGTTCCACTGGCTACCGAAACCTCGCGGACGATGCGACGGCTCGGGTACTGGAAGGCCTGACCAGCCTGGAAGAAATTTCTCGTGTAATCGACCTGACGGACAGACTGTAATGCCGAGTACGTTTAAATACAAAGCCATCGACCAGCAGGGACACATTCGCAACGATGTGATCGACGCGGATAATGTGCTGGAACTGGAACAGCGTCTGTCCAGCATGGGTTTCGACCTGATCACCTGTAAGGAAAAAAAATCCGGCGGGTTTGGTTTTCAGCGTCGAGTGGGTGGCGTTACACGTAAAGACCTGATCAATTTCACATTTCAGATGCAACAGATGACCAATGCCGGAGTACCCATTCTGGAGGGTCTGGCGGATCTGCGTGACAGCTTGCCGACCGGCCAGCTGAAAGATGTACTGGCTGCCGTGATCGACGATATCCAGGGGGGTAAAACCTTTTCCGCGTCTCTGGCGGAGCATCCGTCTACGTTCGACAATGTGTACGTGATGCTGGTTAAAGTCGGCGAGGAAAGCGGCCGATTGTCCGAGGTATTGCAGGATATGGCAGAGACGCTGAAATGGCAGGACGAAATGGTTTCCCATACTCGGAAGATCATGATTTATCCGACCATTGTCAGTGTCGTGGTACTTGCCGTGGTGACTTTTCTAATGACCTATCTGTTACCTCAGCTGGTCCCGTTCATCAAGGACATGGGTGGCGAAATCCCGTTGCATACTCGGGCACTGATCGCCACATCTAATTTCATGGTGGACTACTGGTACCTGGTCTTCGGGATGCCCATAGCTGCCGTGGTTGTCATTAAAAATGCCGCGCGCCGTAATGCCGATGTGCGCTACCGACTGGATATGTTCAAACTTAAAATCTGGTTGTTCGGCCCGTTGTTATTGCGCATTAAGCTGGCCCGTTTCGCCAACTATATGGCGATGATGTATGCCTCCGGTATTACCGTGCTGGAAAGTCTGAAAATCAGTAAGGACCTGGTCGATAATCATGTTCTCAAGCAGGCCATTGTCCAGGCGGGCGAAAACATTGCCGAAGGCGACTCAATCAGCGAAAGTTTTGCACGCGTCGACCTGTTCCCTGCGATTGTGATTCGCATGATTCGCATTGGCGAGAACACCGGTGCACTGGACAAATCGCTGCTCAATGTCAGCTATTTCTACAATCGTGAAGTGCGCGAAGCGATCGAGAAGCTGGAACCGGCCATCAGTCCGGTGCTGACGGTTATTCTCGGTACTATCATGTTATGGATTATGCTGGCGGTGCTGGGTCCGATCTATGACACCATATCGACACTGGATATATAGGTGGTTTGAGTTGTGAAACGATTATTTTACTACTCCGGCCATCGACTCACCGTATTCCACTGGATCAACGGGAAGTTCTCCGGCACCTTTTATTTCAATCCGGACTCGGAAGGCCTGGACGATTTCCGACATTATCTGCGGAATACGCCTAAGGTATCGGCACGACTGCTTGTCGATGTGATCGAAGAAGATTTTCGTATCGAGAGCATCCCTCATTTACGCGGCGCCGACCGTGCGGCGGTGATTAAACGACTGAATGAACGTTACTATCGTAGCAGTCGTCAGTATACCTGTCATGAAGTACAGGGTCGGGAAGAAGATGGGCGCCGGGATGACATCGTACTGATGTCAGCGTTGACCAACATCGACCTGATTCGCCCCTGGCTCGACATCATGAAAGCGGAAGAAGTGCCGGTGAGCGGCATGTGGAGTTTGCCGCATGTCAGTAAAAAAGTGCTCAGCCGAATCGATGCGCGTTCCGGTCATGTATTGTTGATTTCACAACAGGTGTCGTCGAATGTTCGTCAAACCTATTTCCGTGACGGTAAATTGATGACCAGCCGCTCAGCCGCTATCAGCCTGGAAGGCGACAGCTACGGCAAGTTTCTATCCGACGAAATTGACCAGACGGCACGTTTTCTCACCAACAAACGTCACATCGGTTTCGACGAAATTCTGCATATCCATATTATTGCCGGCGATGAGCACATGGATTCGATTCTGGCCGAATGCCAGTCTTCGCCGCTCCGTGAAGTATCGGTACACCGGTTGGCAGAGGTTGAGAAAAAAGTCGATACCCAGGGTATCAGCGGCCCATTCGGAAACGGTATCTTCGCTCAGCTATGCATGGAAGACCATTTTTCCCGGGGCCATTATGGTAATCGCGAAGACTTCGAAGTCTATCGTCGTAATCAGGTCGGCTGGTGGTTGCAGCAATCGGCTCAGGCGATGATTCTGTTGTCCCTGCTGGCCATGGTCTACCTGTTTATCGACATGAACCGCCTGCAGGAAGAGGCCGGCATCCTGGCCCAGCAAGCTGCAAGTATCGACGAGCGCTACGAACAGGAATTGAAGCGCCTGGAGCCTCGTCTCAAAGTGGCGCGGAAGATGAAGGCGACGGTCGATACGGTTAATTACATCGAACAACGCAAACAGGTTTCGCCGCAGGCATTCTTCGTCGAACTGAGCCATACCCTGAGTGGCCATGATCTGTCGTTGATCAGTATTCGTGAAATCGAATGGCAGGCTATCGATCCGGAACGCGGCGAGGATCAGCCGAATATGCAGCATAAAATCAATACCGAACAATTGCAGGCCCGCCAACTCAATCATTTTGCCAAAATCAAGGGTCGGGTACCGGTGAGTGCCGACACGATTCGACAGTCGGTGGACCAGGTGAATCGTCTGGCGGAAGTGTTGCGTGCACGTAAGGACGTGTTACGTGTTGTTATCGACAAGCTGCCTATCGATGTACGATCAACGGCGAATCTGAGTTTGCAGGCCGGACTCGACAGCCAGCCGGTCGCGCGTGAAGATTCAGGGCTGTTTACCCTTACAGTCACTATGCGGGCGGAGCATGCGGCATGGAATGGATGAAGATCAAGCGTCAGGTCCAGTATTTCATTGTCGCTCTGATTGTCAGCGCGCTGCTGGTTGGTGTAGGTCTATATTATCACCAGCAGTACGAGGAAAACTGGAAGCGTAGCAAGTATACGCTGGTGCAGGCGAAAGCTCGCTATCAGCAGGCGCTGGACCGGGAACAGTTGTTGAGTGCCTATGAGTCACAGTTCGAGCAACTCGAACGTCGTGGAATTTATGGTGACGAGCATCGAATTCAGTGGATTGAAACCATTCAAAAATCGACCGAGCAACGCCGGATACCCTCGGTCAAGTTTGATATTAGCCGACGTAAGCTGGTCGACAGGGACAACATTCAGCTCGATCTGGATGATCTGGAGATTTATGCCAGCACTATGAAGCTGGATTTTCAGTTACTGCATGAAGGCGATCTATTCGGTCTGTTGCAGGATCTGAATAAGCAGGCGGAAGGCCTGAGCCTGATAAGCAACTGTCGGGTGAAGAATAACTTCCGTAGTGTCGAAGTCCTGGATAACAACAGCCGCTTCAATTTTGTCGGTGAGTGTGAATTATTGTGGTTAACCCTGGATGAGCAGAATGCGCAGGGTGAAACGGAGGATGATTCATGAGCGGCCGCATACTGTACCTGTTGCTGCTGAGTACCGGCCTGGTGCAGGCCGCAGATCAGCCTTCGATCAATCAGCTCGAACGCCTGTTCACGACGCCTATGGAGCGGGCACAACTGGATGCGAAACGCCGTCGCAAGGATCTGGGTAATGAACAACAGACCGAAACCCATCCCGGAGTTGTCGTACCGCCTGCGCAGGTGGAGCTGAAGGGTATCATGATTCGGGAAGGCGCGCCGAATGTGGCCTGGGTTAACGATGGTAATACCCTGAAAGGTCGAAGAATCGATGAACGAATACGCGTGAACCCCGAGTCCATTGGTCAGAGCGAGCAAGTGCCGGTGTTTGTCAATGGACAGAAAGTGCGACTGAAACCCGGCCAGGTGTGGAACGAATTCGATCGGGAAATCCAGGATACTTACGAAATTAAAGAATCCAGCCTGGCGCAGAAGATCCGTGAAAAATCGCCACCTGATCAAATAAGTCCTGAAGGTACACAACCGGACGCCCCTCAGGATCGTTAGGATGATCATGAACCGGGAACGTGACAGCGCCTCTGGATATCGCGAATCGGGTGCCGCCCTGATGATTTTCATGATCGTAATCGTGTTGCTGGTATCCACTTATCTTGTACGCAGCATCAACATGATCGATGTTCGGACTGAAATGGAAGCAACGACATCGTATGCGCTCAAGCAGGCTAAACAGGCATTGATCGCGTATGCGGTTTTTAATCACGACAATGCGTCGGCAGCCGGTAATCCGAATGCCGGGCTGTTTGGCTTTCTACCCTGTCCGGATACCGGCGGTGTGGAGGGGCAACCCAACTCGCCCTGTAATGCTCAATATACGAGTGCTCTGGGGCGATTACCCTGGGGCGAGCTGGGCGTCGAGCCGATCAAGGATGGTGCGGGAAAATGTTTGTGGTATGCGGTATCGAGTGAATACAAGGATAGCGGCCCGGATGATCGTAATGACCTGGATAATGCCGCGGGCCTGTCGCGCTCCGAAATGCTCAACCAGGATAGCAATGGAACTTTTATTTTGAATGACGTGAATGGTAATCCTCTTATCGGCGGCAATGCTGACGACAGGCTGGTGGCCGTTGTCATCGCACCCGGACCTGCTTTGTCCGGCCAGAATGGTACGCATGCGGCAGGTAGCTTATGTGGAATGGATTACACTGCCGCGGATTTCCTCGAAGGCGGTAACGAAACTTTGAGTGGTGCAGTGGATACGACCGATACATTCACCACGGCTAACAGTGTTTTCGATACCAACATTAACGACCGTATCGTGGGTATCACCCAACAGGATATATTCGACGCGATTAGTCAGCGTCCCGATTTTCAGACCCTGATGGAAAATACAACAAGAACATTAGCAGACTGTATTGCAGGCTATGGTCAGGCAAACGATGCGACCATGGGCGGCTCGAATAGTCATTTTCATTTACCCTGGCCGGCGTCAACGGATCCTGGCGATTATCGAGATAGCCAGGCGTATATCGAGACGGATACGGCGGGCTCCTATTTCGGCCGCCTGCCGGTTGATGTCTCGATTAGTGATGGTTATATCGGGAATGGGCCGACGCATTATCTGCTGGAAAAGGCGATTCCAGATTGTAACAACTTTCAGACAGGGGCCCTGGCCGGGCCCGGCGGAAACTATAACAGTCCGGAGCGCCGTTTCTGGGAGAACTGGAAAGATCACTTTTTTTATGCCGTATCCGGCGACTTTGCATCATCAGCAGGATTACCGGCGACACCGGCTGACGGTGCCTGCACCAACTGTATTATCGTCGGTGGTGAAGATTATGCAGCCATCGTCATTTACTCCGGTTCTAGACTGGCCGGGCAGATTCGTACCGTTGACCCGATCGATGTCGATACCAAATCGGTGCTTTCCAACTACCTGGAAGGTAGCAACCCGGGTAACTATCCCGATCTGAATGGCAATGCCACTTACATGAACGCAACAATGAATGATGTCGCATTCTGTATTGAGGAAAATATGAGTGTGGTGCAATGTCTATGACATCAACAATTCGAAGTCAGCGCGGTTTTAGTCTGATCGAACTGGCAGTGGTCCTGGTGGTGGTTGGTTTGATGATTGGCTATCTGATTATTCCGTTGGGCAGTCAATCGGAGAAACGTTATGTCGCGGAAGCATCCAGACAGCTCGACCAGATTCGTCAGGCATTGTATGGATTTGCGCTGGCGAATGGTCGTCTACCCTGCCCGGCAGATCCGAATTCGCTGGGTCGTGAAAATCCGGCTGGAGGCTCGACACCGGCGACTCCCTGTACAAATGGCGGTCGGGGCTTTGTTCCGGCGGCTACCCTGGGTTTAAGCGGCGCTGTCAATTGTGATCAGTTGTTGACCGATCCCTGGGGACAACCCTACCGGTACAGTATCACGACCTCGACGAATAATGTTTATAGTAATCCAGCAGGCGTTAGTGTGGCCAATGTAGCTGTACTCATGGCAACTAACAACCTGCAAATATGTCCCGATTCAGCCTGCGCAAACTCGATCAATGATAATGCCGTTGCGGTCATCTATTCCACCGGAAAGAACTGGGCGACTTTTGCCAGCGCCAATGAAAATGAAAATGCGGGCGAAGCGAACATTGCATCAAACTGCGGGTTGCCAAATTACGGGTTATCGAATGACGACCGTTATGTTTCACGCAATCCAAGTCGGGCAGCTGCCCAGGAATTCGATGATGTGATTATCTGGATAGCGCCGACCGTGTTATTCAATAAACTACTGGATGCAGGCCAGCTGTAGCAAATTATGTTCAGACAGATCAGGGTGATCGCCAAATATACGTTTATCGAAGCGGTGAGAAATCGGCTGCTATGGATGCTGGCGATTTTTTTAATCAGCGCTTTCGCAGTGACCGAGTTCGTTGCTGATATTGCCATTACCGATCAACGCCAGATACAGCTGGCGATTCTGAGTAATTTATTGCGTTATAGTGGTATCGGTCTACTGGCGACTTTGATTGTATCCTCCGGCATTCGCGATCAGCAGGATAAGTCGCTGGAGTTCATGCTGGCATTGCCGATTTCCAGAACCGGACACTTTCTTGGCAAACTGGGCGGGTTCATGATTCTAAGCCTGCTGATCAGTGTTGCGTTTGGATTGCTGCTGAGTCTGTATGCCGACAGTAGCGGAGTATTAATCTGGTCGCTGAGTTACTGGTTTGAACTGACCCTCGTGAGTTGTCTCGGCCTTGTGGCAAGCTTCAGCTTTCGACACGTGCTGGCAGGACTGGGTAGCGTGTTATTATTTTACCTGCTGGCCCGAACACTTGAATCCATTGTACTGGTTTCACAAGGGCCCCTGGTAACCAGTGAAAGCCTGGGCCAGCGGTTCATCGACGGATTCTTTTCGCTACTTCACGTCTTGTTACCCGCACTCGACCGCTTCAGCCAGACCAGCTGGCTGGTCTATGGCGACTACACCACACAATCGGTTACCGCCATGTTGATACAGGCGGTGATTTATATCCCCCTGTTATCGGCTGTAGCCCTGGTCGATTTTCACCGTAAGAACATCAGCGCATGAAACAGCGGCCTTTACATCATGTACCTACAGGCGTGTGGTTGCTGTTAGTGGTGGCCCTGCTGGCGCAACTGTTCTGGTTTGATCGACAACCACAGCCGACTTACCAGCCGCTGACCAGACCCTTGCCAACGTCGGTGTATGCGTTGACGACGCTGGGCGATCCCATACTCGCTGCGCGCCTGCTCGATTTATGGTTGCAGGCACACGACAACCAGCCGGGTATCAGTGTGCCGTTTCGCGAGCTGGATTACGAGCGCCTGGTGCAGTGGCTGAATCTGAGCCTGCAACTGGACCCGAATGACAATTATCCATTGCTGGTCGCCAGCCATGTGTACAGCGAGGTGAATGATCCGCGGCGGGTCAGAATCATGCTCGATTTCGTTGCGGAGAAAACCCTCGAGCAACCGCAAACCCGCTGGCGTTGGCTGGCCCATGCGGCGATCAAGGCGCAGCATGAGTTGAACGATAAACCACTCGCGTTGAAGTATGCCAACACCCTGGCCGAACTGGCCGGAGTCGATGTGCCTTACTGGGCCAAAGACCTGCGTATCCTGATTCTGGAAGACATGGGTGAGAAAGAAGCGGCAAAAATTCTCATCGGCGGTCTACTGGCCCAGGGTGAGATCAGTGATGCGGCTGAAATTCGCTTCCTGGAGCAACGTTTAGCTGCGCTTGACTAACTTTATTTTGCCCTTTAAATCAGGGGGTTAACAGGAATTATTACTGTAAACGACAGAAATCGCAGGAATCGCCAAAGTGCCTTGGTAAAGTGTTGATTTTTGAACTATATAACTAACGAATAAAGAATTCTGGAGAGAGTCGAATGAAGAAGTCTCAGTCTGGTTTCACGCTGATCGAAATCGCCATCGTCCTGGTCATCATTGGCCTGTTACTGGGTGGTGTGCTGAAAGGTCAGGAGCTGATCAATTCCGCGCGTGCGCGTGCACTGACCAACAAGGTGGATGGCGTGACCGCAGCCTGGTTTGCATTTCAGGATCGCTACCGCGCATTGCCCGGTGACTTCAACGATGCGACCAACAGTTTGCCGGCAGGTCCGGTCGCTTATGCCAATGGCGATGGTGACGGCACCATCGAAAACAACGGTACCCGCACCCAGGTCTGGGTACAGCTGGCCGGTGCCGGTTTCATCTCGGGTGATTTTGATGGCGCGGGTTTCGGTAGTACGTTCAACTGTGTCGTGGGCACTTGTCCCGATAATGGTTTCGGTACCGGCATGGTGATTACTTTCGCCAACCTGGGCGGCAACACAGCAACCAGTAACGAGTTGTTGTCCGGTAACGGTATACCTTCCGATATCCTGGCCGAGGTTGATCGCAAGATCGATGATGGTCGTACTGACTCAGGCAGCATGCGTCTTGCTGCAGGTGGTGGTGGAGCACAGAACGTCGCAGCCTGTACTGCGGGAGCGCCGAACTACACACCGGGTATCGATCGTTGTGCTGCGGTGTTTCGTAATTTTTAATTGCCGCAATGCCTGAATATAAAAAAGCCTGCTTTAGCAGGCTTTTTTGTTGCTTTGGGAAATCGGGTGCTTCGAGTATGCTAACAGCACAGCCACCGGTGACTGACCAGAACTAAAATAATGAAAGCCATTTCCTGTCGTTCGATATCGATTCGCTATGCAAAGCAGACGGTTTTAAATGCCGTGAGTCTGGATGTCGAAGCCGGTAGCTGTTTCGGACTCGTGGGTGAGAACGGCGCCGGAAAATCCACATTGATCAAATCCATGCTGGATCTTGTTGCCATGGACAGCGGCGAATGTGTTCTGTTTGGAAACAACAATCGCCAGGTTAGCGCACGTGAACACCTCGCCTATTTACCCGATCGTTTCGTACCACCCTACTATCTGAAAGCCGGTGACTTCCTCAAATATGTGGGTGAGTTGCAGGGGCGGCGTTTTAACCATGAGCAGGTACAACAGGTTTTGCAATCATTTGACCTGGATGCTTACGCGTTACGGAAATCGGTACGCGAACTGTCCAAGGGTATGACACAGAAACTCGGCCTTGCGGCCTGTTTTCTGAGTAATAAAGATCTGTACATTCTCGACGAACCCATGAGCGGCCTGGATCCAAAGGCACGTGTAAGTGTCAAGCAACAGATCAAACGAAGCAACCAGGCGGGTGCGACGATTTTTTTCAGTTCACATATGCTGGCCGATGTAGAAGAGCTGGCGGATCATATGGCGGTTTTACATCGCGGTGAATTACGCTTCAGCGGACAGGTAGACGAATTCAAGCAACGGTTCGAAGCGGAAACCATGGAACAGGCTTACCTGAACTGCATTCGCGATGAAGAAAGTAAAACGGTTTGAATGTTCCCTTCCCTGGGCAAGCCGTTCATTCCCTGATTAATCCATTCCCAGTTCCTTGATCTTGCGGGTCAGTGTGTTACGACCCCAGCCCAGTAGCTTGGCGGCTTCCTGGCGTTTACCGCCGGTTTTGGACAGAGCCGCATCAATCATGATGCGTTCGAACTTGGGCATGGCATCGTCGAGCAGATCTTCCTTGCCGATAGCGAGCTGTTTTTCCGCCCAGCGTTGTAATGCACTTTCCCAGTTCTGTTGTGGTGTTTCGGTCTGTTCGACCGCATCCGGTAACAGTTCCGGCGGCAGATCGGACATATGGACTTCGCGGCTGGACGCCATCACCGTCAACCAGCGACAGGTGTTTTCCAGCTGACGTACGTTGCCCGGCCAGTCCAGGTTGGACAGATAGGCTTCCACATCCGGCAACAGCTGTTTGGCTTCGACGCCGATTTCCCGCGCCGACTGTTTCAGGAACAGGTTGAGCAAGGCGGGTACGTCTTCTTTGCGCTCGCGAAGTGCAGGAATCTGAATCCGGATGACGTTCAGGCGATGGAATAAATCCTCGCGGAACAGACCCTGTTTGACGCGCTCTTCAAGGTCCTGGTGAGTCGCGGTAATGATACGTACATTGGCCTTGATCGGTGTGTGGCCACCGACGCGATAGAACTGGCCGTCGGCCAGCACACGCAGCAAACGGGTTTGCAGGTCGGACGGCATGTCGCCGATTTCATCGAGAAATAAGGTACCGCCATCGGCCTGTTCGAAACGGCCGCGACGTTGCGAATGGGCGCCGGTGAAGGCGCCGCGTTCGTGACCGAACAGTTCTGATTCCAGCAGGTCTTTCGGAATCGCGGCCGTGTTGATGGCGATGAACGGGCGATCGGCACGCGGACTGTGTTTGTGCAGTGCCCTGGCGACCAGTTCCTTACCGGTACCGGATTCACCGTTGATGAGTACGGTGATATTGGACCGGGACAGTCGGCCGATGGCACGAAACACTTCCTGCATTGCCGGCGCTTCGCCGATGATTTCCGGGGTGTCCTGTTGCACCTGGTTACTGGATAGCTCCGCCTGCTCTTCGCTTTTCTTACAGGCACGGCGTGCCAGGTCGACGGCTTCGTCGATATCGAACGGCTTGGGCAGATATTCGAAAGCACCGCCCTGGTAAGCCGAAACCGCACTGTCCAGGTCGGAATGGGCGGTCATGATGATCACCGGAATGTTTGGGTATTGATCGCTGAGTATCTTGAGAAAGTCCAGGCCGTCCATACCGGGCATGCGGATGTCGGTGATAATGGCATCGGGTTTGCCGCCGGCCATGGCATCCAGCGCGTCATCGGCTGTTTCGAAGGCGCTCACGCTCATGTCCGCCTGTTTCAGTGCTTTTTCCAGTACCCAACGGATTGAAGGATCATCATCTATTACCCAGATGTGTTTTTCAGTCATCCGTTATCTCCAGAGGTAAGTAAATCGTAAATACGGTTTTGCCCGGCCGACTGTTGCATTCGATCAGTCCGCCGTGCTGATTGATCAGCGATTGCGCAATGGACAGACCCAGTCCCGAGCCTTCCGGGCGGCCGGTGACCATGGGAAAGAAAATGTGTTCCAGGATGTCGTCCGGAATGCCGGGGCCGTTGTCCATGATATCCACCTGGATCACCAGGCGATGGTGCATGTGGCCGATGGTGAAATGCCGTTGCGGCCGTGTCTTGTAAGTAATCTCGCCATGCTCGCCCAGCGCCTGCACCGCATTGCGGGTGATGTTCAGTATTGCCTGAATCAACAGGTCCGGGTCGGCCATCAGTTCCGGCAGGCTGGGGTCGTAATCCAGATTGAAAAAAATGCCGTCGGGGACCTCGACCTGCGCCAGCTGGCGCACATGTTCCAGGATCTGGTGAATGTTGATCTGCTGTTTGCGGGGAATATTGTTGGGGCCCAGCATGCGATCGACCAGGGTCTGCAGTCGATCCGCTTCGCCGATGATAATGCTGGTGTATTCTTTCAGGTCTTCGTTGTCCAGCTCACGTTCCAGCAACTGCGCCGCACCGCGCAGGCCGCCCAGTGGATTTTTGATCTCGTGCGCCATGCCGCGCACCAGGTTACGGGTGGATTTCTGCTCGGCGAGCAGTTTCTCCTCGCGCGCGATACGGATGTGGCGATCCATCGGGGAAATTTCCAGCAACAGCATGATGCCCTCTGCATTACTGCCATTGAGCGGCGTCACCATGTAGTCCACATTCACCTGCCGGTCCTGGTCGGCCAGCAACTGAAAACTGACTTCATGCTCTGCGAAGGGATGATTGTCATTGATGGCGCTATTGAGCCGTTGCTGAAAGTCGCTCTCGATAAACATAATCTTGCCAAGGGTTAAATTGCGCGCCCGTTTATTGCTGATATGAAACAGGCTTTCTCCGGCTGGATTGAGGTAATGGATGCACAGGTCTTCATCCAGTAACAGGACGGCGGTGCTCAGATTGTCCAGGATGGTGCGTTGTAAGCCCTCAATGTTATGAAATTTATCAGCCATACGTCTCTCGTCTGCAAGAAATAAACC